>NZ_JBFUMN010000003.1:0-346321 GCF_054049335.1 Roseateles sp. P5_E1
ACCGGGGGCTGGCCAAGAACACGGCACAGCTGCACACGTTATTCGCGCTGTCCAACCTGTGGATGGTGCGCCGCCAATTGGGTGGGGTGCAGGCGTGAGTGCGCCTGCAAGGCGCGAAATCCGCCGCTGTGGCGGCAAGGACGCCGCGAAACGCGGCGATATCCCACGTCGATGAGACCACCCGTTTCAAAACCCCGCCTCAGATCAAGGCCGGCGCAGATGCGGGTGCTTTGTGCAGACCTTCCCTAGGGGGCGCGCGCAACAAACGAAACCAACCGCGTGCGCCACTGAAGCGGGGCTGCAACGGGCGCTGTCGAGCATGAGGGTTCTTTGACACGGAGCCTTCCATGCACCCGACCTACAAGCCCTTCGCCCTCAGCTTCATCGCCGCCGCACTGTTGAGCGTGATGAACCCCGCCTCCAGCCAGACCCAGGCCCGCACAGAGCCCCAGGCCGCCGGCCTCATCATCAAGTTCCGCGACGGCGCGCGCACGCCGGTGGCCGCCAAGGCGGCGCTGCAGGGCTTTCGGGCCATGAGCGAGGCGCGCGGCCAGCGCGTGGCCTTCGATCGCGAGAGCGCACTGGGCCATCGCGTCATCCGCCTCGCCCAGCGCGTGCCGGCCAGCGCGCTGGCCCAGCTGGCGCGCGACATCCAGCTGTCGGACCCGAGCATCGAGTCCGTCGAGATCGACCACGTCATGCAGCCCACCTTCACGCCCAATGACACGAACTGGGCCAACCAGTGGGACATGAGCGACCCGACCGGTGGCATCAACGCGCCCAAGGCCTGGGACATCGGCATGGGCTCCGGTGTGCGCGTGGCGGTGCTGGACACCGGCGTACTGCCGCATGCCGACATCGCGGCCAACCTGCTGCCGGGCTATGACTTCATCACCGACAGCACCCGCGCCGGCGACGGTGGCGGGCGCGACAGCAATGCCGGCGACCCCGGCGACAACGTCACAGCCAACCAGTGCGGCGCCGACAAACCAGCCCAGAACAGCAGCTGGCACGGCACCCATGTCGCCGGCACCATCGCCGCCGTGGGCAACAACGCGCTGGGCGTCACCGGCGTGGCGCCCAAGGCCAGGATCGTGCCGGTGCGCGTGCTGGGCAAATGCGGTGGTGCTACGTCGGACATCGCCGACGGCATCGTCTGGGCCGCGGGCGGCTCGGTCGCCGGCGTGCCGGCCAACGCCAACCCGGCGCTGATCATGAACCTGTCGCTGGGCGGCGAGGCGGCCTGTGCCAGCATCACGCAGTCGGCCATCAACTACGCCTACAACAAGGGGGCGGTGATCGTTGTCGCGGCCGGCAACGACAACCAGGACGTCGCCAAGCAGACGCCGGCCAACTGCAAGCATGTGATGGCCGTGGCCGCGACGAACAAGGTCGGCGCGCGCTCCAGCTATTCCAACTACGGCGACATGGTGGACATCGCGGCGCCCGGCGGCGACGCGACCTACGGCAACGTGCTGTCGCTGTCCAACACCGGCATGAGCGGCCCGGTGGCCGACGCCTACAGCTGGCTGCGCGGCACGTCCATGGCGGCGCCCCATGTCGCCGGCGTGGCCGCGCTGATGGCGGCCGTCAACTCGACGGTGTTGCCGTCGGACATGGCCTCCTTGATGCGGTCCACCGCGCGCGCCTTCCCGGGCAGCTGTACAGGCTGTGGTGCCGGCATCGTCGACGCCGAGCAGGCCATCATCGCGGCGCGCGGCTTGCGCCTGGAGAAGGAGCCCAACGACACGCTGGCCCAGGCCCAGTACCTGAACGTGTTCCCGGCACGGGTGCGCGGCACGCTGCAGCCGGCCTACCCGCAGAACGTCGACATCTACTCGATCAACCTGGCCGCCTCGACGACGCTGCAGACCACGCTGACGCTGGACCCGCCGACGCTGCTGGATATCTTCTCCTTCAACGCGACGATGGAGCTGCTGGACGCCAGCGGCAAGCTGATCAAGGCCGCTGCCATCGTCAACGGCAAGACCGAGGTCAACTACTTCAACGCGACGGGCAAGACCATGGCGGTCTATCTGCGCGTGAAGAGCACCTCGTCGTCGCTGAGCACCAGTGACCGCGGCTATGAGGTGCAGCTGCGCAAGATTGCCTACGCGTATTGAAGCCTGGGCCAAGGTCTTGGTGCATGAGACCTGGCACTGCGCGTTGGGCGGCCGTTCTGGACTCGGGGTGGTCGCCGCTTCTGCCAGCTCAATCATGTAGATTGAGCCCGCATATAGGTGACCAGAAGCATCGCACTTTCATGCACGACGAAGACTCTGAAGATGACTGGGCAGCCGAAGCCGCAGCGGAGGAAGCCGACCGTCAAAGGAAAGCTGAACCGCCCCCTGACATCAGCCGGGAAGAATTTCTCGCATGGCGGTCTCCTCGCACTGGGCCCGGTGGTCCGGTTCGCTTGGACAACAAGCTGTGGCAGTGGATGGTGAGAACAGACCACAACGGGTTTATGGGCAATGAGGCCTTCAAGGGTCCATCGCCATTTGAATCCGGACCGATGTGGTGCTTCCACCGGTTCGGCAAGAGTGAGACCCTCTTGCCGGACGGACGCGTGGTCCATGTGGGCGGTGAGCATGAGGACTACTACGACCCGGACTTCTTCATCTACAACGATGTCGTCATCCTTCATCCGGATGGAGAGATCGCCATTCATGGCTATGGCCGCGACGTCTTTCCACCGACGGACTTCCATAGCGCGACTCGTGTGGACAAGGGCATCTTCATCGTGGGTTGCCTGGGATACCAGGAGCAACGTGTCGTGGGCTTCACGCCCGTCTTTCGCCTCGATCTCGATACGTTGAACATCGCACCGGTCGCGACTTGCGGCGAGGGGCCGGGTTGGATACACCGGCATTCGGCCAGCCTTGCAGACGACGGACGCACCATCCTTCTCAGCGGAGGTGAGATCTGGCGGGGAGCTGAACGCAGCACGTGGGACAACATCGACCAGTGGTCACTGGATACCGGGACGGGCCGCTGGACACGTCTGACTGCTCTCGACTGGCAACGTTGGACGATGCTCCGTGTCGATCGCAAGCCAAACCGGCTGTGGGACACGCGACAAGAACTCTGGCGCCGGGATCATGGTTGGCCGGGCATGGAAAGCTATTGGCGACACGACGAGGCGCCCGACTTCGATGCACTTCAAGCGCTGTACCGCATTGACGGTGATGCAGCGGCTCCCGAAGAGGGGGACGAGCACAACGTGCTTACGGCGACTGTCGATGGTGTTCGCGTGCGGTTCACCGAGGACCGCTGGATGGTACAGGCCATGGTCGAAGGCAAGCTGCCGCCCGCGAGGCTGGATCAGCTCAAGCGGGTGACTCTTGAGACGTTGGCGAAGCTGGACGCCAGCGAATGGGAGATCGAGGCGGAATAGATTGCGTTGCCGGCGCGGGTCAGGGCGCCGCGTAGGGCCCGCTGCGCAGCGCGTCCGCAATGCCCTTGCGGTTCTGCGCCAGCGCCGCCATGCTGAAGTGGATGTGGCCGCTGCCCGGCGAAGCGCGCCGGATGATGTCGATCTGAGCCAGCACCTCGTCGGGCTGCCAGCTCTTGTCGGTGTCGTTGATGCGGCTGGTGAACAGGCCCGGATGGATGGGCCGGCCCAGGGGGTTGGACGCGCGCCAGGCCTGCAAGAGCGGCTCGAAGGACTGGGCCGTCTGCGAGCGCGGCCAGTAGAGCTGGGGCGCGAGATAGTCCATCCAGCCCTCGCGCAGCCACAGCTCCACGTCGGCATAGAGCTTGTCGTACTGGCTGAAGCCACTGATGCCGGCCGGGCGTGCGTCGGGCTTGGGAATGCCGAAGGGGCTGACGCCGACGCGCGTGCCGGGGCGCACTTCATGGGCCAGCGCGTACAGRCRCTGCACCAGCGTGTTGACGTTGTAGCGGCGCCAGTCGTGGCGGCYCAGSGAMCCGCCCTTGGCCGTGTAGCGCTGCCAGCTCGGTTCGTCGGGGAAGTCGACCTCCTGCTTGGTGGCCGGATCGTTGATGGGATAGGGGTAGAAGTAGTCGTCGATGTGGATGCCGTCAACGGCATAGCGGCTCAGGATGTCGCGCGCCACGGCCAGGGTCTGCTCGGCGGCGGCGGGCTCGCCCGGGTCCATCCAGAGCTGGTCGCCGTAGCGCTTGACCCAATCGCGGCTGCGGCCGATGTGCGTCTCGGCCAGCGCGGATTTGGCCGTGCTGTGCCGCGCGCGGTAGGGGTTGATCCAGGCATGCAGCTCCAGGCCGCGGGCGCGGGCCTCGGCCAGCCAGACGGCCAGCGGGTCGTAGCCGGGGTGCTGGCCCTGGGTGCCGGTGAGGTATTCGCTCCAGGGTTCCAGCTTGGATTCGTAGAGGGCATCGGCGCTGGTGCGCACCTGCAGGATCAGCGCGTTGAGGCCGATGCGCACGGCGGTGTCGCACAAGGACTTGATCTCGGCCTGCTGCGCTTCAGCGCTCAGGCCAGGCTTGCTGGGCCAGTCGATGTTGGCGACGGTGGCGATCCAGGCGGCCCGCCATTCGCGCGGCGGCGGGGTCAGCGCGGTGGCGGCCGATGTCGCGGGCGCGGGCGGCGTGGCCGCCAGTGCTGCCTCGCCCGGCGGCACTGGGACAGGTGTGGTGGCGCAGGCGGAAAGCAGCGGAACGGAGGCGAGGCTGAGCAGGTCGCGGCGTTTCATGGCATCAGACTTTCATAAACCAGCGCTTGCGATACATGAGCCAGGCGATGGCGTACATGCAGAGCACGAAGGCGATGGCGTGCAGCAGCGAGGCGTTCTTCGGTGCGAGGCCCGAGTCGCGCAGTGGTGCGTACAGCGCGCGGCCGAGGCTGGCGCCGTCGGCAAACTTGACGGTGTAGAGCGTCTTGGCAACGAGGCCCGACAGCGCGAACAGGAAGAGGGCGTTCATGCCGAAGACGACCAGCGGGTGGAACACGCGCGCCCAGCGCTGGCGGGCCAGCGGCTGCGGCATGGCGTCCAGCAGCCAGTAGAAGACGGCGAAGACGAGCAAGGCCCAGCCGGCCATCGCGAAGACGAAGGACGGCGTCCACAGCGACTTGTTGATGGGCATCAGCAGCGAGTCGAGCACCTGGCCCAGCCACAGCGAGGCCAGGCCATAGAGCACCCAGGTCATGGCCTTGTCGGCGGGCTGCCTCTTGGAGGCCAGCACATAGCCGGCGAGCACGCCCAGCAGTTGCGTCGACACGGCAGGCAACGTCGACAGCAGGCCCTCGGGGTCCCAGACCTTGGCCTGCTTCCACAGGTGGCCGTCCAGCAACAGGCGGTCCAGCCAGGAACCGGCATCCTTGCCCGGCTCCAGCAGGCCAACGTGAACGATGCCGTCTGCGTCGGGCACCGGCAGGCAGAGTTGCATCAGCGTGTAGATGGCCATCAGCAGCACGGCCCACAGCGCCACGCCGCGCTGGCCGTGCCAGATGACGATGGGCGCCGCGGCCAGCGTGCACAGGCCCAGGCGCTGCAGCACGCCGGGGATGCGCAGGGTCTCGAAATTGAAGCTGGGAACCAGGTTGAGCAGCAGGCCGATGCCGATGATGACCAGCGCCCGGCGTGACGTGCTCAGCAGCAGCGCCGTCTTGTTGGCGCCGGCCTGCGCGCGGCGCGCGAGGCTGAGCGTCATCGCCATGCCGGAGATGAAGACGAAGAAGGGGAAGACCCAGTCCGTGAAGGTCCAGCCGTTCCAGTGCGCGTGCAGCAGCGGCGCGTAGACGTKGCCCCAGTCGCCGGGGTTGTTGACSAGCAGCATCGCCGCGATCGCGAAACCGCGGAAGGCATCGAGGCTGAGCAGGCGGCCGTTCACGCCTCGACCTTTTTGCCGAAGTTGTCCGGCACCTTGATCAGCGCCGCCATGACAAAGCTCGGCAGCGTGGCCACCAGCACCCAGGCGAAGAAGGGCACATAGCCGATGTGGTCCTGCAGCCAGCCGCTCCACATGCCGGGAATCATCATGCCCAGGGCCATGAAGCCGGTGCAGATGGCGTAGTGCGCCGTCTTCTGGGCGCCATCGGCGACGTGGATCATGTACATCAGATAAGCCGTGAACCCGAGGCCGTAGCCGAACTGTTCGACGGCCAGCGCGCCGCTGATGACGGCGAGGCTGGTCGGATGCGTGATGGCCAGCAGCAGGAAGGCGACGTTGGGCACATGCATGGCCAGCACCAGCGGCCACAGCGCGCGCTTCAGGCCGATGCGGGAGATGATCCAGCCGCCGGCCAGGCCACCCAGCGTCAGTGCCGTCAGGCCGACCGTGCCATAGGCGATGCCAACGGCCTTGGTGGACAGGCCCAGACCACCCTTGTCGACGGGGTCGAGCAGGAAGGGTGAAGCGAGCTTGAGCAGCTGCGCTTCGGGGAAGCGGTAGAGCAGCAGGAAGCCCAGCGTGATGGCGATGCCCGGCTTTTTGAAGAAGCTGGCGAACACGGCCATGAATTCGGCTGCCAGCCCGCGTGCCGCGCTGCGGCCAGGGCCTTGCACGTCGGCCGCAGGCCGGGGCAACACGAGCGCATGCCAGGCCGCCAGCAGCACGAACAGCCCGCCCAGCAGCCAGAACACCCAGGTCCAGGCTTGCACGACGCTGCCGCTGCGCTCGGTCAGCTCACCGGCGAGATAGACCAGGCCGCCCTGGCCGCCGATGTTGGCGAGGCGATAGAAGGTCGAGCGCACGCCCACGAAGGCGGCCTGCTGGTGCTGCGGCAGGGCCAGCATGTAGTAGCCGTCGGCCGCGATGTCGTGCGAGGCGGACGCGAACGCCATCAGCCAGAAGACCGCGAGCGACAGCTGGAAGACCTTGTCGGTCGGGATCGTCAGCGCCACGCCGGCCAGCGCCGTGCCGACGAAGAACTGCAGCACCGTGACCCAGAGCCGCTTGGTGCCGAACAACTCGGCCAACGGCGACCACAGCGGTTTGATGACCCAGGGCAGGTAGAGCCAGCTGGTGTAGAGGGCGATGTCGGTGTTGGAGATGCCGAGGTTCTTGTAGAGCACCACCGACAGCGTCATGACGACGACGTACGGAATCCCCTGGGCGAAGTAGAGCGTCGGGATCCACGCCCAGGGCGAGCGTTGCTGGGTGTTCACGCAGCCAGTGCCCGGCTCACGCTGCCATCGACCTTGTCCAGCAAGGCCTGCGCCTCGCGCGCATCGACACCGCGCTTGAGCATCACCAGCGCCGTCTTCACATGGTGGTCGCATTGCGCCAGCGCAGCCTGCGCATCGGCCTCACTCGCGCCCGAAGCGCGCACGGTCAGCGCCACCGCCCGCTTGACGAGCTTCACGTTGGTCGCCTTCAGGTCCACCATCAGGTTGCCGTAGACCTTGTTGAGCCGCACCATCAGGGCCGACGAGAAGGTGTTCAGCGCGATCTTCTGCGAGGTGCCGGCCTTGAGGCGCGTGCTGCCGGAGATGACCTCGGCGCCGGTGTCCAGCGTGATGCCGATCTCTGCCTGCTGGGTGACCGGCGCGCCGGGGTTGTTGGCAAAGCCGATGGTCAGCGCGCCGGCCGCGCGGGCGGCCTCAATGGCACCCAGCACATAGGGCGTGCCGCCGGACGCTGCAAGCAGCAGGGCCACGTCGTTGGGGCCGGGGTTCAGCGCGTTCAGGTCGGCGGCACCCTGGGCGCGGTCGTCCTCCGCGCCCTCAACGGCGACAAACATCGCGCCCTGGCCGCCGGCGATGACGGCAACGGCCCGTTCCCGTGGCCAGGAAAAGGTGGGGTAGAGCTCCACGCTGTCCAGCACGCCGAGCCGCCCGGAAGTGCCGGCGCCGGCATACAGCAGCCGGCCGCCGGCGCGGATGCGCGGCAGTGCGGCGTCCACGGCGGCGGCGAGCTGAGGCGCGGCGGCTTTGACGGCTGCGACGGCATCGACCTGATCGGCGATGAATGCATCTAGCAGTGCCGGCGTGGCGTAAGTGTCCAGGTCGGGATGCCGGGTGCTCGGGGTTTCGGTGTTCAGCATGGGGATCGGAAGCGAAGCTGACGGACTCTAGCGGCTGGCGCCGGACCATGACGAATGCCACGCGCCATTGCAGTCATAACGTCAGGTAATCAGAATCTGCCTGTCGGTTGTAAGGAGTTGGGCATGGCCCCCGACAGAAGCTGGCAAGTCGATGTCGGATGCATCCGGAATCGGCCTGTGGTGAAACCTCTCACATTCATCCACTTTTATCTCCTGGAGACTCGATATGAACGCATCCCTCAAGACTGGCCTGGGCATCGCTGCCGCCGCTGCTGCCCTGTTCGCCACCGCCGTGCCGACGACCGCCATGGCCGCCGACGGCATGGTCAAGTGCTCCGGCGTGAACGGCTGCAAGGGCACTTCCGAGTGCAAAACCGCCAAGAGCGATTGCAAGGGCCACAACGGCTGCAAGGGCCAGGGCTGGGTCAGCAAGAAGAGCGCTGACGAGTGCACCAAGGCTGGCGGAAAAGTTGAAAAGTAAGCCGGCCTGAAACGGGCGAGGTCGCATGCGGCCTCGCCGCCATCTCTGAAATTCAGCCACAGAGACACGGAGGCACAGAGAGGCTCGGCTGCCGCGATGTGCTGGTAATTTCTCTGTGCCTCTGTGCCTCTGTGCCTCTGTGCCTCTGTGCCTCTGTGGCTGTGTTCTCTTCATCGACTGAATGACCAAGATTGAAGGCTTCGGCCTGGGCTTGCGCGTCGAGCATTACGCGGCCTTCGAGGCGGGCGTGGATGCCGCCGTGCGGCCCGACTGGCTGGAGATCATTTCCGAGAACTACATGGTGCCCGGCGGCCCGCCGATGGCGCATCTGGAGCGCATCCGCGCGGACTACCCGCTGGTCATGCACGGCGTGTCGCTGTCCGTGGCGGGGCCCGCACCGCTGGACCTGGGCTATCTGCGCGAATTGAAAGCGCTGGCGGACCGGCTTGAACCCGGCTGGGTGTCCGACCACCTCTGCTGGAGTGCCGATGCCCACAGCCAGCTGCACGACCTCCTGCCGGTGCCGCTGACGCGAGCGGCGCTGGACCATGTGGGCGGCCGCATTGCCCAGGTGCAGGACATCCTCGGCCGGCCGTTGGTGCTGGAGAACGTGTCCAGCTATGTGCGCTTCGCGGCCGACGAGATGACGGAGTGGGACTTCATCGCCCAGTTGCTCGAGGCCACCGGCGCCCAGTTGCTGCTGGACGTCAACAACGTCTATGTTTCGGGCCGCAACCACGGCTTCGACCCGATCACCTACCTGGACGTCATCCCCGTCGAGCCCGTGCGCCAGATCCACCTCGCCGGCCACGAGGACCGTGGCGACATCGTCATCGACACCCACGACCACCCGGTGCGTGACGAGGTCTGGGCGCTGTACCAGCATGCCGTGAAGCGCTTCGGCGCGGTGCCGACGATGATCGAGCGCGACGACCACATTCCGCCGCTGGAAAGCCTGCTGGCCGAACTGGCCGTGGCCCGCCGCCTGGCGACCACCTCATGAGCGTCATCCAGCAACAGCAGCGACTGGCCGCTGCCATCCGCGACGGTGCCGACGCGGCCGACCTGCTCGCTGGCGACCACGCGACGGGCCTGGAGGTCTACCGCCATGCCTATCGGGCCCGCCTCGTGGCGGCGCTGACCGACAACTACACCGTGCTCGCCCGGGCATTGGGCGACGAGGCTTTCGACGCCCTGGGCCAGGCCTATCTCGCCGCGCGGCCCAGCCAGCACCCGTCCATCCGCTGGTTCGGCCATGAGCTGGCCGACTTCATGGCCGCAGCAGACGATGAACTCGTGCCCCATGCCAGCCTGATCGATTTCGCGCGCATGGACTGGGCTCTGCGTGGCGCCTTCGATGCGGCCCAGGCACCCCCGCTGGAGCCGGCCTTGCTGGCCGCACTTGGCGCAGACGACTGGGCCGGTCTGGTGCTGCACCTGCAGCCCAGCGTGCAGCGCGTGGTGCTGGCCTACGCCATCGAGCCCGCCTGGCGCGTGCTGCGTGAGTGGGAGCCGGAGTCCGGCGACGACCAACCCGAGCTGCCTGAGCCGGTGGCGCATGAACACACGCTGCTGGCCTGGCGCCAGGCCGGCGAGACCCGCTGGCGCTCGCTGGAGCCGCTGGAGGCCGCTTTGCTGGGCGCGGTGGCCGAGGGCTTGCCGTTCGCGCAGCTCTGCGAGCGCGCCGCCCAGGTGCTGGGCGATCCAGGCGCCGCAGCGCCCGCCGTCGTCGGCGCCCTGCAGCGCTGGCTCGCTGACAGTCTGCTTCAGGAGCGCGCGTCGTAGACCAGCGGGTGGTTGGCCTGGCGTTCGCCGAGCAAAGTACCGTGGCCGTTCATCGTCGGCGCAATGGTGCCGCGAGAGGATTTGGTCCAGGTCACCGTGAGCTCGCAACGGCTGACGGCCGCGGTCTTGGGATCGCTGTTGTTGGCATTGCGGCTGGCGATGTTGAGGTTGTCGTCCACCAGGGCCGGCTCCAGCCGGTAGCCGCCCGCCACGCTGCCCTCGATGCGTGCGCCCAGATTCTCGTTCTTGACCATGAAGCTGCTGCCATCGCTGCGGCTGCAGCTGCCGCTGCCCGTGGCGACGGCGTCGTTCACGCCGGACAGGTTCAGCCGCACCGGCAGGGCGCCGCCGCTGCGTGTCAGCAAAGGGTTGCCAGTGGGCTGCAGCACCGTGAAGCCGACGGGCAGCGTGACCTGGCTCACATGGCGCACACCGGCCCGCGTGAACACCAGCTGCACCACCGGCTGGGCGCTCGCGGCGGCCAAGCTGGCGGTGTAGCCCAGACGCTCGCCGTCGGGATTGCTCATCGTCACCTCGGGGCCGCCGTCGACGCTGACCGACAGGCGCTCATCCGGCGCCATCAGCACCGTCGTCAGTACGTTGGCGGACTTGCCGAGGAAGCCGTCCACCACCACGCGGTTGTCGCCCGTTGCCTGGGCCGCGCTGAAGCGAGGGCTGATCTCGTCGACGTTCAGCGTCGAGGATTCGGTGCAGTTGCGCAGGCCGCACACGATGCCGTCGGCCATGGCGCCGACGACGTCAGCGACGTCGTGGCCTACGCCGCCACAGCCTGCCATGGCGAGCAGGGAGAACAGCAAGGGCGCCGTCACGCGGCAGCAGGAGGAAAAGGTCATCGGTACACCTTGAATTTCGAGCGAGTGGATACTAGGCGCAAGCCGGCTTTGGTTGTTGGTGCCGGCCCCGTGATTGTTCACCTGTTGGAGTCGTTATGTCGTCGCGCCTTGCTCCCCTGTTTGCCTCGCTATCCCTGCTGCTGGCCCTGCCAGGCCACGCCGCCCTCAGCGTCGGCGCTCCGGCCCCCGACTTCAGCACTGACGCCGCCGTCGGCGGCCAATCCTTCAAGTTCAAGCTGGCCGAGGCCCTCAAGCAAGGCCCGGTGGTGCTGTACTTCTATCCCAAGGCCTTCACCAGCGGCTGCACCGTCGAGGCCCACCAGTTCGCCGAGGCGACCGACAAGTTCAAGGCGCTGCACACGACGGTCATCGGCATGTCCAACGACGACATCGAGACGCTGAAGAAGTTCAGCGTCGAGGCCTGCCGCAACAAGTTCGCCGTCGCGGCCGACGTCGGCGGCAAGGTCATCAAGGACTACGACGTCACGCTGAAGATGGTGCCCGGCACCATGGCCGACCGCGTGTCCTATCTGATCGGCACCGATGGCAAGGTCGCTGCTGTGCATGCCAGCATGAACCCGGACGGCCACATCGACGCGATGCTGAAGGCGGCTCAGCAACTGAAGAAATGATTGCCGGCCCGGAAACGGCGGTTGTGCGCGTCCGAGGGGCTGGCGAGGCGGGTTGCCCGCAAGGCGAGACGACGCAGCGGGCTCGTGCCCGCAAGGAAGAACAACGCAGCCGGCAGCCCGAAGCGCCAGACCAGCGGACGTGCAGCGCTGGTGATCGAAGTGGCATGCGAGGCTGGCAAGCGGTCTTGTCGAAGCGTCAGGCCTGCGATGAGTAGCGAGCGGTCAACTGCCGTTTTCGGGCTGGGGGCGGCCGAGCTGCTCGCCGCCTACCGCAGTGGCGAACTGTCGCCCGTCGAGGTGATGGGCGCCGTGCTGTCCCAGGCCGGCAAGCGTGAGGGCGAACTGCAGGCACTGTGCGCCGTCGATGCCGAAGGTGCCTTGGCCGCTGCCCGCGCGAGCGAGGCGCGCTGGCGTGCCGGCACTGCGCTGGCGCTGGACGGCGTGCCGGTCACGCTGAAGGAAAACATCGCCGTGCCCGGTGCGAGCTACCGCCTGGGCACTGCCGCGACGGCAGACGACGCGACGGCCGACTTCGAGGCCCCACCCGCCACGCGGCTGCGCGAGGCCGGTGCCATCGCCTGGGCGCGCACCACCATGCCCGACTACGGCATGCTGAGTTCGGGCCTGTCCAGCCTGTATGCCGAGCCGGCGCGCAACCCGTGGGACAGGGCGATGACGCCTGGTGGTTCCAGCGCCGGCGCCGCGGCGGCGGGCGCGGCCGGCTATGGCCCGCTGCACCTGGGCACCGACATCGGCGGCTCCATCCGGCTGCCGGCGGGATGGTGCGGCCTGGTCGGCCTCAAGCCCAGCCATGGCCGCGTGCCCATCAAGCCGGGCTATGCCGGCCGGGTCGCCGGTCCGCTGACGCGCACCGTCGAGGACGCCGCGCTGATGCTGGCCGTGCTCGCGCAACCGGATGCGCGCGACCCCACGCAACTGCCGCCGGGCTCGGTCGCGCCGCGGCCGCTGGAACTGCGTGGCTTGCGCATCGGGCTGATGCTCGATGCGGGCTGGGGCGATGCCGTGCAGCCGGAGGTCGAGGCGGCGGTGGTCGCGGCGGCGCGTGCCTTCGAGCAGGCCGGCGCCATCGTCGAGCCGCTCGCCCCCTTCACGACGCGCGAGATGGCCGACGGCATCGACCGTTTCTGGCGCATGCGCTCCTGGCTGGACATCTCCGCCCTCGCCCCCGAGCAGCGTGCCAAGGTGCTGCCCTACATCCTCGGCTGGGTGACTCCCGCGGCCGGCTACGACGGCGGCACGGTGTTCCGCGGCTACAGCCAGATGCAGGCCTTGCGCGAGGCGGCCAATGCGGCCTGCGAGCCTTTTGACTTCGTGCTGTCGCCCGTCGCGCCCATGCCGGCCTACCCGGCCCACCTGGCCAGCCCGCTGCACGACCCGGCGCGGCCCTTTGAGCACATCGCCTTCACGCTGCCCTACAACATGAGCGAGCAGCCGGCGCTGTCCATCAATGCGGGCTTCACGTCGAGTGGCTTGCCGATTGGGTTGCAGATCATCGGCCGGCGCTTCGACGACGCTGGCGTGCTGGCCTTGGGCGCAGCGTGGGAGCGGTTGCGACCCGAGCAACGCCCCTGGCCTTTCTGAAAGTCGCCCGTGATCCTCGTTCTTGGCCACATCACCGCGCACCCCGAACACTTCGAAGAGGTGCTGCAGCTGAGCCGGCAGCATGTCGAGCGCTCACGTGCGGAGCCAGGCTGCCTTGTCCATGCAGTGCACCGAGACACCGAGAACCCGTTGCGCCTCGTCTTCGTCGAGCAGTGGAGCGACATGGCCGTGTGTCGGCCTCGCGCGAGTTCGGCAGGGCGCTGGCAACGATGGCGTCCGAGCCGCCGGAGCTGGAGTTGTTCGATGCGAACGTGATCAGCGCAGGCGGCTGACGCGCTTCGCGCAATCGATCAGGTCTTGCGATGGGCTCGCAGCCGGCCGGCAAACAGCGCCATGCCGGCGACGAGCAGCAGCGCTTGTGACGGCTCAGGTACAGCGGTGGGAATCTCGACGATGCTCGAAATGATGTCGCTGGGAAAACGGTCTGAGTAGTTGTAAGCGATCCAGGAGCTTTGGGCAGTGCCTGCGACCGAGTAGAGGAAGCTGATGTCGTGGTAGCCGCTGACTCCGCTCAACGTGATGAAGAAGTCATTCACGCCGGGCGCCACGCCGCCGGCGCCGTTGCCCTTGCCGCCAAAGGTGTAGGACGGCGGAAACGGCGCACCTTGCCAGTTCTCGAAGGCAAGGTCTGCCAAGCTGTAGCTGTGACCTGCGATGCTCAGGTCGATGGCGCCGATGCTGGTGACCGGTTGGCCCAGCGCATCAGCCTGGAAGATGATCGAGCCCGACACCGGATCCTGCGGCGCAGGGGCGGGTGCCAGCACCGACGTGAAATGCGTTGCAGTAAAGGTGAGCTGGTAGGTCTTGGCCTGGGCCTGCTGGCTCGGCAGACAGGCCACGACGCAGGCGATCGCGGCAATGGTGTGCATTTTTTCTCCCTGGTGCCGGGGTGCGCGGGTGCGCCTCCGGGGCGATGCCACTTTAGGCGCAGACAGGGGCGACCCGGCCCCGAAGATGAGGGGCCGTACGAACCCCAGGGCAGCGGCTAACGCCGCTTGACGAACCCGAGCAGCGCCGCCATCGGCAGCACCGAGCGCGGCCGGTAGGGCAGGCGCCACAGGCCGCCGTGGTTGGCGGTGTGCACGAGCAGCTTGAGTGGGTGGGCGAAGTCGCGCGGCGCCGTGCGCAGCTGGTGCACCCACATTGCGGCCATCAGCGCATTCGTGGTCGCCGGCGCAAAGACCTCGACACCGAAGGCCTTGGCGCCGCGAAAGCCTGCGGCGAGCAAGGGGTTGGAGACGACCGAGGCCGTCGTGGTGCTGGGCGCGACGTTGAAAGCGACACGATGCCCATCGGCACGTGCGACCAGGACTCGCCACTGCTGCAGCCGCTTGGCCAGTGCGTAGTTCGGACCCTGTTCGACGACGAGGGCATCGACGAGGCCCCAATGACCGAAGTCACCAGCGTCGATCAGCCCCTCGATATGCGGAGCGAAGCCGCGGCCGCCGCTGCCCAGACGCGCACCGAACTGGGCCAGCTTCTTGACGAGGCCACGCTCGGCATAACGGCGCATGACGTCGCGCGCCAGCTGCTCCGGCACGGCGAAGACGTCGGTCGGCGTGGCCATGTAGGCGAGCTGGGTGCGGGCGTCGGCGGCGCACAGCGTCGCGCTGATGGCGTCCATCGCGAGGGACACGCGCACATGGCGCTCGCCGTCCAGGTAGGCGAGGTTGGCGATGGACAGCGGCTGTTGCCGAGACGCCAGCCAGGCGGCGATCTCCGGCGTGTCGGCCAGCAGGTCGGCGCCGGCATGGGCGACGTCCAGCGGCTGGCCCGGCGCGACGGGCGCGATTAGCGTGGCATTGCCGGCGGCGACGATGGCGGCGATGCGCTTCCAGGGCGCGGCGCGGGCGAGGTCGATGCCGACGAGATTGGCGCGCCATTTCGCCAGCCAGGCCAGCGGCCCGGCCTCGCTGCCGGCACCGAGCAGCACGAGGTGCTGGTCGGACAGGTCGAACCATTCGGGGTGAGCCAGGCAGTCGCGCAGCGCGCCCGCGTGGGCGGCCTCGCAGATGCCGCCCTTCTCCCAGCGGTCGATCTGGCGGGCGAGGGCATCGCCATGCAGCTCGCGGCCTTGGTGGGGCACGGTCCAGCGGGCGGGTGCCGCATCGCCGCTGCCGTGCAGTTGCAGCGTTTGCAGGCGGCGCTGGGGCGTGTTCATTGCGTCGGCCAGAGCGTGGGGTTGGCCGGCGCGCATGAAGGGCAGTTCGCGCCAGGCCGCGGCGAGGCCGGCGCGTGCCGAGGCGACGACACCCACGGGCCGGGCCGCTTGAGCTTGCACCAGGGCGCACCAATGGGCGGGGTAGGCGTGGCGCCAGTCGTGTTCGGCGGCGACGGCATCGGCCGCGGTTGCGTCCAGCCCACGCAGGGCGGCCGCGATGATGCGCTGGCCCGGCGCGCCGGTGGCACGCTTGCCCTTGGCATCGAGGGGCCATTGCAGGCCGGGCGCGTCTGTCATCGGCGCACTGGCGGCTCTTGCGTCGGCAGGCCGGCTGCGGCCAGGTCGGCGTTGACCAGGGCCCAGGCGGACTCGAAGTTGTCGGCGCGGCGCACCGGGCGGCTGGCGCGCCAGATGTCCATCAGCGCCGGCAGGCGCTCGATGCCGGGGATGCCGGGGCGCACCAGGAAGACGGTGGACAGGGAGACGATGCCGCGCGAGCCGAAGGCATCGATGCTGGCGCGCAGCTCCTGCAGCGCATCGGCGTCCATCTGCAGGCTGCCGCGGATCTCGAGCAGGTCACCGAAGCGGCGGTCGGCCGGCAGGCGCTTGCCGGCCAGCGCGACGGCGCGCTTGACGGCTGCCATCAGCGGTGCGTCGAAAGGTCCTTCGGCGATCGACACCATGACGCGGCCATGCACGCCGACGCTGACGCGGCCGAAGCTGGGCTTGACGACCGGATGCCGGGAAGGGGGAAGCGAGGGGCCGGGGCTCATGATGTGAGACGATTTTGCATGCTCGAGAGCACGCTCGATGAAGGAGTCATGGCAATGTTGACCTTGTACGGCACCAAGGGTTCGGGTTCGGCGGTCATCGAGGCGGCGCTGGCGCGCGCCGGCCTGGCTTACACGACCGTGGACGCAGCCTCGTGGACCCCCGGGCCCGGGCGCGATGAGCTGCTGCGCGTGAATCCGCTGGGGCAGATTCCGACGCTGGTGCTGGCCGACGGCACGGTGCTGACGGAGAGCGCCGCCATCCTCATCCACCTGGGCCTGACGGTGCCGCCGGGGTTGCTGCTGCCCGCCGACGCCAGCGCGCGGGCGCGCGCCATCCGAGGCCTGGTCTATGTGGCGGCCAACTGCTATGCGGCCATCAGCGTCATCGACTACCCCGAGCGCTGGTGCGAGCCCTGCGACGACGCAATGAAGGCGCAGATCCGCGCCGGCACGCGGGCCCGCCTGCACGAGCACTGGCGGCTGTTTGCCGACCAGTTCGAGATCGGCTTCGAGGCCGGCGTGCCCGGCGCGCTGGAGCTGCTGGCCACGGTGGTGTCCAAGTGGTCGGGGTCGCGGCCCTTCCTGCAGGCCGAGCGGCCGAGCTTCTTCGCCCAGTTGCTGCGCGTGGAGCAGCATCCCGAGGTCGCCGCAGTGTTCCAACGCCACTGGCCATGAAGCGGGGGCTGGCAGACGCCGGCCAGTTAATCGGTTCGCAGGTCAGGGAGCACCGCACAGGCAGTGCACGGCGGCGGCCTTGTCCCACTGGCCGCGGGCGGCGAACTGCGACAGATCCTTCAGCATCGCCAGCTCCTCGCGCACCGGCGCGGGCAGGGCGTCCAGGCCCAGCGAGTTGCCGATGGCCGCGGCGATGGACGGCGCCAGTGTGTCGGTCAGCGACGCCAGCAGCCGCTCGCTGCGGCTGAGGTCGCGCTCCACATAAGCCAGGCGCGGCTTCTCGCCCTCCTTGACCTCAAGCTTGGCCAACTGGACGGCCGTCTGCACGGCATCGTCAAAGCTGCCCAGGCGGTCGACGAGGCCGCGCTCCTTGGCTTGCGAGCCCGTCCAGATACGGCCCTGCGCGACGGCATCAATTTTCTCCGGCGTGCTCTTGCGCGCCTGGGCCGCGAGGCTGGTGAAGCGGCCATAGATGTTGTCGATGCTGGCCTGCACGGTGGCCTGCAGGCGCGGGTCCAGCGGGCGGCGCGGGTCGTAGCCGCCGGCCAGCCAGGTGGTCGTGACGCCGCCGGTGTGCAGCGACAGCTTGTCCATCAGCCCTTCGGCCGTGGGCAGCATGCCGAACACGCCGATGCTGCCGGTGATGGTGCCGGCGTCGGCGATGACGGTGTCGCTGGCCATGGAGATCCAGTAGCCGCCCGAGGCCGCCACGTCGCCCATCGACACGACGACTGGTTTGCCGGCCTTGCGGGTCAGCTCCAGCTCGCGGCGCAGGATCTCGGAGGCGAAGGCGCTGCCGCCCGGCGAGTTCACGCGCAGCACGATGGCCTTGATGGCCTCGTCCTCGCGGGCCTTGCGGATCAGGCGGGCGGTCGAGTCGCCGCCGATGCGGCCCGGGCCGGCATCGCCATCGACGATCTCGCCCTCGGCCACGACGATGCCAATGCCGGGCTGCAACTTGTTGGGCGTGCCGGCGTCCTTCACATAGGCCAGGTACTGGTTCAGCGAGATCTGGCGGAAGCTCTTGCTGTCCTCGTCCTTGGCGCCTTTGGCAATGAGCAGTTCGCGCATTTCGTCGCGCGTCTTCAGGCCGTCGACCAGCTTGGCCTGCAGGGCCAGCTTGGCCGTGTCGCCCTGCGTGGCGGCAAGCAGTTGCGGCAGCCCGGCGATGTCCTTGGCGATGCTGCCCGCCTCCAGTTTGCGTGCGGCCTCGATGCTGCCGGTGAAGCCGCTCCACAGCTCGCCATAGACCAGGCCCTCGGACTCCAGCGTCGCGGGGCTGGGGCCATTGGCCGTGTAGGTCTCGGCAAAGTTCTTGTAGGTGCCGACCTTGATGACGTGCGGCGTCACGCCGATGCGGTCCAGCGCGTCCTTGTAGTAGGTGCGGTAGCGGCCAAAGCCTTCGATGCCGACCATGCCCATGGGATGCAGATAGACCTCGCCGGCCTGGGCGGCGAGGAAGTAGCCGCGCTGGCTGTAGCTGTCGGCATAGGCCAGCACCGGCTTGCCGCTCTGCTTGAAGCGCTGCAGCGCGCTGACGACCTCGTGCAGGCCGGCCAGACCTGCGCCTTGCAGCTCCTCGACGTCCAGCAGCAGGGCGCTGATCTTGTCATCCTTGGCGGCCTGGTCGAGCACGGCGAGCACGTCGCGCAACCGTGTCTGGTGCGGCACGCTCTGGCCGCGGGCCTGGGCTGCCAGCTGCTCGCGCGGGCTGCCGGAAAACTGTTCGACGAGGCTGCCGTCGAGCTTGAGCACCAGCGTCGTCTTGTCGGCCAGCGGCTTGGGGCCGCGCGTCGCCACGGCGGTGACGAAGATGACGAGGAGCAGCAGCACGAAGAGATTCATCAGTGCGCGGCGCGTGCCGTCAAGCAGCCACCAGGCCTTGGAGAACAGCCAGCCCAGCGTGGAGAAAAAGGACTTCATCGACAGCTACCTTGAGGGTTGATGCGGGCAATTGTGAGGTCAGGAGCCTGAGCGGCAGCGGGCGTGGCCCGCGCCGAGGCGATTTGCGGGGCCAGGCCAGGCGCCGGCGAGGCGTGGGTAGGGACCCACAACGAGCCGGTAACGCCGCATGGCCCCGCAAATCGCTCGGCCCTCCGGGTTGTGACTGGCAAGGGCGCAGGCGTTGTTGCTCGTCGTTGSGGGTACGCACCCGCTGCCTCCTCGCGCCTAGCCTGCGCCCTTGCCAGWCACAACGCGGGCCACGCCCGCTGCCGCTCAGGCTCCTCCGGCCTTAGCATCCGTCGGTCACGGTTTAAGGACCCCTCATGCTTGCCTGGCCCAGCTGGACACGACGCATCAACGAGTATTTCCCGCTGCGCTATCTGACGTGGATGCTGTGCGGCCTGTTCGCGCTGTTCTTCGCCATCGGTTGGATGGGCGGGCTCGTCGACGGCGTGCTGGTCGTCGTCTTCCTGGGCCTGACGTTGCTCGGCCTGCGCGATACCCGCCAGACGCGTCATTCCATTCTGCGCAACTATCCCGTCATCGGCCATCTGCGCTTCCTGCTGGAGTTCATCCGCCCGGAGATCCGCCAGTACTTCCTGGAGGGCGACAACGATGCCGCGCCGTTCTCGCGTGCCCAGCGCTCCATCGTCTACCAGCGCGCCAAGGGCGAGGCCGACCAGCGCCCTTTCGGCACCCAACTGGACGTCAGCGCGCGCGGCTATGAATGGATCAACCATTCCCTGGCGCCGACCCATCTCACCAGCCACGACTTCCGCATCACCATTGGCGCGGGCCGGGCCCAGCCCTATTCGGCCAGCGTCTTCAACATCTCGGCGATGAGCTTCGGCGCGCTCAGCGCCAACGCCATCCTGGCGCTGAACAAGGGCGCGAAGCTCGGCGGCTTCGCCCACGACACGGGCGAAGGCTCGATCAGCGCCCACCACCGCGTGCATGGCGGCGACCTGATCTGGGAGATTGGTTCGGGTTATTTCGGCTGCCGCAATGACGATGGCAGCTTCAGCCCCGAGCGCTTCGAGGCCGCTGCCCGCGACCCGCAGGTCAAGATGATCGAGCTCAAGCTCAGCCAGGGCGCCAAGCCCGGCCACGGCGGCGTGCTGCCCGGCCCGAAGGTGACGGCGGAGATTGCGGCCGCACGTGGCGTTCCCGAGGGCGTGGCCTGCATCTCACCGGCCCGGCACAGCGCCTTCTCGACACCCATCGAGATGATGCAGTTCATCGACAGGCTGCGCACGCTGTCGGGCGGCAAGCCCACCGGCTTCAAGCTTTGCATCGGCCACCCCTGGGAGTGGTTCGCTGTGTGCAAGGCCATGCTGGAGACAGGCATCACGCCCGACTTCATCGTCGTCGACGGTGCCGAAGGCGGCACGGGCGCCGCGCCGCTGGAGTTCACCAACCATGTCGGCGCGCCGGTTCAGGAGGGCCTGCTGCTCGTGCACAACTCGCTGGTCGGATTGAACCTGCGCGACAAGATCAAGATCGGCTGCGCCGGCAAGGTCACGACCGCCTTCGACCTGGTGCGCCTGATGGCGCTGGGCGCCGACTGGTGCAACGCCGGGCGCGGCTTCATGTTCGCTCTGGGCTGCATCCAGGCCCAGGCCTGCCACACCGGCCATTGCCCGACGGGCGTGACCACGCAGGACCCGGTGCGCCAGCGCGCCATCGTCGTGCCCGACAAGGCCCAGCGCGTCGCCAACTTTCACCAGGGCACGCTGAAGGCGCTGAAGGAACTCGTCGAGGCCGCCGGCCTGTGCCATCCGCAGGAAATCACGGCCCAGCACATCGTGCACCGCCTGGACAAGCACGAGGTCAGGTTGCTGGCCAACCTGCTGCCTTTCGTGGAGCCGGGTTCGCTGCTGCGCGGCGACATGAGGCACAACACCTTCAGGATCTACTGGCCGCTGGCCAGCGCCCACAGCTTTGCGCCCCAGGGCGCCATCGAACGTACCGCTGCCGCGTGAATCTCGGGCCGGGCGCCTGGCGATCCCCTCCTTGGACGAGGGGCCCGCGCCCGCGGGGGATGGCGCCTACAAGTTAGGGGGATGGCGACCAAAACGCGCACAATGCGCAGCGGTTACATCCGCGCATCATGCCCACCGTCTATCTCCTCCGTCTCAGCGAGCCCACGCTGCAGCGCACGCGCTCGCTGCTGCTGCAGGCCGACGGCGTGGAGCTGGCCGGCAGCAGCACCCTGCTGGCCGACGCGCTGGACGAACTCGCCGCGCTGGCGCCCGACATCGTCGCTAGCGACCTGCGCCTGGTCGACAGCCATGCGATGCGTGTCGCCCATGAACTCGGCCGCCTGCCGGTGCGGCCCCAGCTGCTGCTGCTGACGCCGACGGCCGATGACCTGCAGCTGTTCGCCGCGCTGAGTGCCGGCGCCAATGCCTATCACGTGGACGACGGCAGCGGTGCCGGCCTCGTCCAGGCGCTGACTCGCCTGCATGAACGCCGCTCCATGTTCAACCCTCAGCTGGCCCGCCAGGCCCTGGCGGCCTTCGGCATCGAGCGCAGCCCCATCGTCACGGCCCGCCAGGCCGCAGCGCCGCTGGATGCCAGCCCCGCCGGCCGCCAGATCGACCAGGCCAGCCGTCATCTGCTGACGCTGCTGGCGCAAGGCCTGCTACTGGCCGAGATCGCGACGCTGTGGAAGCTGGACGTTGCCGAGATCGAGCGCCGCATCTGGCGCCTGGTGCGTCTGCTGCATGTGCGTTCGCGGGAACTGCTGATCGCCTAGGCCGGCACGGTGTCCGCAAAGCTCTGGCGCTGGGACAGCTTGTCCATGTGGCGAGCCAGATTGGGGTAGTCCTCGCGCCAGTTGATCTCCGGGAAGCGGAATTCCAGCCAGCCCAGGGCGCAGCCGACGGAGATGTCGGCGAGCGAGAAATGGTTGCCCGAGCACCAGGCCTTCTCGCCCAGGCCCTGGCTCATCGCGGCCAACGCGGCGTTGACCTTGGTCAGCTGACGGTCAATCCAGGCCGGGCTGCGCTGCTCCGCGGGGCGGTGCGCCCAGGTGCGCTCCAGGCGCACGAGGATGCCGGCATCGACGACGCCATCGGCCAGGGCCTCCCAGGTGCGCACCTCGCAGCGCTCGCGGCCGCGCTCGGGGATCAGCTTGCCCACGGGTGACAGCGTGTCCACGTACTCGACGATGACGCGCGAGTCGAAGACGGCACCGGTGATCGAATCCTGGCCTTCCATGACCAGGCAGGGCACCTTGCCCAGCGGGTTCATCTTCAGGATGGCGTCGCTGCCCCAGACGTCTTCAAGCACCAACTGGTAATCGAGCTTCTTCTCGGCCATCACGATGCGAACCTTGCGCACGTAAGGGCTGGCGAGAGAACCGATCAACTTCATCGTCATAGGGCAGGCAAGGGGATCACAAGTCGAAACGATTCTAGCGAGCGCTTCTTGGCGGACTGCCCGTGAAAAAGGCCTGTCGGCTGGGGCCGACAGCCACCGCAAGCAGGGGTTGCCAGCAGGGAGGGCGCCCTGCACAGTGCTGCCGCTCAGACACCGGCGCCGTCCCCGGAAGCCGGGACAAAGGACATCCGAGGGAGGATGAATGCTTGATTCCGACACGACCGCGACGACTCGGTCCAGGTCTTTTTCGGCTTCGTTCTCAAGCCACCCGGGCGACGAAGAGCGCATCGCCTTCTTCAGGCAGCCGTAAAAAATCACATCACGGGGCCTGACAAACCAGAGTTGCCAGGCACGCTGGCCACCGCCAAAGTCTCGGCCGGCACGCCGCGCTGAACAGCGGCCCGCTAACAGGGAGATTCCATGCAAGACCTCGACGCCGCGGCCGATGCGGCCCCCGTCGCCACGCCGCCCGCTGCGCCGCGGGTGCTCGACATCCGCTTCACCGGCTCGGGCAGCGAGTATTTCCGCATCTGGTCGGTCAACCTGCTGCTCATCCTCGTCACGCTGGGCCTGTACCTGCCCTTCGCCAAGGCCAGGCGCATCCGCTACTTCTATGCCAACACCCTGGTCGATGGCCAGGCGCTGAGCTTTCATGGCGACCCGTGGAAGATGTTCCGCGGCTTCGTGCTGCTGGTCGTGTTGATGGGTGTCTACAGCGGCGCGGGCCGGCTGTCGCAGCTGGCGGCCTTCATCGCCTTCCTGATCCTGTGCGCCGTCTGGCCGGCCCTGTGGCGGGCCTCGATGCAGTTTCGCCTGGGCAACACCAGCTGGCGCGGCCTGCGCCTGCGCTTCGAGGGGTCGCTGCAAGGAGCCTATCTGGCCTGCGCACCCAGCTATCTGCCGGCCATCGCCATGGTCGCCGGCACCGCGCTGATGGCCTCCGCAGACGCAGGCACGGCCAAGGAGATGACGCCCGCGCTGTGGCTGAACGTCGTCGGCCTGCTGGGCATGATGGTCCTGATGCCTTGGTCGTTGACCCTGTTCAAGCGCTACCAGCACAACGGCTACCGCATCGCCGGACAGCATGCCCGGCTCAAGCTGTCGGTGGCCAAGGTCTATCTGCTCGGGCTGAAGACCATCGGCGTCTCGTTGCTGCCCATGATCGGTTCCGGCGTGCTGATCGCGTTGTTCGTCGCGCTGGGCAGCACCATGCAGCAGAGCATGGGTCGTGTCGTCAGCATGGCCGCGCTGGGCTTTGGGGTGCTGCTCGCCTACCTGCTGTATTTCGCGGTCGTCATGCCCTACAGCGCCGCACGCATGCAGAACCTGGCCTGGAGCGGCACGCGCAGCGAAGCCTTGCGCTTTCGCAGCACGCTGAGCTTCTCGTCCCTGTTCGGCCTGACGCTGAAGAACTGGCTGCTGACCGGACTGACCCTGGGCCTGTACCGGCCCTTCGCGGCGATCGCCACGGCGCGGCTGCGCCTGGAGGCCGTCAGCATCGGCTGCGACGAAGACCCGGCCGACTGGGTGGCCGCGGCCCATGCCGGCCACGCCGACGCGACGGGCGACATCGCCGGCGACTTCTTCGGCATCGACATGGGCCTGTGATGGATGCTTCGCCCCGCCTCGCCGCGGACTGGTTTGATGGGCGCAGCGCCCGCGCGCGGCCCATTGAGGTCTGGATGGACGGTGCGACGCTGCACTTCGGTGAGCAGAGCGCGCCGCTGTCAGGCCTGACCTGGCCCGAACGCCAGCGCCATGGCCAGCGCCAGATCCTGCTGCCTGGCGGCGGCCTGCTGAGCTTTGCCGATGCCGCGGCCTTTGATGCCTGGGCGAGCGCGTCCGGTCGCAGTGACAGCGCCATCGTGCAGTGGCAGCAGAGCTGGCTGCTGGCGCTGCTGGCGCTGGTGTTGCTGGCGGCGGGCCTGGCAGCGGGTTGGCGCTGGGGACTGCCGTGGGCGGTCGACACCGCCGTCGACGCGCTGCCCCAATCCGCTGAGCGGACCCTGGGCGAGCATTTGTTGAACGGTCTGGACGGCGATTGGCTCAAGCCGAGCGCCCTCAGCACGGCCCAGCAACAGGTCTGGCAAGACCGTTGGACCAAGGCCATCGCGCGAGCCCGCGCTGACGGTGGGCCGGCGGTGCCGGAGCGCTTCGAGATCCATTTCCGCAACGGGGGCAAGGCGCTGGGACCGAATGCGTTTGCGCTGCCCGGCGGCGACATCGTCATCACCGACGAGTTGCTGGAACTGCTGGCCGACGAGCCTGACGCGGTGATGACCGTGCTGGCGCACGAGCTGGGTCACGTGCGTCACCGTCACGGCCTGCGGCTGATGCTGCGGGCGGGTGCGGTCGGCGTCGTCGCCTCGGTCATCGTGGGCGACTTCTCCACGCTGCTTGCCGCGGCGCCGGCCTTGCTGGCGAGCAACGCCTACTCGCGCGACAACGAGCGCGAGGCTGACCTCTACGGCCGCACGCTGGCCCGGGCCGGCGGCGTGGACACCTCGCGCATGGCCGTGTTTTTCGAGCGTCTGGCCAAGAAGCATGCAACGGTGGACAACAACCCGTTGGCCATCGCGATCTCGTCCCACCCCGCAGACGAGGAGCGCATCGCCTTCTTCAGTCAGCGGTGAACAATCACGTCGCGAGCGGAGCTCGTGACGCGCGCCGGCCATGCCACAGTCACGGTGCAGCCCGCCGCAGCAGACGGCGGCGCCTTCACCCAGGGAGTTTCCATGCACACCGCCGCAGCCGTCCCGACGACGGCCGATCTGCCCCCGCCCAACACCGAGCCCGCGCCGCGTGTTCTCGAGATCCGCTTCACAGGCTCCGGCAGCGAGTACTTCCGCATCTGGGCCGTCAACCTGCTGCTGATCCTGCTGAGCTGCGGGCTCTACCTGCCGTTCGCCAAGATGCGGCGCATCCGCTACCTCTACGCCAACACCTTGATCGACGGCGAGGCGCTGGCCTTCCATGGTGACGTCTGGAAGATGTTCCGCGGCTTCGTGCTGATGGCCGTGCTGATGCTCGTCTACACGTTTGCCGGAGAGTTCTCGCCCATGGCGGCGCTGCTGGCCTTCGTGCTGGCGGGTGCCGCCTGGCCGGCGCTGTGGCGGGCATCGATGCAGTTCCGCCTCGGCAACACCAGCTGGCGTGGCTTGCGGATGGGCTTTGAGGGGTCGCTGGGCGCAGCCTATCTCGCCTACCTGCCGGTGTTCGTGCCTGCCGCGCTGGCGCTGGCCTGGAGCCTGAAGAGTGAGGGCTCAGGCGGTGGCGTCCTGGCCTGGCTCGGGCAGGCGTTGCAGTTGGCCGCCCTGCTGGCGGCGCCCTGGTCCACGGCGCTGATCAAGCGCTACCAGCACAGCGGCTACCGCATCGCCGGCGAGCACAGCGGCATCCGGCTGCACACGCGCTCGGTCTACTTCATCGGCTTCAAGTCCGTCCTGCTGGCGGTACTGATGCTGGTGGTTGTCTCGATATGCGCTTTCGCCCTGGGCAGCCTGCTGGGGCTGGCCACCACCGGCAAGATCGACGCCAAGGGTAGCAGCACCTACGCCGGGTTTGCCTGGGCGGGGATGGTCTACCTGTTCGTCGGCAGCGTCGTGCTGCCCTACTACGCCTCGCGCATCCAGAACCTCGTCTGGGGCAATACCCACAGCGCGTCCCTGCGCTTTCGCAGCGAACTCTCCGGCCTGAGGGGGCTGACGCTGAAGAACTGGCTGCTGATCGTCGCCACGCTGGGCCTGTACCGGCCCTTCGCCGTCATCGCCACCATGCGGCTGCGGCTGGAGTCGGTGAGCATCGAGAGCAGCACGGACCCGGCCACATGGGTGGCGCCTGCCGGGACTGAGCGCACCGACGCCAGCGGCGAGGTGGCGGGAGATTTCTTCGGCATGGACGTGGGGCTCTGACATGAGCGCATCGACTTTCATCACCGGCCGTTGGTTCGACGGCCAATGCGGCATGGCCCAGCCCGTCGAGGTGAGCCTCCACAACGGCGCGCTGCGCTTCGGCGACCGCGCCACCCCGCTGGATCAGGTGCAATGGCCCGAGCGGATGCGCCATGGCCAAAGGCAGATCCTGCTGCGCGGCGCGGGTGTGATCAGCTTCCCCGATGCCGCCGCCTTCGACGCCTGGGCCGACAGCGTCGGCCAACTGCCGGGCCTCGTCGCGCGCTGGCAACTCAGCTGGCATCTGGCGCTGATGTCTCTGGCCTTGCTCACGGTGCTGCTCGCTGCTGGTTGGCGCTGGGGCCTGCCCTGGGCCAGCGACCGCCTCGTCGAGCGCGTGCCCCTCAGCGCCGAGCAGCCAATCGGCGAGCAGGCCATGGCGCTGATCGACAGGCAGATGGTGCGACCCACCCAGCTCAGCGAGGCAGAGCAGCAGGCCTGGCGCCAGCGCTTCGAGCGCATGCTGACCACGGCGCGCGCCGCCGGCATGCGCGACCTGCCTGAGCACTGGCAGCTGCATTTCCGGCGCACCACCCCTGCGCTGGGACCCAATGCCTTTGCGCTGCCCGGCGAGCAAATGTGCGTGACCGACGAACTCCTCGAAATGCTGAAGGGCGAGCCCGACGCGGTGCTGACCATCCTCGCCCACGAGGCCGGCCATGTCAGGCACCGCCACGGCCTGCGCATGGGCTTGCGCGCGGGCGTCACGGCCGCCGTCACGGCGTTGTGGCTGGGCGACTATTYCAGCCTGCTCAATGGTCTGCCCATCGCGTTGCTCACCAAAGGCTACTCACGCGACTACGAGCGCGAAGCTGACGCCTTTGCCCGCGAACTGGCCAGCCGGGGCGGTGTCGACCCGGCGCGCATCGCTGTCTTCTTCGAACGCATCCGCGAAAAGTATGGCGGTGCCGAGAGCCCTTTGGCCATTGCGTTCAGCTCCCATCCTGGCGACAGTGAGCGCATCGCCTTCTTCAAGGCCGAAGGCCCCGCAGCCCCCAAAAACTAGAATCGCGGGTTTTCCACGATCCGCCGGCCCGCCATGACAACGTCCGAATACTCCGCCATCAGCGCCCTCTCGCCGCTGGATGGCCGCTATGCCGCCAAGGTGGCCGCCCTGCGCCCGCTGCTGTCCGAGTACGGGCTGATGCACCGCCGCGTGCAGGTCGAGGTGGAGTGGTTCATCGCGTTGTCTGATGCAGGCTTCAAGGAGTTCAAGCCGCTGTCGTCATCCGCCCGCTCGCGCCTGCGCCGGCTCGTCAAGAAGTTCAGCGAGGCCGACGCCGAAGAGATCAAGGCCATCGAGCGCACCACCAACCACGACGTGAAGGCGGTCGAGTACTGGATCAAGCGCAGCTTCGAGGGCCAGCCTGAATTGCTCGCGGCGAGTGAGTTCGTGCACTTCGCCTGCACCAGCGAAGACATCAACAACACCAGCCACGCGCTGATGCTGAAGGCGGCGCGCGATGAGGTCATGCTGCCGGCGCTGGACGGCATCGTCGCCACGCTGCGCAAGATGGCCCACCAGTTCGCCACCGTGCCGATGCTGTCCCGCACGCACGGCCAGACGGCCAGCCCGACGACGGTCGGCAAGGAGATCGCCAACGTCGTCGCCCGCCTGCTGACGGCGCGTGCCCGCATCGCGGCCGTGAAGCCGCTGGCCAAGATGAACGGCGCCGTCGGCAACTTCAACGCCCATCTGTCGGCCTGGCCCAAGCATGACTGGGAGGCCTTCTCCAAGACCGTCATCGAGAAGCAGCTCAAACTGAGCTTCAACCCGTACACGATCCAGATCGAGCCGCACGACTACATGGCCGAGCTGTTCGACGCGTTCACGCGTGCCAACACCATCCTGATCGACTGGTCGCGCGACGTCTGGGGCTATATCTCGCTGGGCTACTTCAAGCAGCGCACCAAGGCCGGCGAGATCGGCAGCTCGACGATGCCGCACAAGGTCAACCCCATCGACTTCGAGAACGCGGAAGGCAACTTCGGCCTGGCCAGCGCGGTGCTGACGCACCTGAGCCAAAAGCTGCCGRTSAGCCGCTGGCAGCGCGACCTGACCGACTCCACCGTGCTGCGCAACATGGGCGTCGGCCTGGGCTATGCGCTGCTGGGCTACGACTCGCTGGCCAAGGGCCTGGGCAAGCTGGAAGTGAACGAAGCCGCGCTCGCGGACGACCTTGACGCCGCCTGGGAAGTGCTGGCCGAACCCATCCAGACTGTCATGCGCCGCTTCGGCCTGCCCAACCCCTACGAGCAGCTCAAGGAGCTGACCCGCGGCAAGGCCATCACGCAGGAATCCATCCGCGCCTTCATCGAAGGCCTGGACCTGCCCAAGGCCGAGAAGGCCCGGTTGCTGAAGATGACGCCGGGCAGCTACACCGGCCTGGCGCAAGACCTGGCGAAGCGAATCTAATGGCTTTGCGGGACAGACCGAGCGAGCGCAAGCGAGTAGCTCTGTCCCCAACTGGCTAGAGAGCCAAGCGGAACACCCTCGAGAGATCGTTGTAGCCCTCGAGCTGTTCCTGGCCCTGCTCGATGAAGCCCAGCTTGCCCAGCAGGGCCACGCTGGGCGTGTTGTCAACGGCCGTGATGGCCATCAGCACCGGCCAGCCCAGCGCCGCCTTCGCATGCGCCACGCAGGCCTGCGCCGCCTCCAGCGCGTAGCCATTGCCTTCATGCTCGGCCAGCAGCGCATAGCCGAGGTCGGGCTCGGGCAGGGCGGGGCGCTTGAACAGGCCGCACATGCCCACAAGCACGCCGTCGGTGCGCCGCTCCAGGGCCCAGAAGCCGTGGCCGAGCTCCCGGTAGGCCTTGAACAGCCGCCCCTCGGCCCAGGCCAGGGCGTCGTCGACGGTGCGCACGCCGGGGTTGTTGATGTTGCGGATCCAGCCCGGTTCGTTGACCAGGCGGAGCAGGAAGGGGGCGTCTAGCGGTGTGAATTCACGCAGCGACAGGCGTTCGGTATCCAGGATATGCATGAGGTCAGACAATAACCGGTCATGCTCCAATTCCTGCCCGCCCACCGGACCCCTGCCGCCGTATAGCCCGTTCATGAGCTTCGCGCCCGACTCCAGCGACAACCCCGCGCTCAGCCAGGCTTTGCGCGAACTGGATGTCATCCTGGCCAACGCGGGCGTCGGCGTTGTCTTCGTGAAGGCGCGCACCCTGGTGCGCTGCAACCAGCGCTACGCCGAGATCTTCGGTTTTGACAGCCCGGATGCGGCCGTTGGCACCAGCAGCCTGGAGCTGTACGAGAGCGAGCAGGACGCCCGCAGCCTGGGCGCCCGGGCCTACCCGGTGCTGGCCGCCGGCGAAACCTTCCGCGACGAGCAGTTGATGCGGCGCCAGAACGGCGAGCTGTTCTGGGCCCATCTGACGGGCCGCCTCATCCATGCCGACGACCCGGCCGACGGCTCGATCTGGATCGTCGACGACATCCACGAGCGCAAGCTGGCCGATGCCACGCTGCAGGACCTGCACGCCGAGCAGCAGCTCATCTTCGACCACGCCATGGTCGGCATCGTCTTCCTGCGCGGCCGCCGCGTGACGCGCTGCAACCGCGCCTTCGAGCAACTGTTCGGCTATGCGCCGGGCGAGCTCGACGGCCAGTTGTCGCGCGCCTGGTACCTGACCGACGAGGACTGGAAGGCCGCTGGCGACGCCTGCTACGCGCCGCTGGCGCGCGGCGACGCCTTCCACGCCGAGATGCTGCTCGCCCGCAAGGACGGCACCTCCATCTACTGCGAGGTGCGCAGCAAGGCCATTGACCGCAGCGACCTGTCGCGCGGCTCGATCTGGATCACCCAGGACATCACCGCCCGCAAGCAGGCCGAGCTGGAGCTGGTGCAGGCCAAGGCCCAGCTCGAGGCCCTGGTGGTGCAGCGCACCGAGCAGCTCAGCCAGACCGTCGCAGCCCTGGAGCTCAAGATTGCCGAGCAGCAGGCCGCCGAGGCACGCGCCGAGCGCCTGGCCCTGTTCGACGGCCTGACCGGCCTGCCCAACCGCCACCTGCTGGCCGACCGCGCCAGCCAGGCCATCGACATCGCGCGCCGCGGCGACGAGCCGCTGGCCGTGCTTTTCCTGGACCTGGACCACTTCAAGAACGTCAACGACTCCCTCGGCCACCGCGTCGGCGACAGCCTGCTGACCCAGCTCGCCTCACGGCTGCGTGGCGCGGTGCGCGAGCAGGACACCGTGGCCCGCATGGGTGGCGATGAGTTCGTGCTGGTGCTGCCGCTGACCGACATCGCTGGCGCCGCCCACCTGGCCACCAAGCTGATGGCGCTGGCCAGCGCGCCCTTTCACGTCGAGCAGCAGGAGCTGACCGTCACGCCGTCCATGGGCATCGCGATGTTCCCGACCGACGGCGACGACTTCGACACGCTGTGCAAATGCGCCGACGCGGCCATGTACCGCGCCAAGCGCGACGGCCGCAACGCCTACCGCTTCTTCACCAGCGAGATGCAGGCCCAGTCGGCCCGTGCCCTGCAGTTGGAGAACGCGCTGCGCCGCGCCCAGGAACGCAACCAGCTCAGCCTGCATTACCAGCCGCAGTTCTCGCTGGATGCCGATGGCGACAGCACCATCGTCGGCGCCGAAGCCCTGCTGCGCTGGAACCATCCCGAGCTGGGCTGGGTCTCGCCGGCCGAGTTCATCCCGGTGGCCGAGACCTCAGGCCTGATCCTGCCGATCGGCGAATGGGTGCTGCGTGAAGCGCTGTCGCAGCTGCGTCGCTGGGATGCCGCCGGCCTGCCCGGGCTGACCATGGCCGTCAACCTGTCGGCCGTGCAGTTCCGCCATGACGACCTGCCCGAGCTCGTTGGCCGCGTGCTGGACGAGGTCGGCATGCCGGCCGGGCGCCTGGAGCTGGAGCTGACGGAGGGCGCCGCCATGGACAACCCGGCCGTCGCCATCACCGTCATGAACGAACTGCATGCCCGCGGCGTGCATCTGTCCATCGACGACTTCGGCACCGGCTACTCATCGCTGAGCTATCTGAAGAAGTTCCGCGTCAGCAAGCTCAAGATCGACCAGTCCTTCGTGCGCGACCTGACCGACGACGCCGAAGACCGCGCCATCGTCGACGCCGTCATCCGCATGGCCGGCGCCCTGGGCCTGCAGACCCTGGCCGAGGGTGTCGAGACCGAGGGCCAGCTCGCCTTCCTGCGCCGCCAGGGCTGCCATGCCGTGCAGGGCTATCTGTTCAGCCGGCCGCTGCCGGCCGAGGCCTTTGCAGAATTCGTCCTTGCCCGAACCCTTCCCATTTCCGCCTACTGATGACCTTCGTCGCCCAGCTCCAAGCCCTGACTCCCCAATCGCGCCTTTGCGTCGGCCTCGATCCCGAGCCGTCCAAGCTGCCGGGCGCCTGGGCCGGCGACGCCTCGAAGTTCTATGACTTCTGCGCGGCAATCGTCGACGCGACCAAGGACCTCGTCTGTGCCTTCAAGCCGCAGATCGCCTACTTCGCCGCCCACGGTGCCGAAGGGCAGCTCGAGCGCCTCATCTCGCACATCCACGAGGTCGCGCCCGGCGTGCCCGTCATCCTCGACGCCAAGCGTGGCGACATCGGCTCCACCGCCGAGCAATACGCCCGCGAGGCCTTCGTGCGCTACCAGGCCGACGCCGTCACGCTGTCGCCCTTCATGGGCTTCGATTCCGTCGAACCCTATCTCGCCTACGAAGGCAAGGGCGCCATCCTGCTGTGCCGCACCTCCAACAAGGGTGGCGACGACTGGCAGATGCAGCGCCTGGCCGACGTGCCCGGCCAGCCGCGGCTGTTCGAGCATCTGGCCCATCTGGCCGAGACGCAGTGGAACCGCAATGGCCAGCTCGGCCTTGTCGTGGGCGCCACCTACCCTGGCGAGATCGCCCGTGTGCGCGAGCTCGCACCGACGCTGCCGCTGCTGGTGCCGGGCGTTGGCGCACAGGGTGGCGATGCGGCGGCCGTCGTGCAGGCCGCGGGCCGCAGTGCGCCGCTGGTCGTGAACTCCTCGCGCGCCATCCTCTACGCCAGCAGCGGTGCCGATTTCGCCGAGCGCGCCCGTGCCGTGGCCGAAGCCACCAGATTGGCGCTCGCCTGAACATGGTGCGGACCGGCGAAGAACTCAGCAGCCTCGTCGGGCACGCCGAACCGCCCGAGCAGCAGCGGGAACGATTGCAAACCAGCATGCGCTGGCAGGCCTCGCTGGTCTTCCTGATGGCTTGCGGCCCGGTCTTCGTGCCGGTGGCCGCGCTGCTGTGGCTCACGCGCCAGCGCGGTGAATGGCTGGACGGCTGGCCGCCGGTGGCGCTGGCGCTGCTGATTTCGGTGCTGGCCCTGCTGCGCCTGGTCGTGCTCTCGCGCGCGCCGCGCCGCAAGGAACAGCCTCTCATCACGCTGGGCATGATGGCGCTGGTACTGGCCCTGCCGGTGGCCGCTGCCGTGTCGCGCGACCTGGGCCTGTGGTCGCTGTGCCTGCCGCTGATGAGTCTGGTCGTCGCCTTCGCCACGGGATTGCTGGGCCTTTTTGCCGGCGCCGTGCTGACGTTGCTGGGCGCCGTCGCGCTGGCGGGCCTTGGCGCCGGCGAGGCACTGGGCTGGGTCACGCATCCCATGGGGGCGTCCAGCCTCGTGCTGCGTGTCATCGTGCAGTTCGGCCTGCTGGGCTCGGGCCTGGTGGCCGGCCTGGGCCTGTTGAGGATGGTCAAGCGCTCGCTGGCCGAGGCCGACGAGCGCACGGCGCGTTTCCGCGGCCTGCTGGGCATGGCCGTGGACTGGTACTGGGAGATGGACCGCGAGTTCCGCTTCACCCATGTCGCCGAGGAAAGGCCCGGCACCTCGGGCCTGGACCTCAATTCCCGCCTGGGCAAGACCCCGTGGGAAATCGACGGCATGGGCCTGTCCGATGACGAGCTCGACGCTCACCGCGCCGATCTCGAATCGCACCGACCCTTCCATGGCATGGTGGCGCGACGCGTCGGCATGGACGGCAGCGCGCGCTGGGTCTCCATCAGTGGCGAGCCGCGCTTTGACGCGCAGGGCAATTTCCGCGGCTATTGGGGCGTGGGCCGTGACGTGACGGGCGAAGTGGCCGCCGAGCAGACCGTGCAGGCGACCGAGACGCGCTACCGCGAGTTGTTTCGCCGCTCGCCCAGCCCGCTGGTGCTGCACCGCTGGGGCCGCGTCGTCGACGCCAATCCGGCGGCCATGGCGATGTTCGGCTACGCACAGCGCTCCAGCATGATCGGGCAGGACCTGTTCAGCCATTACGAGCCTGGTGACGACGAGACCGCCCGCCAGCAGGCCGCACGGCTGGAGGGCATGGCCCCGGGCGCGATGCAGCCCATGGCCGAGTACCGGCTGCGCACGCTGTCGCGGCGGCGCCGCCTGGTGCAGGCCACCAGCGTGCGTGTCGAGACTGCCTCGGGTCCGGCCACGCTGACCTTCTTCACCGACCAGACCGAGCAGAGCCGCGCCCAGGACGCGCTGCGCCGCTCGGAGGGCCTGCTGTCGCACCTGGTGGCCACCAGCCCCGACGTCATCACGCTGACCGAGGCCGAGAGCGGCCGCTATGCGATGGTCAACAAGGCCTTCGAAAGCTTGACCGGCTGGAGCAATTCCGAGGTGCTGGGCCGCACGGCCGAGGACATCGGCATCTGGCACAACGCCGCCGACCGCACCGCCATCCGCGAGGCCATCCACCGCGACGGCCTCGCCAACAACGTGCCCATCAGCTTCCGCCGCAAGGACGGCAGCGCCGTCTCCATGCTGGTGTCGGTCGCGCCTTTCGAGATGGACGGGCAGAACTACCTCGTGCTGTATGCGCGCGACGTGAGCGAGAGCGAGCGCACCCGCCTCGTGCATGGCGCCATCCTGGAGAACGCGTCCATCGGCATTGCCCTCACGCGCGACCAGCAGTTCGTGCTGGCCAACCCGCGCGTGGAGGCCATGTTCGGCTGGGAGCGCGGCGCGTTGATCGGCCAGCATGGCAGCGTCGTCTGGCCCGGCGTCGAGGAGTGGCAGGCCGTGGGCCGCGACCTCGGGCCGCAGCTCGCGGGCGGCCAGCAGGTCGAGGCCGAGCGCATCATGCGCCGCCGCGACGGCTCCACCTTCCTGGCCCGCCTGCTCGCCCAGGCCGTCGACCCGGCCCACCCGAGCCGCGGCGGCACGATCTGGATCATCGAGGACGTCACCGAGCGCCGCCGCGTCGAGCAGCAGCTCGCCCACGCCAAGGACGAGGCCCAGGCCGCCAGCCGCGCCAAGAGCGCCTTCCTGGCCAACACCAGCCATGAGATCCGCACGCCGCTCAACGGCCTGCTCGGCCTGGGCCGCCTGGCCCAGCAGCCCGACCTCTCCGACCAGCAGCGGCGCGACTATCTCAACCAGATGATGGACAGCGCCGAAAGCCTGTCCGGGCTGATCTCCGACATCCTGGACCTGTCCAAGATCGAGGCCGGGCGGCTGACGCTGGAGAGCCAGCCCTTCTCGCTGCGCGAGCTGCTCGCCTCCATCCGCCTGGCCTACCTCACGCTGGCCCAGGCGCGCGGCCTGACCTTCGCCGTCGAGATCGACCCAGCCCTGCCGAGCTGGGTCTTCGGCGACCCGCTGCGCACGCGCCAGATCCTGTCCAACTACCTGACCAATGCGCTGAAGTTCACCGAGACCGGCGGCGTCACGGTCAGCGTCAAGGCCCTGCCCGCCAACGCGCGCGGCAGCGCCGGCGAGTGGGTGCACATCGAGGTGCGCGACACCGGCCCCGGCATCGCGACCGAACAGCAGGGCCGGCTCTTCCAGCCCTTCACCCAGGCCGACGAGTCGACGACGCGGCGCTTCGGTGGCACCGGCCTGGGCCTGTCCATCTGCCGCGAACTCGCCATGCTGATGGGCGGCGAAGTCGGCGTCAACAGCGCCCCGGGCGAGGGCTCGGCCTTCTGGGCCGAACTGCCCCTGCCCGCCGCGCCGGCGCCCATGGCCCACCAGCCGCGCGAGACGCGTGCCCAGAGCGCGACCCATGAGGCCCTGCACGGCCGGCGCGTGCTGATCGCCGAGGACCACCCGGTCAACATGCTGATCGCCGTGGCTCAGCTGGAGCAATGGGGCATGGAGGTCGCCCAGGCCAGCGACGGCCGCCAGGCCATCGAGGCCGTGCTGGCCGCGGCCAGYGTCGGCAAGCCCTTCGACATCGTGCTGATGGACGTGCAGATGCCCGTCATGGGCGGGCACGACGCCACCCGCGAACTGCGCAAGCACTTCTCGGCCGCCGAGCTGCCCATCGTTGCGCTGACGGCGGCGGCCCTGATCTCGGAGCGCGACGATGCCTTTGCCGCCGGCATGAACGACTTCCTGACCAAGCCGATCGACACGCCCAAGCTGCATCAGACCTTGCTGAGACTGGCCCACCCCCTACCGGCTTCGCCGGCCCCCTCGAGGGGGCGCTCCACGCAGCCCGGCGAAGCCGGTTCTGCGGGAGCCCCTGGAGGGGCGGGCACACTACGTGGCCCTGTGAACACCGATTGAAAGCGCCATTGCCATGAACTCTGCAGCGCCCCGCAGCTTCAAGTACTACGACTTGATCATGGCGGCCTTTGTCTGCGTGCTGCTGTGCTCCAACCTGATCGGTGCGGCCAAGGCGGCCCAGCTGACCTTGCCGGTCATCGGCACGGTCACCTTCGGCGCCGACCTGTTCTTCTTCCCGATCAGCTATATCTTTGGCGACATCCTGACCGAGGTCTACGGCTACGGCCGCGACCGCCGCGTCGTCTGGGCCGGCTTTGGCGCCCTGGTGTTCTCGGCCTTCATGGCCTTTGTCGTCGTCAACCTGCCGCCGGCGCAGAACGACTTCATGGCCGCCTACCAGCCGCACCTGGACGCCGTGTTCGGCAACACCTGGCGCATCGTCGCGGGTTCGATGATCGCCTTTGCCTGCGGCAGCTTTGCCAACAGCTTCGTGCTGGCCAAGATGAAGATCGCGACGCAGGGCCGCATGCTGTGGGCACGCATCGTCGGCTCCACGGTGGTGGGCCAACTGGTCGACACGGGCGTCTTCTTCCTGATCGCCTTCTACGGCATCTGGCCCAACGACCAGCTTTTCGCCGTCATCGTCACGCAGTACCTGTTCAAGACCATCTGGGAGGCCGTCATGTACCCGCTGACTGCCAAGGTCGTCGCCTTCCTGAAGCGCGCCGAAGGTGAAGACCATTACGACCGCGGCACCAACTTCAACCCGTTCTCGATAAAAGTGTGAGCCCCTCGCCCGGCCCCCCTGGAGGACGGCGATGCTTGCCGGATCGACCGGCAAGCACATCGTCAGACGGGCCGGCTTGGTGAACTGGAGCCGGACACAAGCAGTCCCTGCGGACTGCTTGTGCCTACGGAAGGCCATTGGCCTCTGGCCAATGGCAGGCCCGGCGCTTGGCCCGGAATACCGCGGGCCCAAAGCAAAACGGCGGCCCGCGGGCCGCCGTTTTTCATGGAGGACTGTGGGTTCAGCTGCGGCGACGGCGCGCGCCGACCGCGACGACCAGTGCCAGGCTGGTCAGCGCCAGGCCCGTGGGCTCGGGCAGGCCGAAGACCTCGACCGCCGTACCCTGCACGCCAACCGTGAAGCCATTCCAGTACTCGTTGGTCAGGCTGTTCCAGGTGACGGTGTCGAAGCTGCCCTTGAAGCGGATGGCGCCGTGGGGCTCGCCGCTGCCGATAAGCTGGTACTCGAACACGCCGCCGCCGTGGTCGATGACGTTCTTGGTGACATTGCCGCAACCCCAGTAGCCGCAGCCGACGCTGAGGATGTCGAAGTCCTGATCGAAGCCGTAGCCGTTGCCGTTCAGGCTGATGAAGGCAAACACCGGATTGGCGATGGCCTGGGAGAAGTGCAGCGTCTGTGAGCCGGCAGCCGCCAGTGCGATCTGGTCAGAGCCGGTAGGCCGGTTGTCGACGGCGCTGCTGGTGTAGGACGTGCCGTAGGCCCAATAGTCGAAGCCGCTGCCGGTGTCGTAGAAACCGACGCCCTGGCGGTTGGTATAGGTCACGTTGACCGTGGCGGTGGTCGTCGTGATGACGCCATAGCCCTCGAAGCCGGCGGCGTTGGGATTGCTGCTTTGCCAGTCGGTCCAGTAGACGGGTGCGGCCTGGGCAAACGCGGTGCCTGCGAGGAGGGCGGTGGCAAGCAGATGCTGAAGAGTTCTCATGGCGCCGCCCTCGAAAGAAGAAATGATCCATGGCACGCAAACTTCGCGCCATTGCCCATTCTTCCTGGGCGGCAAGCGGCCGCTTCGCGCGACGGAGAGCACGACTGTCAGCTGCGTCGACACCCCGTGAACAAGGGGTCGGCTGCCCTCAGGCCCGCAGCGGCAGGCTGCGCCGGCGCTCGCCCGTCAGCGCGAACCAGGCATTGGCCAGGGCTGGCGCAACCGGCGGCAAGCCAGGCTCGCCGACGCCGCTGGGCAGGCCGTCGCTGGGCATCAGATGGGTCTCGATGACAGGGCATTGGGCCAGCGTCATCAGCGGGTGGTCGGGGAAGCTCTTCTGCTGCACCTCGCCGCCCACGATGTCGATGCGTCCCCACAGCGCGGCTGTAAGCCCGAAGACGATGCAGCTCTCCATCTGGCGCACGACGATGCTGGGGTTGACGACCGTGCCGCAGTCGATGGCGCAGACGACCCGCTTCACGCTGGGCCCCTGGTTCCGCGTCACTTCCACGACCTGGGCCACGACGCTGCCAAAGCTTTCGTGCACGGCCACGCCACGTGCCACGCCGGCCGGCAGCGGCTGGCTCCAGCCGGCCGCCTCGGCCGCGCGCCGGAGCACGGCCTGGTGGCGTGGCAGGCCCTCCAGCAGCGCCAGGCGAAAGGCCACCGGGTCGGCCTTGGCGGCGTGGGCCATCTCGTCGATGAAGCTTTCCTTGAAGAAGGCGTGGTGGGAATGACCCACGGCGCGCCACATGCCGACCGGCACGCCACTGTGCGTGGCCTGGTGGGCGACGCGCGTGTTGGCGATGGCATAGGCCAGGTCGAAGAATCCTTCGGAGGCCGTCTTGTCGGGCGCGTCGCCGCGCTTGAAGAGGGCGGCCGGCGCGCGGCCATCGGGGAAGGCGTTGCGGTTCAGCACGTCCAGCGTCGGCGCCAGCCCGGGCATGACGCGCTCGGCCCAGCGCGGCAGCAGGGCGTCCGCGGCATTGGTGATGGCCAGCGCCACAGGGCGGCCTTGGGCGTCCAGCCCGCCCTGCAGCACGGCCACCTCGGCGGGGCGATAGAAGTCGTGCGTCATGTCCTCCTCGCGCGACCAGACCAGCTGCACCGGCAGCCCGCCCATCTCCAGCGCGACGCGCACGGCCTGGCCGATGAAGTCCACCTCCAGCCGCCGGCCGAAACCGCCGCCGAGATAGGTCACGTGCACCGTCACCGCTTCCGGCGCCACGCCGGCCACGCGCGCGGCGACGTCGCGCGCAAAGCCCGGCACCTGGGTCGGCGCCCAGACGCTGACGTGACCGTCCAGCACCTGGGCCGTGCAGTTCATCGGCTCCATGGTGGCGTGAGCGAGATGAGGCGCGCTGTAGACGGCCTCCACCTTCGTCGCGGCCCCGGCCAGCGCGGCTTTCACGTCGCCCTGCTTCAGGAAGGCGAAGCCATCGCCGGCTTCGTGGGCGCGGCGCGCCTCACTCTCCAGCGACGCGAGGATGGCCCTGGAATCCAGCCTGCCGTTCGGTGGCGGCTGCCATTGAACGTCAAGCGCCTTGGCGGCCTCCAGGGCATGCCAGGTCGTGCGGGCGACGACGGCATAGGCCGCCGTGGAGCCCGCGATGGGGCCGAGGGCCACGACGCGCAGCACGCCGGGCCGCGCACGCACCGCGTCGACGTTGGCTGGCCCCAGGCCGCCGCCCAGCATGGGGCAGTGGCGAATGGCAGCGAAGACCTGACCATGCTCGCGCACGTCCAGCCCGAAGCGCGCACTGCCGTCCACCTTGGCGGCCAGGTCCAGGCGCGGCAGGGCCTGGCCGATCTGCGTCCACTGGCTGCGCGGCTTCAGCGCCACGTCACCAGGCGGCGTCAGCGCCGCCTGGGTGGCGAGCTCGCCATAGTGGCTGAGCGCGCCGCTGGCATGGTGGATGACGCCGGCCTTGACCGACAGCTCGGCCACCGGCAGCTTGTGCTTCAGCGCCGCGGCGCCCAGCAACTGGGCGCGCGCCGTGGCGGCGGCCAGGCGCAGTGCATCCCAGGCGTCGGCGACGGTCGAGGAGCCACCCGTCAGGTTCAACCCGAGCTCGCGTGCGACCTTGGCCGTGACCCAGGACGAGAACCTGAAGGCGCGGCGCTCGTGGTCGCGTGGGCCGAACGGGATATTGCCCAGGGAGGTGGCGATATTGCCGTAGATGGCGTCATGGCCGGCTGGCGTCAGGCGCACCGCGTGCAGCGGCACGTCGAGCTCTTCGGCCACCAGCTGCGCCAGTGCGGTATGCACGCCCTGGCCCATCTCGCTGCGGTTCATGGCCAGCAGCACCGTGCCATCGGCGGCGATCTTGATCCAGCCATTCAGCCCGACCTCGCCTTCGACCGGCGGCAGCGTGTGGGCGTTGCCCAGGCGTGAGCGTGGCGGCATGAAGCCCCAGCCGACGATCAGCGCCCCCAACGCGCCAGCCCCGGTCAAGAGCAGCGTCCGTCGCTTCATGTCGGCCCCTCGCCCGATGGGTACATCGGTCGGCCTTGCAGGCCGCGCTGCGGTCGGTGCCGCAGCTCTTCGGCAGGCATCGCCAGCCCACCGGGCTGGCGAAGTCGGGCCTCAGCCCCCGAGGGGATGCGGGCCGGCTCGGGAGCGGCCCAGCGCTCGGCCCGCCTCATGGCTTGGCCTTCATCTGTCTGGCCGCTTGCTTGATCGCGGCGCGCACGCGCGGGTAGGTGCCGCAGCGGCAGAGGTTGGTCATCGCCGCGTCGATGTCGGCGTCGCTGGGGGCCTGGTTCTTGGCCAGCAGCGCCGCGGCGGCCATCAGCATGCCGCTCTGGCAGTAGCCGCATTGCGGCACCTGCTCGGCCAGCCAGGCGAGCTGCAATGCATGGGGATGGTCTTTGCTGGCGAGTCCTTCGATGGTCGTGATGGCCTTGCCGGTCACGGCGCCCACCGGCGTCACGCAGGAGCGCACGGCCTGGCCGTCGACATGCACCGTGCAGGCGCCGCAGGCCGCGATGCCGCAGCCGAACTTGGTGCCGGTCAGGTTCAGGCCGTCACGCAGCGCCCAAAGCAGCGGCATCGCCGGATCGCTGGTGGCCTCCGGCAGGGTCTGGGCCTGGCCGTTTACTTTCAGTTCCATCAAGGCGGGCCCGGGTGGGGCGAAACATCAAAACAGCAGCGCAGGATAGCGGGCAGGACCGAAAATACAGGCATGAGCCTCCCTCAAGATGCAACAGCGCCCGGCCTGCTGTTCGCCCTGCTCCCTGACAGCGGCATCGCCCCCGATGGCCCCGACACCCTCGCACCGCTGGCCGCGGCCCTGCATGCCCAATATCCCAACGCGCTGACGCTCAATCTGCACCCGCCCCTGCGCGACGCCGAGGGCCGCTGCCGCTGGTGGCTGGACGCTGCGCCCGGCGCCGAGGGCGTCAGCGCTGCGCTGCCCCATCTGATCGAGCGCCTGCGCCTGGAGGCCCGCAAACTGGATCTTCCCTGGCAGCGCGTTGCGCTGGCCGGTGTTGGCGACGGCGCGTTGCTGGCGCTGGAGGCCGTGCAGGCTGAACCCGAACTCGTCGGCCGCGTCCTGGCCTTTGCCGGCGGCTACATCGCCCGGCCCGAGCACGCGCCGCAGGACGTCTGCGTGCACTTGCTGCATGGGCTGGCGGACCAGCGCTTCCCCTACCGCCACCTGGTGGACGCAGCCCAGTCCCTGGTCGACCTCGGTGCCGATGTGACAGCCGATCTGCTGCCCCATCTCGACCATGGCCTGCACCCGGCCCTGATCGACAAGGCCATGGAGCAGTTGCGCACCTTCATTCCCTCGCGGCTGTGGCGCGAGGCGGTGGTGGCGGCGCAGGAGAGCGAAAAGACCGCGAGCTAAGCCGCTGCGATGGCCCGCGCGGCCAGCTCCGGGATCAGCGCCGCACGATAGGCCGCCGTGCCGTGCAGATCGCTGTTCAGCCCATCGGCGCTGACCTTGACCGCACGTGCCGCGGCCGCGCTCCAGTCGCGGCCGAGCGCCGTCTCCAGCTCGCTGCAGCGGAACACACCCGGCCCAGCGCCGGTGACCGCCACGCGCACGCCGCCGTCCAGGCGCGCCACGAACACGCCCACCAGCGAGAAGCGCGAGGCCGGCTGCTTGAACTTCTGCCAGGCGGCCGCCTTCGGGATGGGGAAGCTGACCGCGGTGATCAGCTCGCCGTCCTGCAGCGCCGTCGTGAACAGGCCCTGGAAGAAGTCGTCGGCGGCGATCTGGCGGCTGCTGGTGTGGATGGTGGCGCTTAAGGCCAGCACGGCAGCGGGGTAGCAGGCGGCGGGGTCGTTGTTGGCCAGGCTGCCGCCCAGCGTGCCAACGTTGCGCACCTGGCGGTCGCCGATGCGGCCGGCGAGGTCGGCCAGCGCCGGAATGGCGCGCTGCACGTCGCTTGAGGCGGCGACCATGGCGTGCGTCGTTGCGGCGCCGATGCGCACGGTCTTGGCATCGACCGTGATGCCCTGCAACTCGGGCAGGCGGCGCACATCGACCAGGCCCTCGGGCGCGGCCAGGCCCAGCTTGATGGCACCGAGCAGGGACTGGCCACCGGCCAGGAATTTGTCTTCCGCGCCCAGGCGGGCGGCGGCGACGGAGGATGCAGCTTGGTAGTTCATCGCTTTTGTCTCCTCAGGCCTTGGCCGATTGCAGCGCCGTCCAGACCGTGCACGGCGTCGCCGGCATGGCCAGGTCCTTGACGCCGATGGCGTCGCAGATCGCGTTCATCACGGCGGCCGGCGAGCCGATGGCGCCGGCCTCGCCGCAGCCTTTCACGCCCAGCGGGTTGTGCGTGCAGGGCGTGCCCTTGGCTGTTTGCACGGTGAAGCTCGGCAGGTCGTCGGCGCGCGGCATCGCGTAGTCCATGTAGCTGCCGGTGAGCAGCTGACCCGATTCCGGGTCGTAGACGCCATGCTCCAGCAGCGCCTGGCCGATGCCCTGCGCGAGGCCGCCATGGACCTGACCCTCGACGATCATCGGATTGACGATGTTGCCGAAGTCGTCCACCGCGCTGAAGCGGGCTATGCGCACGACGCCGGTGGCCGGGTCCACCTCGACCTCGCAGACATAGCTGCCAGCCGGATAGGTGAAGTTGCTCGGGTCGTAGAAGGCGTTCTCGTTGAGGCCGGGTTCCAGCTTGTCGAGCGGGTAGTTGTGCGGCACGTAGGCCGTCAGCGACACCTGGGCGAAGGGGATGGCGCGGTCGGTGCCGGCGATGCGGTACTCGCCGTCCTTGAACTCGATGTCGCCCTCGCCCGCCTCCAGCAGATGGGCGGCGATCTTCCTGCCCTTGGCGATGACCTTGTCCACCGCCTTGACGATGGCTGCGCCGCCCACGGCGAGGGAGCGGCTGCCATAGGTGCCCATGCCGAACAGCACCTTGCCGGTGTCGCCGTGCTGGATGTCGATGTCTTCCAGCGGAATGCCGAGGCGGTCGGCCACGACCTGCGCGAAGGTCGTCTCATGGCCCTGGCCATGCGAGTGGCTGCCGGTGAAGACGGTGACCTTGCCGGTTGGATGCACGCGCACCTCGGCGGCCTCGAACAGGCCGGCGCGCGCGCCGAGCGCCCCGGCGACGTTGGACGGCGCCAGACCACAGGCTTCGATATAGGTCGAGTAACCGATGCCGCGCTTCAGCCCCTTGGCCTCGCTGACGGCCTTGCGGGCCGCGAAGCCCGCCACGTCGGCGAGCTGCTGCACTTGCGTGAGCGTGGCGTCGTAGTCGCCGATGTCATAGGTCAGGCCGACTGGCGTCGCGTAGGGAAACTCCTTGATGAAGTTGCGGCGGCGGATCTCGGCGGGATCGATGCCGAGCTCGTGCGCGGCCGTTTCCACCAGCCGCTCGACGACATAGGTTGCCTCGGGCCGGCCGGCACCGCGGTAGGCGTCCACCGGCGCGGTGTTGGTGAACACGCCGGTGACCTCGGCGTAGATCTTCGGCGTCGTGTACTGGCCGGCCAGCAGCGTCGCGTACAGGATGGTCGGCACGCAGGAGGCGAAGGTCGACAGGTAGGCGCCGAGGTTGGCCGTCGTGTGCACGCGCATGGCCAGGAAGCGGCCGTTGCTGTCGGTCGCCAGCTCGGCCGTCGTCACGTGGTCGCGGCCATGGGCGTCGCTGAGGAAACTCTCGCTGCGCTCGGCCGTCCACTTGATCGGCCGGCCCAGCTGCTTGCTGGCCCAGACCAGCGCCGTCTCCTCGGCGTACAGGAAGATCTTGGAGCCGAAGCCGCCGCCCACATCGGGCGCCACGACGCGCAGCTTGTGCTCGGGAATGCCGAGCACGAAGGCGCACATCAGCAGGCGCTCGACGTGCGGGTTCTGGTTGGCCACATAGAGCGTGTAGTGGTCGCTGCTGGGGTCGTAGCTGGCGTTGGCGGCGCGTGGCTCGATGGCGTTGGGGATGAGGCGGTTGTTGCGGAACTGGAGCTTGGTGATGTGCGGCGCGTTGACAAAAGCCGCGTCGGTCGCGGCCTTGTCGCCGCAGCCCCAGGTGTAGCAGCGGTTGTCCGTGGCTTCGTCGTGCACCGTGCCCGCGTGGCCGGCCGCCGTGGCCGTGTCGGCTACCGCCGGCAGCTCCTCGTAGTCCACCTCCACCAGCGCCGCCGCGGCCTTGGCTTCGGCCAGGGTTTCGGCCACGACCAGGGCCAGCGCGTCGCCCACGTAGCGCACCTTGCCGTCTGCCAGGATGGGATGCCTGGGCTCCTTCATCGGCGTGCCGTCGATGTTGTTGATCAGCCAGCCGCAGGGGAGGCCGCCGACGTCGCGGAAGTGCTCGCCCGTGTAGACGCCCAGCACGCCCTCGGCCGCCTTCGCCGCGGCGGTGTCCACGCGCTGGAGCCGCGCATGGGCATGGCTGCTGCGCACGAAGACGCCATAGGTCTGGCGTGGCAGCACGATGTCGTCGGTGTACTGGCCGCGGCCGGTCAGGAAGCGCGCGTCCTCGCGGCGCTTGATGCTCTGGCCGATGAAGCCTTCCTTGGGTGCATTCATGGTCAGGCTCCCTTCATGGCTTGGGCACCGACCTGCACGGCGCGCACGATGTTCTGATAGCCCGTGCAGCGGCAGAGATTGCCCTCCAGCCCCTCGCGGATGGCGGTCTCGCTGGAGCAGTCGTGGTGCTGCACGAGGTCGATGGCGCTCATGACCATGCCCGGCGTACAGAAGCCGCACTGCAGGCCGTGGCATTCCTTGAAGGCCGCCTGCATCGGGTGCAGCGTGCCGTCGGTGGCCGCCAGGCCCTCGATGGTGGTGAGGCTGGCGCCATCGGCCTGCACGGCCAGCATGCTGCAGGCCTTCACGGCACGGCCGTTGAGGTGCACCGTGCAGGCGCCGCACTGGGCGGTGTCGCAGCCGACATGGGTGCCGGTCAGTGCCAGGTCTTCGCGCAGAAATTGCACCAGCAACTGGTCGGGCGCGACCTCGCGGCTCACCGTCCGCCCGTTTACTGCCAGCTTGATAGGAATGCCCATCTCGATGTCTCCTCGGTGCGGCCTGGGTGGCCGTCGCGAGGCTATCGTCGCCTGCCGTCGGGCAGACAGGGGCTGCGCAAACCCCTATAGATGGGCAGTCAGCTGCCCGGCGGGTGTCAGTGCTTGGTGTCGGGGTCCCAGTGCTCGGCGATCTTGCCGTTCTCGATGCGGAACATGTCGAACCAGGTGGTCGTGTAGGTCTTGGTGGCGTCCTTGGGGTCGGGCAGCTCGCTGACGAAGCTGAGGATCACCAGATCGCGCTCGGCCACGATGGCAACCAGCGGCGCCTTGACGCGGGCCTCGATGGGCTTGGGTGTGGCGACCTTGGAGAACACGTCGACAAAGCCGGCGCGCCCGGTCGGCACCTCCGGGTTGTGCTGGATATAGGACTCGGCCAGGTAGCGGTCCGCCAGCTCCATGTGCCCGCCCTCGAAGACTTCGCGCCAGAAGTTGTAAACCAGGCGCTTGTTGGCCGCGAGCTTGGGGTCGCTGCTGGCCAGCAGCTTGGCGTGGTCGGGCTGGGCCTGGACCGGCAGCTGGGCGAGGGCCGAGCCGGCCAGGCTGGCCAAACTGGCAAAGAGGAGGGTGGCGAGAAAGGCTTTCTTCATGAGGGACTTTCAACGAGGGTTGGCCAGTGTAGGAAGCGGCCCGTGTGTGGCCGCACGTCATGGTCGCTGCAAGCTGGCGCCGCTCGCGGTATGGTGGCGGCTGACCTCACCGACAAGACATGGACAACCTCGATCTCAGCGTTTTGCGCACGGCCGCCGCGTGGCGGGCCGAGGCACGTGGCGTCGTGCTGGGCACGATCACCCGCACCTGGGGCTCGGCGCCGCGGCCGGTCGGGTCGCTGGTGGCCGTTCGCGACGACGGGCTGATCGCCGGCTCGGTGTCCGGCGGTTGCATCGAGGACGACCTGGTCGCCCAATTGCGTGCGGGCAGCTTGAAGTTGGCCCGGCCGACGCCGTTGCGTTACGGCGTTGGCGCCGAGGAGGCGCGCCGCTTCGGCCTGCCCTGCGGCGGCACGCTGGAGCTGATGCTGGAGCCACTGGGGCCGCAGTCGGGTGTCGACGCGTTGCTGGCACGGCTGGAGCGCGGCGAGCGCGTGCGCCGCACGCTGGACCTGGCAACCGGCATCGCCACGCTGGCCGACGCCGAGCCGGGTGCCGACACCTTGACGCTGACCGACACCCAGCTCGTCAGCCACCATGGCCCGCAATGGCGCTTGCTCGTCATCGGCGCCGGCCAGATGACCGACTACCTCGCCCAGATGGCGCTGGCACTGGCCTATGGCGTCACCGTCTGCGACCCGCGCGCCGAGTACGCCGATGGTTTCGCCATCCCTGGCGTCACGTTGACGCGCGACATGCCCGATGACGTCGTCATCGCCTTCAAGCCCGATGGCGCCACGGCCATCGTGGCGTTGACGCACGACCCCAAGCTGGACGACCTCGCGCTGATGGAGGCGCTCAAGGGCGCGGCCTTCTACGTCGGCGCCATCGGCTCGCGCGTCAACCAGGCCAAGCGCCGTGCGCGGCTGGGCGAGCATTTCGGGCTGACCGATGCGGAGCTGGATCGCCTGCACGGCCCCGTCGGCCTGGACATCGGTGCGCGCACGCCGCCGGAAATCGCGCTCAGCATCCTGGCGGAGATGACCGCCGTGAGGTACGGGCGCCCCTCGCCCAGTCGCGTCTCGCTGAACGCGGACGCGCCTGGTCGGTCCCCCTAGGGGACGGCGATGCTCGCGGCGTTGAGCCGCGAGCACATCGCCTGACGGGCCGGCTTGGGAGCGGCCCGGCGCTCGGCCCCAGAGAGGCGTTACTTCATCGTGTAACCGCGGCCGTCCATGCAGGCTTCGATGGCGCGGTTGAACACGCTGCTGTCGGCCTGCGCGTTCGGCTGCGTCGTCGCCCAGCGGTTGCAGTCGCGGCGGTCGTTCTCCAGTAGCTCGGGCGACTGGYCGTTGCGCGGATAGACGATGGGTTCGGGCCTCGGCGCCGGGGCCGCAGGTGCCGGCATCACCTGGGCCGTGGCGGCTTCGGGCGGCGGTGTCGTGACGACGTAGCCTTCCGGCACCGGCCGGTAGTAGACGCCGTTGGCGTAGTAGTAGGGCAGGCCGCCCAGCGTCAGCGTGACATAGGCCGGTGGCAGCAGCGGAATGACCACGCCGACCGGTGGCAGCACGACGCGGTAGCGCGGGCCATAGGGCTGATACCAGACACCGCCATGGAACCAGTAGCGCCCCGGGCCGGCGCCGATCATGACCGAGCCGTAGGGCACGTGGGGTGCCACATAGCCGGGCGCGGGGTAGTAGTGGTCGTGGTGGTAGCGGTTGTCGAACACCATGCCGATGTTGGCGCGAACGCGCACGTCGGCGTGGGCGGCCGGTGCGGCCAGAACAGCGGTCAGCGCCAGCAGGGCCGCAGCAGAGGAATGGAGCAGAGTCTTCATCGTCTTCAACCCGAAGTCAGGGGTGGATTGCCAACGCCGTCAGCGTCGCGCGGGTGCACTGCGGTGGCATTGCGGCCACGTAAAGTTCACCGCTTCCTGTTCCCAGCCTGTCGCACCGCCATGATCGAACTGTTTTACTACCCCAGCAACGCGAGCTTCGCGCCCCATCTCCTGCTTGAGGAAATGGGCATTCCCTACACGCTGCGCCAGGTGGACCGTGCCAACAACGAGCACAAGTCGCCGGCCTATCTGAAGCTCAACCCGAACGGCGTGATCCCCGTGCTGGTCGACGGTGATCTCGTGCTCTACGAGACGGCCGCCATCCTGATGCATCTGGCCGACTGCCACGCCGGCTTTGCGCCAGCGCCCGGCACCGCCGAGCGGGCCCAGTACTACAAGTGGATGGTCTGGCTGACCAACACGCTGCAGGCCATGCTGATCCACTATTTCTACCCCGACCGCATGGCCGCCAACGCCGACGAGGTGAAGGCCCGTGCCGAGGCGCAGATCGCGCCCATGCTGGACCAGATGGACGCCGAGCTGGCCCGCCATGGCGGCGACTGGTTCCTGGGTGACCAGTTCACGGCCATCGACCCGCTGGCCTTCATGCTGTGCCGCTGGACGCGCATGCAGGCCAACCCGGCCAAGACGCGGCCGGCTTTGGGCGCCTATCTGAAGCGGGTGTTCGAGCGGGCGGCAACGCAGCGCGTCGTGGCCAAGGAAAAGCTGCCGGATCCCGTCTATTGATCAGTCGAGAGTCTGCCGGTAGCGCAGCAATGCGATGCCACCCGCCGCGGCCAGAAAGGCCAGCATGGGCCACAACTCCGGCAGCAGCTCGGCTGCGCCCGAGCCCTTGAGCATGACGCCGCGCACGATGCGCAGGAAGTGGGTCAGTGGCAGCACCTCGCCCAGGTATTGCGCCCATTGCGGCATGCCGCGAAAAGGGAACATGAAGCCCGACAGCAGCATGGACGGCAGGAAAAAGAAGAAGGTCAGCTGCAGGGCCTGCAGCTGGTTCTGCGCCAGCGTCGAGAAGGTGAAGCCCACCCCCAGGTTGGCCAGCATGAAGACGCCGATCATGGCCAGCAGCAGCGTCACGCTGCCCACCATGGGCACGTTGAAGAGCGCAAAGGCCGCGCCGAGGATGACGCCCAGCTGCACATAGCCCAGCACGATATAGGGCAGGATCTTGCCGGCCATGACCTCGAAGGGCCGCACCGGCGTGGCCAGCAGGTTCTCCATCGTGCCGCGCTCGCGTTCTCGCGTCATGGCCAGCGCCGTCAGCATGACCATGGTCATCGTCAGGATGGTGCCGACCAACCCGGGCACGATGTTGTAGCGCGACAGGCCTTCGGGGTTGTAGCGGCGCTGGATGCGCACCTCGAAGGGCAGGGGCTGCGGGGCCCGCGAGGCCAGGGCGCCGCGCAGGTCGCGGTTCAGCGCCGTCTGGCCGAGTTGGCTCAAGGCGGCGATGGCATTGCCGCCGGCCGACGGATCGGTGGCATCGGCGGCGATCAGCACGGCGGGCTTTTCGCCGCGCACAACGCGGGCGCCGAAGTCGTCCGGCACGACGACGAGGAACTGGATGTCGCCTCTCTGCAGCAGCGCGTCCCCGCGCGACTCCGCGATGCCGCTCTCGACGATGTGGAAGTAGCCACTCGTCTGCAGCGCCGCGACCAGGCTGTGTGCCATCGGGCTGGTGTCCTGCGAGACGACGGCCGTGGGCAGGCCCTTGGGGTCGGTGTTGATGGCATAGCCGAACAGCACCAGCTGCATGATGGGCACGCCGACCGCCATCGCGAAGGTGAGCTTGTCGCGCAGCATCTGCTGCACTTCCTTCAGCGCGATGGCGACGATGCGGGCCAGGGACTGCATCAGTGCGCTTCCGAATAGTTGTCGGTGGCCTGGCCGACGAGCTTGACGAAGGCGTCTTCGAGATCCTTGGCGCCCGCCTCCTGCACGACGGATGCCGCCGTGCCGCGCGCCAGCACGCGGCCATAGGCGATATAGACCAGCTCGTCGCAGCGCTCGGCTTCGTCCATGTAGTGGGTGGACACGAGCACGGTGATGCCTTCCTGAGCGAGCTGGTGGATCTGGTCCCAGAACTCGCGCCGTGCCTTGGGGTCGACGCCGGCCGTGGGTTCATCCAGCAGCAACAGGCGAGGTTTGTGCAGCAGGCAGGCGGCCAGGGCCAGGCGCTGCTTCCAGCCGCCGGACAGCGCGCCGGCGAGTTGCTTCTCGCGGGTCTTGAGCCCGAGCCGCTGCAGCGCCGCATCGACGGCCTCGTGGCGGTTCTCCATCGAGAACAGGCGTGCGATGAAGTCCAGGTTCTCGCGGATCGACAGGTCTTCGTAGAGGCCGAACTTCTGCGTCATGTAGCCGACCTGGCGCTTGACCTCGGCGGCCTGGCGGCGGAAGTCCAGGCCCAGCACTTTCCCTTCGCCAGCATCGGGCGTCAGCAGCCCGCACAGCATGCGCAAGGACGTCGTCTTGCCGCTGCCATTCGGGCCGAGGAAACCGACGATGTGGCCGGTGGCGACCTGCATGTCGACGTTGTCGACCACCTTGCGTTTGCCATAGGACTTGCTCAGCCCCCGGACATCAATGGCCAGCTCGAGGTCGCTGGCCCCTCGGTCGCGGTGTACCGCGTCCGATCCCCCGAGGGGATGCGCGCCGGCTTGGGGCGGCCCTGCGCTCGGCGCCGTCATGGCGTGACATCCAACGGCTGCCCCGGATGCAAGCGCTCCGCGTCCTCGGCCTTCACCGGCCGCGCCTCGACAAGGAAGACGAGTTTGTCGCGCTGCTGGTTGGAGTAGATGACTGGCGGCGTGTATTCCGGGCCGGCGGCGATGAAGCTGATGCGCGCGGGAATGGCCGCGCCGCAGCCGTCGCAGCGCAGGTTCACCGGCGCATCCAGCTTGAGGCCGCCGAGCGCCGACTGCGGCACGTAGAAGCGCGCCTTGCGATTGGCCGGTGGCAGCAGGGCCAGCACGGGTTGGCCGGCGGCCACCCACTCGCCGGGACGCAGGAAGACGTCCTGCACGCGCGCCGGCATGGGTGCGCTCTGGCGCTTCTGCTCGACGCGCCAGGCCGTCTGCGCGCGGCTGCTCTGGGCTGCGTCGGCCAGAGCGCGGGCGGCATTGCGCTCGTCATCCCGCGCCGGCAGCCGGCCCACTTGCAACGCGGCGTCCAGCTCCATCACGCGAGCACGGGCCTGGGCCAGCACCGTCGCGGCGTCGTCGACGCGAGCCTGAGCGACGAAGCCCCGGCCAAGCAACTCCTGCTGACGCGTCAGGTCGATGCTGGCCAGGCGTTCAGCAGCGCGGGCCTGGTCGAGTTGAGCCTTCGTGACGGCCAGCTCAGGGCCGCGCCGGCCCTTGTCGGCATCCTGTGCCTGGGCCTGCGCGCTTCGCGCGCGTGCGCTGGCCTCGGCGTCGGCGGCGAGCTCGGGTGTCGCATCCAGCTCGAACAGCGCCTGGCCGGCGGTGACGGCCTCGCCGGAGCGAACGGCCAGCGTGGCCAGCCGACCGGCCACCGGCGGCGCGATATAGACCAATTCGGCCTCGGCATAACCCGTCCAGCCCTCGGGCGGCTTGTCGCCGCAGCCGACCAGCAGCACGGCGAGCAAGGGAAGGATTCGTTTCATGTCGACTCCTCAGACGCCGCTGGCCAGGCCGAGCAGCGCCCATTCGATGCGCCGTTGCAAGGCCGTATCCGACAGCACCTCGTCGTCCACTGCGGCCAGCAGCGCGGGGGGGACAACATCGATGGATTTCATGCCGCCGACCAGGATCAGCGGCGCAACGACTGCGCCCATCAGGAAGGAAAAGCGTGTCAGCAGCGGTTGCCGCGGCAGGCAATCGCGCGCCTCGGCCTCCTGCAGCAGGGCAAGCAGCACGCCCAGGTGGCGCGGCGCGTTGGCGCGCAAGAAATCCTGGGCCACGCCCTGACCGGCCTGAGCATCGGCCCAGACCCGCGCGATCAGCGGCCGGTGCTCGCGCACAAAGCGCGCCACGCCCAGCAGGGCCGTGGCCAGTCGCTCCATGACATCGGCTTCACCTTGGCTGCTCAGCGACAGCGCGCTGAACATCTCCTCGTAATGCCGCTGCAGCAAGGCGCGCAGGAAGGCGTCCTTGCTGCCGAAGTGGTAGTGGACCATGGCCGGGTTGACGCCGGCCGCCTCGGCCACGCGGCGCACCGACAGACCCGCGCAGCCGAGCCCCGGGTAGAGGGCGGCGCCGGCGGCGAGCAGGGCTTGATCCTGATCCTGGCTGGGGCGGGGCATGTCGGCGATTATTGGTCAAGTGTTCAGTAACCACAAGTTGCGGCAAAAGGTCGCTTGCCATCAGTAGCCGCTTCACTAGCATGCAGGCAACGAGGCCGCTGCCCAAGCGGCCTAACTAGGAGACACGAACATGGACCTCGCCACCTGGATGCGCAGCTTCACCATCCGCACCCGCATGCACGGGGCCATCTTGCTGGTGCTGCTGATGTTTGCCGCTTTGGGCGTGACCGGCTTGCTTGGCGGCCGCCAGCTGATGGCGCTCAATGTCGACGTCACCACGCATGCGATGCGCGACCTGCAGCACCTGGCCGCCATCCGCCAGGGGCTGGCCGACGTGCGGCTGGAGGAAAAGGAGATGGTCATCGCCTACGAGACGCCCGAGCAGGTCAAGCAGTTCCGCCAGCGCTGGGACGCCGCAGCCCAGCGTCTGGTAGCGGCGCTGCAGGGCCTGCAGGAGGGCACGCGGGAGGAGAACAAGGCCGTGGCGGCCGAGGCGCTGAAGTTCCTGCAGGACTACCGCACGGCGGCCCAGCCGGTGCTCAACCAGATCGAGGCCGGCGGCTTTGACACCGCCAAGGTGGCCGACCGCATGTTGAACCGGCCCAAGGCAGCGATGCGCGAGACCGAGAAGCGCGTTGAGAGCATCGCCGCCCTCATCGATGCCCAGGCCAAGGCCACCGAGGCCGAGTTCGGCGCCGAGATGGGCCGCATCGCCTGGCGATCGCTGGCCGTGCTGGTCCTCGTCATGGTGCTCGTCGTGCCGCTCACGCTGATCAACTCGTCCACCATCACCAGCCCGATGCGCTATGCCGGCAGCGTGGCCCAGTCCATCGCCAGCGGCGACCTGAACAACGCCATCCGTATCGTCGGTCGCGACGAAGCCTCCGAGCTGTTGCGCGCCCTGGATGCGATGCAATCCAGCCTGCGCGACCTGGTGCGGCAGGTGAAGACCTCGGCGATGAGCATCGAGACGGCCAGCACCGAGGTCGCCTCGGGCAACCAGGACCTGAGCCAGCGCACCGAGCAGGCGGCGTCCAGCCTGCAGCAGACGACCAGTTCGATGGAGGACCTGACCAGCGGCGTGCGCCATGGCGCCGACGCTGCCGGCAAGGCCCGCCAGCTGGCCGAAGGCGCAGCCGAAGTCGCGCGCCGCGGCGGCCAGGAGGTGGCCGACGTCGTCGCGACGATGGAAGAGATCAACACCAGCTCGCGCCGCATCGGCGACATCCTCGGGCTGATCGACAGCATCGCCTTCCAGACCAACATCCTGGCGCTGAACGCGGCCGTCGAGGCGGCGCGCGCCGGCGAACAGGGGCGCGGCTTCGCGGTCGTCGCCAGCGAGGTGCGCCTGCTCGCGCAGCGCTCGGCCGATGCGGCGCGCGAGATCAAGTCGCTGATCTCGGCCAGCCTGGAGCGCACCGAGACGGGCTCCCGGCTCGTGCAGCATGCTGGCACCACCATGCAGGAGATCGTCGACAACGTGCAAAAGGTCAGCGACATGATCGGCGAGGTGGCGGCCGGTGCGGCCGACCAGAGCTCGCGCATCGGCCAGATCAACGGCGCCGTCAGCCAGCTCGATCACATGACGCAGCAGAACGCTGCGCTGGTGGAGGAGTCCGCCGCCGCCGCCGACAGCCTGCGCCAGCAGCTGCAGTTGCTGACCGGCGCGGTCTCGCAGTTCAGGTTCTGATGCGGCCGTAGTGCGTTCTTGGGGGCGAGCGCCGGGCCGTCCCAAGCCGGCCCCGCTGGCGATGTGCTTGCGGTTCAATGCCGCAAGCATCGCCGTCCCCGCGGGGGCTGAGGCCGGACACATTGCGCCCAGTGGGCGCGATGTGCCTGCCGAAGGGCTGCGGCGCCTGCCGCAGCGCGGTCTGCAAGACCGGCCAAGGTACTCCTTGGCCGAGGGGCCTACAATTCATCAGCGCCGATTTGTTCCGGATTGCGGGCGCTCAATAAATGCCGCTAAACAGGGCTCCGATCAACCGGCGTCCCGCAACAGTGGCGCCGGTTTTTTTATTGGAGTGAGGCCATGACGGGCCGTAGCGTCGGCGACGTGTCGCCGCAGAGTTTTCATTTCGACGAACCACTGCCGCTGCGCAGCGGGGCCAGCCTGCCGGCCTACGACCTGATGGTCGAGACCTATGGCCAGCTCAATGCCGAGCGCAGCAATGCCGTGCTGGTCTGCCATGCGCTGAATGCCAGCCACCATGTCGCCGGAACCCTGGCCGGCCAAGCCAAGAGCGAGGGCTGGTGGGACAACCTCATCGGCCCGGGCAAGCCGCTGGACACCGACAAGTTCTTCGTCATCGGTGTCAACAACCTCGGTTCCTGCTTCGGCTCGACCGGCCCCATGCATGTCAACCCCGCCACGGGCCGGGCCTGGGGCGCCGACTTCCCCGTCGTCACCGTGCAGGACTGGGTGGATGCCCAGGCCCGCCTGGTCGAGCGCTTCGGCATCCTGAAGCTGGCGGCCGTGCTGGGCGGGTCCCTGGGCGGCATGCAGGCGCTGGATTGGGCGCTGCGCTATCCCGAGCGCGTGAGCCACTGCATTGCCGTGGCGACCGCGCCGAATCTGTCGGCGCAGAACATCGCTTTCAACGAGGTCGCGCGCCGCGCCATCGTCACCGACCCCGATTTTCACGGCGGCCACTTCTACGCCCACGGCGTGGTGCCCAAGCGCGGCCTGCGCGTGGCGCGCATGATCGGCCACATCACCTACCTGAGCGACGACGTCATGGCCGAGAAGTTCGGCCGCGAGCTCAAGGGTGGCGCACTGGGCTATTCGACCCAGGACATCGAGTTCCAGATCGAGAGCTATCTGCGCTACCAGGGTGACAAGTTCAGCGACTACTTTGACGCCAACACCTATCTGCTCATCACTCGCGCCCTCGACTACTTCGACCCCGCCTCCGAGCATGGCGGCGACCTGACGCGCGCCTTCGCGACCGCTCGCGCCAAGTTCCTCATCGTCAGCTTCACGACCGACTGGCGCTTCTCGCCCGACCGTTCACGCGAGATCGTCAAGGCCCTGCTCGACAACCGGCTGGACGTGTCCTATGCGGAGATCGACGCGCCGCATGGCCACGACGCTTTCCTGCTCGACGATCCGCGCTATCACGGTGTGCTGGGGGCCTATTTCGAGCGCATCGCCACGAGCCTGGAGCGGCCCGCCGGCTTGCAGCTGAAGGGGGTGGCCATATGAGCTTCGACCCGGCCATCGCGGCGCTGGTGCCGCCCGGCTCACGTGTGCTCGACCTCGGTTGCGGCACAGGCGAGCTGCTCGAGCACCTCATCAAGCACAAGGGCTGCAGCGGCTACGGCGTGGAGCTGGACGACGCCAACCTGCTGGCCTGCGTGAAGCGCGGTGTCAACGTCATCCAGCGCAACCTGGAAGAGGGCCTGGCCATCTTCGAGGAACAGAGCTTCGACGTCGTACTGCAGCTGGAGACGCTGCAGAACCTGCGCAACGCCGAGGCCATGCTCAAGGAGACAGCGCGAGTGGGCAAGATGGGCATCGTCAGCTTCCCCAACTTCGCACACTGGCCGAACCGGCTGCAGGTGCTGTTCGGGCGCATGCCGGTCACCCGAGCCCTGCCCTACGAGTGGTACGACACGCCCAATATCCGCGTCGGCACCTTTGCCGACTTCGGCGTGCTGGCGCGCAAGAACCGGCTCAAGATCCTGGACAGTTTCGGGCTGCAGGATGGCGGCGTGGTGCGCACGYGGCCSAACCTGMKGGCCRGCGTGGCGGTGTTCAAGTTCGAACGAGAGTGAGCACCCGGCCGGCGCGCAACGGACTCAAACCCTAGCCCACGGCGCGCCTTGATTCGCTAGGCTCGCTACATGTTGCGCGCTCGTTTCCTCGCCTCCATGCTGGCTGCCGGTGTGGCGCCCTGGGTGCGGGCTGAGGCCGCGCCGCTGCGCTTCGTCTACCCGCGCGTCAACGATCAGGGCGAAGAGGCCTTCGGCTTCCAAGGGCTGCGCCTGGCGCTGCAGAAATGGGGGCGGCCCTTCGAGCTGTTGCTGGCGCCCACGTCCACCAACTACCGGCGCTCGCTGTACCAGCTTGAGACGGGCGAAATCGACGTGATAGACATGGGCACCAGTCGAGCCTTCGAAGCTCGTTTTCAGCCGGTGCACCTGCCTGTCGACCGAGGCCTCAGTGGCTGGCGACTGTTGCTGATCCGTGCCGGCATGGTGCCCGCGTTCCGCGCGGTGCACGACCTGGCCGGCCTCGCCCGGCTGCGTGCCGGTCAGGGCCAGGACTGGCCCGATACGCAGTTGCTGCTCGCCGCCGGCCTGGGGGTTGTTAGCGGCAGCGACCTGCCGACGTTGTTCCGCCAGTTGCAGGCGGGCCGCTTCGACTACTTGCCCCTGGGTCTGAATGAGATCCACGGCCTGCTGACCCAATGGCAGGCGTTGGCGCCGGATGTTGTCGTGGAGCCCGACCTCGCCCTGGTCTACCCGTTCGCGCGCCTGCTCTTCGTGCGACGCGGCGACGGCGAGCGCTACGCGGCCATCACCGAGGGGCTGACGCGGGCCTTCGAAGACGGCTCGTTCAACACGCTGTTCGCTGCCCGGCATGCGGGGCTCGCGCAGGCCCGGTTGGCCGAGCGCCGCGTGCTGCAGATCGACAACCCCGGGCTGAGTGCTGCCACGCGCGCCATCCCGGCGCGCTACTTCATCCGGCCCTAGGAGGCTGTCGGGCTTGGGGTCGGGTGCGCGTTGGGCCTGCAAGGGTGCTGAGACAAGGCGCAAAGCGCAGCGGTACCGGGCGTACCGCGAGCATTTGCAACGCAGGATCGGCGCCCTTGCAGGCCCAACCCGCAGGGCCAGGGCGATTTGCGGGGCGATCCGGCGTTGCGAACTCGTTGTGTGGCCCGCCACACGCCTCGCCCGCGCCTTGTCTCACCCCGCAACTCGCCCTGGCGCGCACCCGACCCCAAGCCCGACAGCCTCCTAGGTTTCAGCAGCTCAGGCCGATTTCTTGTGGCCCTTCTTGGCCGCCTTTTTGTGCTTGGCCTTGGTCGTCTTCTTGGCGGCGGTCTTGGCATGGATGCCGCTGCTGGCCTGGCTGGTCTTGTGGTGCTGGGCCACGCGCGCCTCGGCCGCCGGGGCAGCGATGGCGAGGGCGGTGACGAGGGCGGTGAGCAGGGTCTTCATCGTGGATCTCCAAAAGAAAAGCTGATGGGGCAAGCGTAACGGAGGCGGCAGTCTCGGGCCGTCCCTCAGCTGCCTTTGCGCACCATGAAGCCCTCGTCCGTGCGCTCGTCGTCCTTGAACACACCTTCCCAGCGATCGCCGCTGGGCCAGTGGAAGGTGCCCTGGCCATGCTTGAGGCCGCGCGCCCAGGCGCCTTCGTAGCGCTCGCCGCTGCGCCAGGCGTATTTGCCCTGGCCGTGGGCCTTGCCGGCGTCGAACTCGCCCTCGTAGACGTCGCCGCCAGGGAAGATCATGCGGCCGCGTCCCTGGGGCAGGCCGGCGGCCATCTGGCCTTCGTACTGGTTGCCGTTGCTGAAGCGCATCTTGCCCTGGCCCTGTGGCTTGTCGTTGACCCATTCGCCCTCGTAGCGCTGGCCGCTCATCCAGACATAGCTGCCGCGGCCATGCGGCAGCCCCTGGCGGATCTGGCCGCTGTAGACGTCGCCCGAGGCATAGGTCAGCTTGCCTTCGCCCTCTGGCTGGCCGTCCATCAACGTGCCTTCGTAGTGATTGCCGTTGGCAAAGCTCATGGTGCCGCGGCCGGTGGCGCGGTCGGCCACCCAGTCGCCCTTGTAGCGCTGGCCGGCGGCCCAGCGGATCTCGCCGACGCCCTGGCGCTGGCTGCGCAGCAGCGGGCCTTCGTAGACGTCGCCGTTCTTCCACTCGACGCGACCGGAGCCCGTGACGGTGTCGTCGTCATTGCGCACGAACTGGCCAACGTAGCGCGTGTCACCGGCCATGCGATCGAAAAGCTTGGGCTCGGGAACCGGCACCGGCGCTGCTGTGGGCTGGGCGAGGGGCGTGATCGGTGCGGCTGCTGCCTGGCGCAGCCCAGGCGGGGCCGGCGGTGGCGCGCTGGCAGCGGCCTTGTTGGTGACGGGTGCCGCCATCGCGGCCGCCGGTTTGGGCGCTGCCGCAACCACCGGTGCCGGCGCGCCGGGCAGCGGTGTCGCCACCCAGGGTGTGCCGCGCTCGCGAGCCAGGGCCTGGGCGTTGTTCGTCRCCAGCTCCTGGGCGCTGCCTTTGCAGAGCTTGGCGGTGTCGCGCCACAGCGTCTCGCCGATCTGGCTTTGTGTCTGGCGCTCGGCCAGCGGCAGGGCGGCGCCGGTGTTGCGCAGCTTGCTGGAGAACTCGCGGGCGCGCTCGAAGGGCGCGGCGCAGAACTCGGCGTTGTGGCCGTCGATCTCACTCTGCTCGCGGCGGCGCTGGGCAGTCTGCTGCTGGCTGCCGTTGCACTGCTCGGCGGCCAGCTCCCACATGCCCTCGGCCTTGCGGTAGAGGCTGGCGGCGTCGCCAAAGCGCCGCTCGCCAAAGGCCGCGCGGGCCAGCTCCTGCAGCGAGGCGGCATCGCGGTGGGCACTCTCGCACTGGCTGCCGGACTGCAGCTTCTCGGCCAGGGCTTCGCGGGTCTTCTGGCTGTCGGCCAGGTTTCGTTGGGCGCGTTCGCGAGCGCGGCCGTCGCAGCTGGCCAGTGCCCCGCCCCATTGCGCAACCGCCTCGTCGTAGAGCTTGACGAGGGCCTCCAGTGGCTGGTTCTGCGATTGGGCCGTGGCGGCACGCAGGTCGGCCGACAGCGCCCGGCTCGACAGTTGGGCGCAGCTGGGCGGCGGTGGGGCCGGCGCGGCGACGGGCTCGGAAGCTGCGGGCTCGGGTGCCGACGCCCCGGCTTCGGGAGGCGTCTGGGCCTGAGCCCAGGCGGCCGTCAACAGCAGCAGCGTGATGGCGAACTTCATTTCTTGGTGGCCGACTCGGCGGGCAGTTCCAGCATGGCGTCGACCAGGCCGCGGGAGAAACGGCCGGCGCCGGGGTCGTCGGGGTTGTCGAAGCTGAAGCTGCCGCGCGCCGAGGCCAGCGGCATGGCGCCGATCTCGGCCCGCAGCGTGTCGGCGCGCAGGCCACCGAGGATGGCGACCACCTCGGCCTCGAAACCGCGTGCGGCGGCGATCTTGTTGATGGCCGCCAGGCGGTCGGCGTCGAACAGGAAGGCGTTGGCGGCCAGGCTGCGCTCGATGAGTTTCTGGTGCAGCGTGAAGCCCGCCAGCGGCGACGCGCCCAGGGCCGCCATGCGCGTGAAGGCCCAGGCGTCGGCATAGTCGAAGGTGGTGGCCGCGATGCGGGAGACGCCCGACAGCGAGCCGCGGTTGGCGGCCGCGGCCTGCATCACGTTCATGACCTGCTGGCGCGTCAGCTGTTGAGCAGCGTCCACCAGGCCTTCGCGGATCTTCTGCGTCGCCAGCGCCTTGCCCTGCTCGATGAGCTGCTGCTTGAGGAACTCGCTGGCCACGTTGGCCGCGGCGCTCTTGGCCGCGCTCATCGCGGCGTCGGCGGCCAGCGCCGCGGCCTTGACGCCCGAGGCCAGTGTGGCCAGGTTGTAGAGGGTGCCGGCGATCTTGATGGCGTAGTGGTAGGTCTTCATGCGGGCCCCGCCCTCTTCGGACAGGCCCTGCGTCCACAACACCATCCACAGCGCCTCGTCGGGTGTGGGCTCGGCCTGGGTCACCTCCAGCGGGTGCAGGCTGAGCAGCCAGTGGTAGTCCTGCAGCTGCGCCGTGTTGGGCGGTGCGAAGCGTGTGTAGCCGCGGCAGACTTCGAAGGGCTTGATGGCGACGTTGCGGCCTGAGGCCAGGCCGACGTTGAAGGGCTTGCCAGCGTCGCGCGCCTCGGCCAGCGTTTCCAGCAGGCGCTCGCCGTCGATGTCCTCGCGGCCGCCGACGCGCACGATGCGGTCGCTCGGGGCCAGCGGCGAATCCTGGGTGACGGCGATGACGGTCAGCCTCTCGTCCACCTGCAGGGCGCGCACCCAGGCGACGCGATCGTCCGCGCTCCARCCGGCGCTGGTGGCCACGGCGAAGGGCAGCTCCCACTGCTTGTCGCAGTCCTTGTCTTTCAGCGCCGCGCTGCGCGCGATGGCCGGGCGGATCAGGCGCTCGCCGGCGCCATAGGCACGCATGCCGGCCAGCAGCGTCTCGTCGACCTTGCGGCCGTCGTCCACGGTGAATTTGGGGCCTGAGGCACAGCCGGTCAGCAGCGCAATCAGAACAATCAGTAACAAGCGCATCTTGGCGTCGAGCCTAAGCGGTTGACGCCGTGAATGCCGCCGGTAGTTATCCCAGGCGGCGTGATGCCTGTCGCGGCCAAGCCTAAACTGGTAAGTCGCGCCACAAGCGCCAGGAGTACGCCATGAACGCACGTGATCCCCACCTGCCCCTGCAAGCCGATGAGACGAGCGCGCTGGGCGAATTTGCCGCCCGCGTCTGGGACGAGGAAATCGTCCCCGCGCTGACCGATTACATCGCCATTCCGGCCAAGAGCCCGATGTTCGACGCCGACTGGGCGAAGAACGGCCATATCGAGAAGGTGCTGACCCAGGCCGCCGCCTGGGTCGAGAGCAAGAAGGTTGCCGGCCTGAAGCTCGAAGTGGTGCGCATCCCCGGCCGCACGCCGGTCATCTTCTTCGAGGTGCCGGCCACCAAGGCAGATTCGCAAGACACGGTCGTCGTCTACGGCCACCTGGACAAGCAACCCGAGTTCAGCGGCTGGCGCAACGACCTCGGCCCCTGGACGCCCAAGTATGAGAACGGTCTGCTCTATGGCCGCGGCGGCGCCGACGATGGTTATGCCGTCTACGCGTCGTTGACGGCCATCATGGCGCTGGACAAGCAGGGCATCCCGCGCCCGCGCTGCGTCGGCCTGATCGAGACTTGCGAGGAAAGCGGCAGCTTCGACCTGCCGGCCTACCTGGACCTGCTCGGTCCCCGGCTGGGCAACGTGTCCCTGGTGGTCTGCCTGGACTCTGGCGCCGGCAACTACGACCAGCTCTGGTTGACGACCTCGCTGCGCGGCATGGTGTCGGGTGTGCTGAAGGTCGAGGTGCTGGCCGAAGGCATCCATAGCGGCGACGCTTCGGGCGTCGTGCCCTCGTCCTTCCGCATCCTGCGCCAGGTGTTGGACAGGCTGGAGGACAGCAAGACGGGCCGTCTGCTGCCCGAGAGCTTCCACTGCGACATCCCCGGCGCCCGCCTGGACCAGGTCAAAGCGACGGCGGCCATCCTGAAGGAAGAGGTCTACAAGCGCATGCCCTGGGCCTGCGGTGCGGACGGCGGCCCGGTGCTGCCGGTGACGACCGACCCGGTCGAGGTGCTGCTGAACCGCACCTGGCGGCCGACGCTGTCGGTTGTCGGCGCCGATGGCTTCCCCGAGCTGAAGAACGCCGGCAATGTGCTGCGGCCCTACACCGCCTTCAAGCTGTCGCTGCGCCTGCCGCCGCTCATTGACGGCAACGAAGCTGCCCTCAAGCTGAAGGCCCTGCTGGAGGACAACGCGCCCTACAACGCCAAGGTGACCTTCACGCCCGACGGTCGTGCCGGCGCTTATGGCGCCACCGGCTGGAACACGCCGGAGCTGTCGCCCTGGCTTAGCCAGGCGCTCAACGACGCCAGCCATGCCCATTTCGGCGCGCCGGTCGGCTATATCGGCCAGGGCGGCACCATCCCGCTGATGAGCATGCTGCAAAAGGGCTTCCCCAAGGCGCAGATGATGGTCTGCGGCGTGCTCGGACCGAAGAGCAATGCCCACGGGCCCAACGAGTTCCTGCACGTGCCCTATGGCAAGCGCTTGACCGCAGCCGTGGCCCAGGTCATGGCTGCGCATCCCTGAATGGATCAGCTACGCGCCATCAAGGTTTTCGTCCGCGTCATCGACGAGGGCAGTTTTGCCGCCGCGGCACGCGGGCTGGACCTGGCGCCGGCCGTCGTCACGCGGCTGGTGGCCGAGCTGGAGGAGCATCTCGGCACGCGGCTCTTGAACCGCACGACGCGGCGGCTGTCGCTGACCGAGATCGGCGAGGCCTATCTGGAGCGGGCGCGGCGCATCCTGGCCGATGTCGACGAGGCGGCAGCCCTGGCCGCCTCGGCCACGCAGGAGGTGCGCGGCTTGCTGCGCATCCTGTGCCCGCCGGCCATCGCGGTGCATCAGCTCGCCAAGCACCTGCCCAAGTTCCATCGCGAGTACCCGCTGGTGACGCTGGAGATCACGTCGCCGGGCCCGGTCGACACGGTGGACGACGCCTACGACCTGACCATCTTCCTGTCCCGCGAGACGCTGGACGGCGATTTCATCGCCCGCCGCCTGGCACGCAGTGAATTCATCATGTGCGCCTCGCCCGACTATCTGGACCAGCGCGGCCGCCCCCAGCACCCGCACGACCTCAAGCAGCACGACGCGCTGCTGCCGCCCACGCCTTCGCTGATGCGCGGCCTGACGCTGCAGCGCGGCGACGGCACCGAGGAGATCACCCTGCCCATCGTGCCCTCGCGCGCCGCGCTGTCGACGACGCACATGGACACCAATTACGCCGCCGCCCTGCACGGCCTTGGCGTGGCCGGGCTGCCCAGCTTCATGGTCGAGGACGCGCTGCTGGAGCAGGCGCTGGAGCGCGTCATGCCGCAGTGGCGGCTGTTTGGCACGACGCTGTGGGCCGGCATGCCGACCCGCAAATACGTGCCGGCACGCACGCGCGCCTTCCTCGACTTCCTGCTGCAGATCTTCGGCGGCGAGGACAAGGACCCCTGGCTGGTCGCAGCGGGCTGCGCGACCTGTCCCTGAGGCGCTTCCCCGTGACCACGGGGGAAGACGCGGCCGGGCGGCTGCGAACTTGTTCACAAGGCATGGCCTGACCCCCTGGAGGCGAGGGGGCGGAACTTGGAGGCGACGCGGGCAACATGCGTCCGTCGTCAATCCCTAGTCCATAAATCAAATGACCTTCTCGACCAAGCTGTTGGCCGTCGCCCTCACTACCGTCATCGGCCTGGGCGCCAGTGCCGCTCACGCCGGCCTCGTGGCGCACGCCGATGTGAACGGCTATGCCACCTTCCAGGACACGACCACCGGCCGTGTCTGGCTCCAGCTGCCCGACCTGTTCAACATGAACTACACGGCTCAGGTCAACACGGCCACCGCTGCCGGCTTCTCGGTCGCTTCGCTGAGCGACGTGGATGCGCTGTGGACCAGCACGCCCGGCAGCGACTGGAACGCGCTGAGCTCGGTCATCGGTGGTTCGTCCTCGCGCGGCCTGATGTGGGGCAACTACGCCGACGTCGGTGCCAGCAACCCGAATGCCTATGCCTACGCCTACGCCGGCACCAATGGCAGCTGGGACCACTACAACCCCAATAACACTTCGGCCTACAGCGACCTGGGCCTGTGGGCCTACCAGACCGGTGCCGCCGCTCTGCCTGAACCGGCCAGCTATGCGCTGGTGGGCATCGCCCTGGCCGGTGTCGGCCTGGCCAAGCGCCGCCGCAAAGCCTGATTCATCCGCACCCCACGGCGACCCCGCGGCCTCGGCCCCGGGGTCGTTTTGCTTTCCGCTCAGCGCAGGCTGAAGCCGAGCACGAAGAATTCGGGATGGCGCGCCTCCATCGCCCGCTTGAGCGGCCCGAAGGCGACATAGCGGCTCGAGGTCTTGGCGACATGGGCCAGCAGCCGGCGCTCCTCGGCATGGCCTTCGCCCAGGTTCCCCAGCAGCACAAGGTGCTGGCGCAGCGCGCTCCATTCCAGGCGCCGCCAGTACTCGCCGAAGTCGGCCGCCAGTTCCTCGTCGAGCTGACCCTCGGCACGGCATTCCTGCCAATGGCGTGCGGCCCAGTCGATCTCCTGGGCCTCGTCCCAGGCCAGTTCGGGCGGGCGCAGCAGTGCAGCGAGGCTCTCCGTCACGCAGCCGTGTGGCACATCGGCGACGAGGCGATGCAGCACGCCGTCCAGCCCCGCCTCGGCAACGCGGCCCAGGCCGGTGCGCAGGGCGTTGGCATCGGGCGGGGCTGGTGGCAGGGGATGGGCGCGCAACTCGGCGCAGGCGGCGCGCATCAGGCGGTCGGCGTCGGCGGGGCGGGCAAGCAGTTCGGCAATCAAGGCCGAGGTCGGGGCATAGGTCATAGGGAAGGGCCCTCGTGGATAATGAAATTCTAGGGAAGCGCTGAATGAGTTCCCGCGATGCGGCGCGCCGTGATTTGGGATGGGCTGCAAGGCGCAAAGCACAGCCATGGCTGGGGCCATGGCGAGCATTTGCAACGCCGCAGACCGCCCAAAACACGGATGCGCCGCGCGCGAGGAACTTGTTCAGCGCTTCCTTACCTGCCGGCCCCGGCATCCTCACCGACTCCGAGCCTTTGCCGTCCGTGCCGCGCTTCTCCCGATTTCCCACCCCAGCCCTGCTACCCGCCCTCGTTGCCCTGGCCCTGTGCGCCTGGGGGCAGGCGTCGGCCCAGCAGCAGGCTGGCCCCGCAGAGGCCCTGCCACTGCGCGGCAGCCGCGTGCTCGGGCCGGCGTCCAAGACCGGTGCCAAGCCGGCCCTGGTCATCAGCGCCAACAAGGTCTCGGCCCAGCTGGATCAGAAGGCCGAGGGCCTGGGCGATGTCGAGCTGCGCTACGGCGAGCTGGTGCTGAACGCCGACAAGCTGGACTACAGCGTCGTGGACGACCTTGCCCGGGCCGAAGGCCAGGTGCGCATCAACCACAACGGCAATGTCTTCTCCGGCCCGCTGCTGCAGCTCTATGTGAGCCGCTTCGAGGGCGAGTTCCTGACCCCCCGCTTCTTCCTCGCGGCCACGGGCGGCGCCGGCAAGGCCCAGGTGCTGAAATTCCAGGACAGCGAGCACATGAGCGCCACCGAGGGCAGCTACACCAGCTGCCCCGCCGTGGAGGGCCAGGAGCCGGCCTGGCAGATCACGGCCAAGCAGCTGCGCATGGACCTGGCCGCCAACGAAGGCCAGGCCGACGGCGCAGTGCTGCGTTTCCTGGGCATGCCGCTGCTCGCCGCACCGTCATTGAGCTTCCCGCTCAGCTCGGCGCGCAAGTCGGGCTGGCTGCCGCCAAATCTGTTCCTGGACAACCGCAGCGGCCTCGAGTTCGGCGTGCCCTATTACTGGAACATCGCGCCGCAGCGCGATGCGACCTTCACGCCTTTCATCATGAGCAAGCGCGGCGTGGGCCTGGACAGCGAGTTCCGCTACCTCGAGCCTGACCATGCCGGCCGCATCAACGTCGACCTGCTGCCCGGCGACCGCGTCTTCGGCCGTTCGCGCTGGAGCCTCAAGCTCAACAACGACGGCCATGTGTTTGGCGACTGGCGCTACCGGCTCAAGAGCGAACGCGTGTCTGACGACGACTACTGGAAGGACATGTCGCGCCGCGTCGAGAGCCAGACGCCGCGCCTGCTGGCCAACGACTTCACGCTGAACCGCCAGCGCGAGCTGTCCTGGGGTGTCATCGACACCTATGCCCGCGTGCAGCGCTGGCAGGCGCTGCAGGGCACCGACGTTCCCTCGCAGTTCGATTCGCCCTTCCAGCGCAGCCCGCAGGTTGGCGTTCGCGTGACGACGGCGGCCGATGAGGCCGTGCTGGACAGCTTTCGCCCCTGGGGCCGCAAGGCAAGGCTGGAGGGCGGGCTGGAGCTGGAGTACAACCGTTTCGACCTGCCGGGCTCGGCGCTGGCCGGCCAGCCGCGTGGCGGCCAGCGCGTGCATGCGCTGGGCCACATCAGCGCACCGCTGGGTGGCGAGGCCTGGTGGTTCATCCCGCGGGCTTCCTTCAATGCGGCTGCCTACGACCTCGACCGGCCCCAGCCCGACGGCCGTCGGCGCATGGGCCGGGTCATTCCAACGCTGAGCATCGACCACGGCTGGGTCTTCGAGCGCGACACGACGCTGTTCGGCCGCGACTACCGCCAAAGCCTTGAGCCGCGGCTGCTGTACGTCAACACGCCCTTCCGCGACCAGGCCAACCTGCCCAACTTCGACGCGGCGGCCAAGGACTTCAACTTCGACTCCATCTACACCGACAACCCCTTCTCGGGCGTGGACCGGGTGTCGGACCTGCATGCATTGAGCGCGGGCGTGACCAGCCGCTGGATCGGCACCAACACGGGCGAGGAGATCCTGCGCCTGGGCGCCGTGCAGCGCTTCCTGTTCCGCGATCAGAAGATCACACCCGACGGCCAGCCCGTCACGCAGCGCTTCTCCGATCTGCTGCTGGCTGCCGCCGCCCATCTGGACGAGAAGTGGTGGGCCGACGGCACGCTGGAGTTCAACCCCGAGACCAACCGTTCGGTTCGATCGGTGCTGCGCGGGCGCTATTCGCCCGGGCCTTACAAGACCGTCAGCGTCGCCTACCGGCTGGCGCGGGGGCAGAGCGAGCAGGTCGAACTGGCCTGGCAATGGCCGATCTACGGTACCCCTGTCACCTCACGCGGTGCCGACAGCAAGGCCTGCGGCGGCGCCTGGTACAGCGCCGGCCGCGTGCAGTACTCGCTGCGCGACCGGCGCCTGACCGATTCGGTCATGGGCTTCGAGTACGACGCCGGTTGCTGGGTGCTGCGCTGGGGCGTCGAGCGGCTGTCCACCGGCCGCGCCGAAACGAACACGCGGCTGATGCTGCAACTGGAGCTCGTCGGCCTGTCACAGCTCGGTTCGAACGCCCTCAAAGTCTTGAAGGACAATGTGCCCGGTTACCGAAGGCTGAGCTCCGACCGCTCACCGAGTTCAGATTTCCAACCATGATCTATCGCCTAGCTCCCCTCTTTCTTGCCGTGACGCTGGCCTTGGCCGCTTTCCAGGCCCAGGCCCAGACGCCCACGCTGCAGCCGGGGGACTACATCGCCGCCGTCGTCAACCAGGACGTCGTGGCCGCCAGTGAGGTCATCCAGCGTACCGAACGCCTGCGCCAGGAAGCCCGCCAGAAGGGCGAGGTCATGCCCGAGACGGCCGGCCTGCGCAAGCAGGCGCTGGAGGCCCTCATCGAGGATCGCGTCCTCGTCACCTACGCCCGCGAGACCGGCCAGAAGATCGACGAGGCCGAGCTGGATCGCGTGGTGGCCAACGTCGCCGCGCAGAACAAGCTGACGATGGCGCAGCTGCGCGATCGCCTGAAGGCCGACGGCACCGACTACAAGAGCTTTCGCGAGAACCTGCGCGACCAGATGATGACCGAGCGCGTGCGCGAGCGCGAAGTGCAGGGACGCATCAAGGTGACGGACGCCGAGATCGACGCCTACCTCGACAAGAAGCGCAATGAACTCGCCAGCGGCGGCATGGTCAACCTCGCCCAGGTGCTCGTGCCGGTGCCCGATGGCGCGCCGGAAAGCGTCGTCACCGAACGCCGCACCCGTGCTGAAGGCGCCCTGGCGCGCATCAAGGGCGGTGAGGACTTCGCCCGCGTCGCCCGCGAGGTGTCCGAAGACAGCAACAAGGCGCGCGGCGGCGAGATCGGCCTGCGCCCGGCCGATCGGCTGCCCGACGTGTTCGTCAATGCCGTCAAGGGGCTGAAGAGCGGCGAGGTCGCGCCTCAGCTGCTGCGCACCGGCGCGGGCTTTCACGTCCTCAAGGTCATCGAGCGCCAAGGTGGCGCATCCCTGACGCAGGCCGTGCAGACCCATGCCCGGCACATCCTGCTGCGCCCCTCGGCACAGCTGACGGCCGAAGTCGCGGCCCGCCGCCTGGCCGAATTCAAGCGCCAGATCGAGACCGGTTCGGCCAAGTTCGAGCAACTCGCCCGCGCCAATTCCGAGGACGGCAGCGCCCCCGAAGGCGGTGACCTGGGCTGGATGGCTGCCGGCGGTTTTGTGCCGGAATTCGAGGAAGCGATGAACGTGCTGCCGCTGAACGGCATCTCGGGACCGGTCGTGTCGCGCTTCGGCGTGCACCTGATCCAGGTGCTGGAGCGCCGCACGGTCGATGTCGAGATGAAGCAGCTGCGCGACCAGGCCCGCGGCGCACTGCGCGAGCAGAAATACGACGAGGCCTATCAGGAGTGGGTCAAGGATCTGCGGGCGAAGGCGTTTGTTGAAGTGCGCGAGTGGCTCGACTGAGTTCCCACATCCCCCGCAAGCGCTTCGGGCAGCATTTCCTGACCGACAAGGCGCTGATCGAGGCCATCGTCGACCTGATCGATCCGCAGCCGGGCGAGACCCTGGTCGAGATCGGCCCTGGCCTGGGCGCGATGACGCTGCCGCTGCTGGCGCGACACAAGCCGCTGACCGTCATCGAACTGGACCGCGACCTGGCTGCGCGCCTGCGCAAGCGCGACGACGTCGAGGTCATCGAGTCGGACGTGCTCAAGGTCGACTTCAAGGCGCTGGCTGCCACCAAGGGCGCCAAGCTGCGCGTGGTCGGCAACCTGCCCTACAACATCTCCACGCCCATCCTCTTTCACCTGCTGGATGCGGTGGACGACGTCGTCGACCAGCACTTCATGCTGCAGAAGGAAGTGGTSGAYCGCATGGCCGCMGSMCCGGGCMGCAAGGACTATGGGCGCCTSAGCGTGATGCTGCAGTGGCGCTACGACATTGAATCGGTGCTGGAAGTGCCGCCCGAGGCCTTCGACCCGCCGCCGCGCGTGAACTCGGCCATCGTGCGCATGCAGCCGTTGGCCAGGCCGCCAGCGGTAGACCCGGCCCTGCTGGGGGCGCTGGTCACCAGCGCCTTCTCGCAGCGCCGCAAGTTGCTGCGCCACAGCCTGGGCCATTGGCTGGCCGAGCGCGGCTTTTCGGGCCACTTCGACCTGCAGCGCCGCGCCGAGGAGGTGCCGGTCGACGAATTCGTCGCGCTGGCGCTTGAAGTGCCGCAGCAGAAATGAAAACGGGACCCGAGGGTCCCGTTCTGCTTTCGATAGTTCAGCGCTTCAAGCTGCGCTGAGCCACATCGAGGTGTCGAAGGCACTGCACATCATCGGCATGTTCATGCCGAAGTTGGGGTTGCCAACCGTCGCCTTGGCGCTTTTCGGCGCAGGCTTTTCAATAACCGGGGCCACTTCAGTAGCCCGCTCCCATGACCCGTTATCTTGGGAGCGGGCTACTGAAAAGAATAGAAGCACCTGAACGCTATCTTCCTGTCGGCCCAGTAGTCGGCCGTGTCTCGGAAGACATCGAGCAATTGCTCTCTCGCCTCGCGGTCGAATCGCACGTTGTCGGGCAACTGCTCCAGCACCACGACAAAGCCTGGCTGAGAGCCAGACTTGTGCACGAGGTCGGTCATGCAGTCATGCAGGGCGTCCAGGTTCTTGCCGAAATGCGCTGGAAACAGGAAGGCCTGCGCGATGCCATCGAGCACGTCCTGCTTGGACTGCGCCTCCGACAGGTTGGCGTACAGGAAATGCTGGCCCGCTTCTTGGGCGGCCTGCATCAAGTCCTCGACCCTGTAGGCCCGTATGGCCTGCACGATATTGGGACGGACGGTCTGCAAAAGCATGGTCGCGTTCCTCCTTTCAAGTCACAAAACTGCTGAACCCTCGACTTCACCGGGCCGCTTGGGCGCGAACGCGCTTGAAGCTGGCATAGTGATCGCCGGTGTAATAACAAATCTCGGGCGCCGTCGGCGGCGTGCCACCGCAGATAAGGCGGCGGGCACCGCGGTTGCGGGCGCCAGGGGTCTTGACCGTGTATTCGCGATAGAAGCCGCGAGCCTTGCGGGGCAGCAGACGCTCGCGATTGCCGAACACCACGCCGTCCTTGGCATAAGGAAACGGGCCACCGGCGAGAACGAGCCGGTGCGTTTCCTGGGCCTGGGCGGGCAGCTCGCTCAGCGAAATTTCAGCCAGAGCGGGCGTTGCGGTGGGGGGCTTATCGCCGACGGCTTCCTTGGCTTGCGCGCCTCCGGCCAAGCCGGAAAGCAGCAGGGCGGTGGTGACCGCCGAGGCGCCGGAGCGCGCCAGCCACGAGAGCAAAAACACGGGTTAACCCTGAACGAGAAACCGTAATGGTACCGAAGCGACCCCAAAAGCTCAAGCTCGGCGCGGGCGCCGGAGTCTGGAATAGGGTCATGTGAGCCAGCACTCACGCGCGTCTAAGTGATTGATTTCACTCGCAGCATGACAGCTGCATGACGCCGTTTTGGGTCGTGAAAACTTCTGTCAATTGGGGGAGTCCGGGCGCTTTTGCCCTGTTCCCCCTTGGAGCCGGTGCCAGGTTCAGGCGCGTGCCGCGTTCGCGTCGGCGACGGTCAGGGCCGTCATGTTGACGATACGGCGCACGGTCGCCGAAGGCGTCAGGATGTGCACCGGCTTGGCCGCGCCGAGCAGCACCGGCCCGATGGCGATGCCGCCGCCGGCGGCCGTCTTCAGCAGGTTGTAGGAGATGTTGGCGGCATCGATATTGGGCAGCACCAGGAGGTTGGCTTCGCCCGTCAGCGGGCTGGTGGGCATGATCTGCTTGCGGTAGGGGGCGTCTAGCGCGGTATCGCCGTGCATCTCGCCGTCGACCTCCAGCCACGGCGCGAGCTGCCGCAGCAGCGCTAGCGTGTCGCGCATCTTTACGGCCGACGGCTTGTCGCTGGTGCCGAAGTTGCTGTGCGACAGCAGGGCGGCCTTCGGCGTCAGGYCGAAGCGGCACATCTCCTGGGCGGCCATGACGGTGATCTCGGCMAGCTGCTCGGCGGTCGGGTCGTAGTTGACGTGGGTGTCCACCAGCATGACCTGGCGGCCCGGCAGGATCAGCCCGTTCATGCAGGCATAGGTCTTCACGCCGGCGCGCTTGCCGATGACCTGGTCGATGTACTGCAGGTGCGTGGCGGTCGTGCCCCAGGTGCCGCAGAGCAGACCATCGACCTCGCCCTTGTGCAGCAGCATGGAGCTGATCAGCGTCAGCCGGCGGCGCATCTCGATCTTGGCAAGCTGCTGGGTGACGCCCTTGCGCTCGGTCATCTGCAGATAGGTCTGCCAGTAGTCGCGGTAGCGGTCGTCGTGCTCGACGTTGACGACGTCATAGTCGCGGCCCTGCTGCAGGCGCAGGCCGAAGCGCTCGCAGCGCTCGGCGATGACCTGCGGGCGGCCCACCAGCGTCGGGCGCGCCAGGCCTTCGTCGACGACGACCTGTGCGGCGCGCAACACGCGCTCCTCCTCACCCTCGGCGTAGGCAACGCGCTTGTTGGGCGCCCGCTTGGCCGCGGTGAAGATGGGCTTCATCGTGTTGCCCGAGGCGTAGACGAAGCTCTGCAGCTTCTCGCGGTAGGCATCCCAGTCCTGGATGGGCCGCGCCGCGACGCCGGAGTCGGCCGCGGCCTTGGCGACGGCCGGCGCGATGCGCATCATCAGCCGTGGATCGAAGGGCTTGGGAATCAGGTACTCCGCGCCAAAGCTCAGCGTCGCGCCCACATAGGCCGCGGCCACCACCTCGCTCTGCTCGGCCTGGGCAAGATCAGCAATGGCGTGCACCGCGGCGATCTCCATCTCCACGTTGATCGTCGTCGCGCCCGAGTCCAGTGCGCCGCGGAAGATGTAGGGGAAGCACAGGACGTTGTTGACCTGGTTGGGGTAGTCCGTGCGGCCCGTGGCCATGATGGCGTCGCCGCGCACGGCCTGGACTTCTTCCGGCAGGATTTCCGGCGTCGGATTGGCCAGCGCGAAGATCAGCGGTTGCGCGGCCATGGTCGCGACCATGTCGGCCTTCAGCACGCCGCCGGCCGACAGGCCCAGGAAGACGTCGGCGCCGGCAATCGCCTCGCGCAGGCTGCGCTGCGAGGTCGGCTGCGCGAAGACGGCCTTGTCCGGGTCCATCAGCTCGGTGCGGCCTTCGTAGACGACACCCGCAAGGTCGGTCACCCAGATGTTCTCGCGCGGCAGACCGAGCTTGACGAGCAGGCCCAGGCAGGCCAGCGCTGCGGCGCCTGCGCCCGACGTGACGAGCTTGACCTGCTTGATGTCCTTGCCGACGACCTTGAGGCCGTTCAGGAAGGCCGCGCCGACGACGATGGCGGTGCCATGCTGGTCGTCGTGGAAGACAGGGATCTTCATGCGCTCGCGCAGCTTGCGCTCGACATAAAAGCAGTCCGGCGCCTTGATGTCTTCGAGGTTGATGCCGCCGAAGGTGGGCTCCAGCGCGGCGATGCAGTCGACCAGCTTGTCGAGGTCGTTTTCGGCCACCTCGAGGTCAAACACGTCGATGCCGGCGAACTTCTTGAACAGGACGCCCTTGCCCTCCATGACGGGCTTGGACGCCAGCGGCCCGATATTGCCCAGGCCCAGCACGGCCGTGCCGTTGGAGACGACGGCGACCAGGTTGCCGCGCGAGGTGTAGCGGAAGGCATTGGCCGGGTCCGCGACGATCTCTTCGCAGGCCGCCGCCACGCCAGGCGAGTAGGCCAGCGCCAGGTCGTGCTGATTGACGAGCTGCTTGGTCGCCGCGATGGCGATCTTGCCCGGCGTCGGGAACTCGTGGTACTCGAGAGCGGCCTGGCGGAGTTGGGCGCGTTTTTCTTCGGAGCTGAGCATGGCGGGATCACAAGGTGCCGACGGGGCTGGAATCATGCCACCCAAGGGCGCGCCGGGCGCTGTGGATGTCCACAAGGTCTAATCGTGGCCATGGGCGAATTCGATCTGATCCGGCGCTACTTCCAGCGCCCCGCGGTGGCTGGCGTCGAGGTGGGCGTGGGCGACGACTGCGCCGTGCTCGTGCCCACGCCGGGTGCGCGCTGGCTGGTTTCCAGTGACATGCTGGTCGAGGGCCGGCACTTCCTGTCGACGGTCGATCCGGTGCGTCTCGGCCACAAGGCGCTGGCCGTCAATCTGAGCGATCTGGCCGCCTGCGGTGCGACGCCGCGAGGCTTCACTTTGGCCCTGGCCCTGCCGCGCGTTGACGAAGCCTGGCTGGCCGGTTTCTCGCGCGGCCTGTTGGCCCTGGCCGACGCCCATGCCTGCCCGCTGATCGGCGGCGACACAACGCAGGGGCCGTTGAATCTCTGCATCACCGTCTTCGGCGAGGCGCCGCCGGGGCGGGCCTTGCTGCGCGGCGGCGCGCAAGTGGGTGACGAGATCTGGGTGTCGGGGCGGCTCGGTGATGCGCGGCTGGCGCTGGAGGTGTTCCGTGGCACTGTGGCCGTGGATGGCGCCGGCTTCGAGGAAGTGCGTGCCGCGATGGAGCTGCCAACGCCGCGCGTCGCACTGGGCCAGGCGCTGCGCGGCATCGCGACGGCGGCCATCGACGTGTCAGACGGGCTGCTCGGCGATCTGGGCCACATCCTGGCGGCTTCCCGCGTTGGCGCGCGTCTGGACGTCGATGCGCTGCCCCGCAGCGAGGTGCTGGCTGCGCAGGCGGCCGCCGTGCAGCAGGAATGCCTGCTGGCGGGCGGCGACGACTACGAACTGGTCTTCACCGCGCCAGCCGGTGCGCGGCTGCCCGATGTGGGCGTGGCATTGACGCGCATCGGCGTCATCGAAGCCGAGCCCGGGTTGCGCGTTGTCGACGCGCGCGGCGCAGTGGTTGAGCACGGCCTGCGCTCCTTCGACCACTTCAAGTCATGAGCGGCGCACCGATCCGTCCGACGCCGGCCTTCATGCTGCGCCACCCGGCGCGCTGGATCGCCCTGGGCTTCGGCAGCGGCCTGAGCCCCAAAGCGCCCGGTACCGTCGGCACCCTTTGGGCCTGGCTGGTGTTCTGGGTCATCTCGCCGTGGATGAGCGAGCTGGCCTGGGGCCTGCTGATCGGCATCGGCACGCTGGTGGGCTGGTGGGCCTGCACGCGCACGGCGCGCGACATGAACACACCCGACCCGGGCTCCATCGTCTGGGACGAGGTGCTGGCCTTCTGGCTCATCCTGTGGCTGATCGCGCCGGTGGGCTGGCTGGGCCAGCTCATTGCCTTCGGCCTGTTCCGCTTCTTCGACGCCGCCAAGCCCGGGCCGGTGGGCTGGGCCGACCGGCTTTTCAAGGGCGAGCGCGGCGCCGCGGTCACGTGGGCGCAGGGCTTCGGCATCCTGTTCGACGATTTCGTCGCGGCCGGCTGTACGCTCGCTGTCATCGCGCTCTACCGCTTTGTGATGGGGTAAGCATGTTTGCCGACGACCTTGAACTGATCGACCGCATCGCTGTGGCGCTGATCCAGCGGCGCGAGCGCATCGGCACGGCGGAGAGCTGCACCGGCGGCCTCATCGCCGCCGCCTGCACCAGCCTGAGCGGCTCCAGCGCGTGGTTCGAGCGCGGCGTCGTCAGCTACAGCAACGAGGCCAAGGCCGAACTGCTGGGCGTGCCCAAGGGCCTGATCGCGCTGCACGGCGCCGTCAGCGCCGAGGTGGCCGAACACATGGCGCGTGGCCTGCTGGCGCACGCGCCCATCGATTGGGCACTGGCCGTCACCGGCGTGGCCGGGCCGACGGGCGGCAGCGAGGCCAAGCCGGTCGGCACCGTTTGGCTGGCCCTGGTGCATGCGGGGCGGCCGGCCCAGGTCTGGCGCGAGAACTTCAGCGGCGACCGCCATGCGGTGCGCTTGCAGACGGTGACGGCGGGTTTGACGGCGCTGTGTGAAGCGCTGGAAGACCGGGACAACTAGCCGAGCTTGGCCATCAGGCTCTCGGCCGTGACGACCGAGATGTCCGGCGGCTGCCAGCTCTTGGCCCAGGCGATGAACTGCTCCTGCGGCATGGGCTTGCTGATGAAATAGCCCTGGCCTTCGTCGCAGCCCAGGCGGGCCAGCATGGCCCAGGCCTTGAGCGTCTCCAACCCCTCGGCGACGACGGTGAGGCCGAGGTTGTGCGCCAGCTCGATCGTCGAGCGCACGATGCGCGCGTCGTCGAGGTCACGCTCCATCGCCATGACGAAGCTCTTGTCGATCTTGAGCTCATCCACCGGCAGGCGCTTCAGATAGGCCAGCGACGAATAGCCGGTGCCGAAGTCGTCGATGGACAGCTTGAAGCCCATCGCATGCAGATGCTCCAGTGTGGACAGGGCCCGCTCGGGGTCGTCCATGATGGTGCTCTCGGTGATCTCCAGGCACAGCGAGTCGGCCGACACCTGCAGCGGCGCCAGCATGGCCTCGATCTTGGCCGGCAGGTCCTGGTCCATCAGGTCGCGCGTGGACAGGTTGACCGACAGCCGCAGCGTCAGGCCCGCGTCCGCGGCCTGACGCGCGAACCTGGCCGCGTTGGACAGCACCCAGGCGCTGAGCAGGCGGATGAAGCCCGTCTGCTCGGCAAAAGGAATGAACTGCATCGGCGGCACCAGGCCGCGCGTCGGGTGCTGCCAGCGCACCAGSGCCTCGGCGCCGAGAATCTTGCCCTGCTGCAGGTCGATCTTGGGCTGCAGGTACAGGCGCAGCTCATCCTTCTCGACCGCGTGGCGGAGCTCGGTCAACAGGGACAGCGACTCCTGGCTGCCGGCATCCAGCTGGGCGTGGTAGATCAGGCTGCCGCACTGGCGGGCCTTGGCCGCATACATGGCCAGCTCGGCGCGGCCCAGCAGCAGGTTGACCTCACGGCCATGCTCGGGGAAGAGGGCGATGCCGATGCCGGCGCCAAGGTCGATGGTCTCGTTGTCGATCTGCAGCGGGCGCTCGAAGTCCTTCAGGATGGCCAGCGCCGCCTCGCTGGCGGCATGGGCGTCCGTGTGCGCCAGCAGCACGGCGAACTCGTCGCCCGACAGCCGCGCGAGCACCGAATGCGCCGGCGCGCACAACGCCTGCAGGCGCTCGGCGACCGACTGCAGCAGGCGGTCGCCCACCTCGTGGCCGAGCACGTCATTGACGTGCTTGAAGCGGTCCAGGTCCAGCATCAGCACGGCACCCGGCGTGTTGCTGTGGGTCAGGTGGTGCTGCAGGAATTCGGCGAAACGCGCGCGGTTGGGCAGCAGCGTCAGCGGGTCGACGTAGGCCAGGTTGTTGACGAGGGCATCGCGGCGGCGGATGCCCTCACGCATGCTCTCCAGCGCCAGGGCCAGCTTGTGCACCTCCTCCAGCCGCGAGGTCGACGGCACGGGCGTGTCGTAGTCGCCGCGCTCCAGCCGGCGCGCCGAGGCCGACAGGGCCGTGATGGGATTGCTGATGCCGCGTGCCAGCAGCACGCTGACGAGGGCGAAGACGACGACGCCCAGCACGGTCAGGCCGAGCAGGACGAGCTGCAACTGCTGATAGGGCGCCAGGGCCGCGTCCAGCGACCGCAACAGCAGCACGCCAAGGGCTTGATCGCCACCGATCAGGGGCACGAAGAGGGCGCGCATGCGTTCGCCGGCCAGCTCAACGATGCCGTCGGCTGGAGCGGCCTGACCCAGCGCAGCACGCAAGGCGTTGACTGCTCTGCCATCGAGGTTGTCGACGGTGGTCTGCCACTGCTTGGTCGGACCTTGCAGCAGCACGACGCCTTGCAGCTCCGACAGCGCCTTGAGATCGTCCAGCACCTCGCGGTCCAGCGCAAAGGCCATCAACACCCAGCCCACCGGTGCCGGCGTGCGCACCTGCACGGCGACCACCTGGTAGACCTTGCTGCCCTGCACGGCCAGGGCCGCGCCATCCTTGCTGTGCACGAGCTGGCCCAGCGCTGCGCCGAAACCGGCCGCGCCGTCGCGGGTGGCGGCAACGAGGTGCTGCTGGTCATCGAAGTAGGCGACGACCGAGGCGCCGACGCGTTCGCCCTGATTGACGAGCGCGTCCTTGATGGTCTCTACGGTGCCGGCCTCGGCCAGCGACAGGCCGACGGTGCTGCGAAAGCCATAGTCCTTGGCCAGCAGCTCGGCCGCGTCGCGCAGCTTGCCGGCGCGTTGGTCGAGCAGGCGGCGCAGCACGCGTTCGCCGGTCTGCAGCTCGCTGGCGAGGGAATCCTCGGCGTTGTGCGTGATGCTGGCGTGGATGGCGCCGAAGCTGACCAGCTGCACGACCAGCAGCAGCGCCAGGAAGAGGGCGACGATGCGCCCCTCGAGGCGGCGCAGGTTCAGCCAGGCTGGCCAGCGCATTGCGGTGGCGTTACTCGGCGAGCGTGAGGGCCACGGGGCCCCCGCCCGCCGGCACTTCGAGCTTGACGCTTTGCAGGTTGGTTGACTTCTGGCCGCCATGCCAGGCCTTGGCGACGTGCTCGCCCACCGGCAGGTCAAACGCCACCTGGCCCTTGTCATCGGTGCGCCCGAAGGTCGGCGTGTCCACCACGACGATGTGGGCGCTCATGCGGTCGTGGATGTTGCAGCCCAGCGTGGCGACACCCGGCTTGTCGAACACGATGGGCTCGGCCGGCGTGCCCGAGTAGAGCTTGATGTCGATGACCTTGATGGGCGAGAACGAGTAGACATGATGCCGCACGGCGTCGAAGTTCGGGAAACTGACGGCCGTACCCGTCTGCACGACGAGGAGCTCGGGTGTGAACTGGCGGTCGCGCTGGCCCATCTCGGCCTTCGTGGTGCTGGTCTTGCCGGTGCGGCCCTTGACCTCGATGGCCACCGCGGCGCCGGCCAGCGGCTGGCCACCTGGCCCGCGCAACTGCACCGTGACGGGCACGGCCTGGGCAGCCAGCGAACTCAGCGCGAGGGCAGTAGGGACGAGTTGGTGAAGAGACGGCGGCATGGCGGCAGGGTTACCGCCCCGACGATAGCCCAATCGGGGTCAACGGGCAGCCAGAACTGCCCCAGTTTTTCCGCTGGCGGCCTCGCCAAGCATCAGGGCCAGGCGGCGCAGCGCGGCCCAGGGGTCGCTGGGCCAGTCGGGGTGGCGCAGGCCTTTGACGAGGCCATCGCAGATCTGCGCCGCCTGCACCAGGGCACCAGCCTGGGCAGCGTCCAGCCGCGGCGCGATGCGTTCAATGAGACGCTCCTTGGCGCCCCAGACGCGCGCCTCGCGCAGCGCCAATGGCAGCGGCTTGCCGGCGTCCAGCGCGGCGCGCACGCGGGCCAAAGCCCGCGCGTCCTCGGCCAGCGTCCAGTGCACCAGCACGGCGGCCTCGCCCTCGGCCTCCAGGCCGTCGAGCATGCGCAGCATGCGCGGCACGGCGCCCGACAGCACGGCCTCGCTGAGCTTGAAGACGTCGAAGCGCGCCACGTCCAGCACGGCCGCCTCGATCTGCTCCAGCGTCAGCTCGCCCTTGGGATGCAGCAGGGCCAGCTTCTGCAACTCCTGGTGGGCTGCGAGCAGATTGCCCTCGACGCGGTCGGCGAAGAAGGCCAGGGCTTTCTGCCCATCCTCGCCCTCGGGCACCGACTGCCCCTGCGCGCGCAGGCGTTGCGCCAGCCAGGCGGGCAGCAGGCGTCGCTCCACGGGTTCGACGCGGATGGACGCGCCGTTGCCGTCCAGCGCCATGAACCAGGCGCTGGACAGCTGGGTCTTGTCCAACCGCGGCAGCGTGACCAGGGTCAGCACGTCGTCGGGCGCGGCCTGGGCATAGCGCTGCAAGGCCTCGGAGCCCTCCTTGCCGGGTTTGCCGCTGGGGATGCGGATCTCGATGAACTGGCGCTCGGAGAACAGGCTCATGGCCTGCGCGGCGGCCAGCACCGGTGCCCAGTCGAAATAGGCACCGCTGACGATGAAGATCTGCCGCTCGCCAAAGCCATTGGCGCGGGCGGCGGCGCGGATCTGGTCCGCCGCCTCCTGGGCGAGCAGCGGCTCATCGCCGTGCACGGTGTAGATGCGGGCCAGGCCCTTGGCAAGGTGGGCGCTGAGGCCCTCGGCGCGCAGTTGCATCAGCCTTGGAGCTTCACGGCGGCGAGGCGGCGCATGACTTGCGCTATCGCGTCGGAGTGCATCGCGCCGTACAGGTTGGCAGCCTCCTGCTCCTTGGCCAGCGCCCAGGTCTCGGTGTAGGTCATGTCGCGGGCCAGGCGCAGCTCCACCTTGGGCACCAGCAGCTCGCCCGCCGCCGTGCGGATCAGGTAGTCGAACTGCAAGCGCAGCTGGAACTCACGCACCTGGCCGACGCTGGTGGACGCGACGACGGTGCGGTCGCGGAACTCGCGGGTGGCTTCCAGCACGACCTGGGCGCGAGCCGGGTCGTCCAGCAGTTGCACCGGCGTGCGCTTGATCTGGCGCTTGAGGCCGGCGGCCAGCGGCGATTCCGGCGGGAAGCCGGTCAGCGCCAGGGTCTGGAAGGAGAGCACGGGCTCGTGGCGCAGCTCGAAGCCGCAGCCGGCGAGGGCTGCGAGGCTGAACAGAGCGATGCGGCGGTCCATCAGACGACGATGTTGACGAGGCGGCCAGGCACGATGACGACCTTCTTCGGGGCCTTGCCCTCGGCGAACTTGGCGAACTCCTCGGTCGCGAGCGCCGCAGCTTCAATGGCCGCCTTGTCGGCTGAGGCCGGCACCTTGACTGCGCCGCGCAGCTTGCCGTTGACCTGCAGCATCAGCTCGATCTCGTCCTGCACCAGGGCGGCCTCGTCGACCGTCGGCCAGGGTGCGTCGAGCAAGTCACCGAGTTCGGCCGCGAAGCCGAGGTCTTGCCAGAGCTGGTGGGCAACGTGGGGCGTGGCGGGGTAGAGCACACGCAGCAGCACCGAGAAGCCGTCACGCACCGCTGCCGCCTGGCCTTCGGCCTTGAAGCCCTCGAGTGCATTGAGCAGCTTCATTGCGCCGGAGACGACGGTGTTGTACTGCATGCGCTCGTAGTCGTAGCTGACCTGCTTGAGCACGTTGTGCACCTCGCGGCGCAGCGCCTTGCCGTCGCCGTTCAGCGCGGCGAAGTCCTGGCCGCCGGACTTGATCGCGTCGGCATTGCGCGCGCCGAAGTTCCACACGCGCTTGAGGAAGCGGTGCGCGCCTTCGACGGCCGCGTCGTTCCACTCCAGCGTCTGCTCGGGCGGGCTGGCGAACATGACGAACAGGCGGGCCGTGTCGGCGCCGTACTGGTCGATGAGGGCCTGCGGGTCCACACCGTTGTTCTTGGACTTGGACATGGTCGTCATCTCGTACTCGAGCGGCGTGCCGTCCTTCTTCAACTTGGCGCCGGCGATGCCGCCCTTGTCGTCGTGGATGACGTCGATCTCGTGGTCCCAGTAGTAGTCCTTGCCGCCACCCTCTGGCTTGTGGAAGAACGCGCCCTTCAAGACCATGCCCTGCGTCAACAGCTTCTCGAATGGCTCGCTGATCGTCACCAGGCCGAGGTCGCGCATCGCCTTGGTCCAGAAGCGCGCATACAGCAGGTGCAGGATGGCGTGCTCGATGCCGCCGATGTACTGGTTCATCGGCATCCAGTACTTGGTGCCGTCCGCGACCATGGCCTGGTCGTTGATCGGGTCGCAGTAGCGCATGAAGTACCAGGACGAATCGACGAAGGTGTCCATCGTGTCCGTCTCGCGCTGGGCCGGCTTGCCGCAGCTCGGRCAGYCGACGTTCAGGAAGGCCGCGTGCTTGTTCAGCGGGTTGCCGCTGCCGTCGGGAATCAGGTCGTCGGGCAGCACGACGGGCAGGTCCTTCTCCGGCACCGGCACGACGCCGCAGGTTTCACAGTGAATGATGGGGATGGGGGTGCCCCAGTAGCGCTGGCGGCTSACGCCCCAGTCGCGCAGGCGCCAGGTGGTTTTCTTCTCGCCCAGGCCCTTCTCGGCGAGCAGCTCGGCGACCTTGTTGACGGCGTCCACGTGGCCCAGGCCATCCAGCACGCCGGAGTTGATGCAGCGCGCCTTGGACTTGTCGCCGTACCACTCGGCCCACTTCTTGTCGTCGTAGGCCTGGCCGTCAACGTCGATGACCTGCTTGATGGGCAGGCCGTACTTCAGCGCGAACGCGAAGTCGCGCTCATCGTGCGCCGGCACGCCCATGACGGCGCCGTCGCCGTAGCTCATCAGCACGTAGTTGCCAACCCAGACTTCGACCTGCGCGCCGGTGATGGGGTGGGTGACGAACAGGCCCGTGGGCACGCCCTTCTTGTCCTGCGTGGCCAGCTCGGCCTCGGTCGTGCCGCCGGCCTTGCATTCCTCGATGAAGCGGGCGACTTCCGGCTTGTCCTTGGCCGCGACGGTCGCGAGCGGATGCTCGGGTGCGACGGCGCAGAAGGTCACGCCCATGATGGTGTCGGCGCGAGTCGTGAACACCCACAGGCGCCCGCCGCCGCCTTCGATGCTGTGCGGGAAGGCGAAGCGCACGCCCTGGCTCTTGCCGATCCAGTTTTCCTGCATCAGCCGCACGCGCTCGGGCCAGCCGCTCAGGTAGTTGGGGTCAGCGGGATCAGCGACCGCCGACAGCAGCTCCTCGGCGTACTGCGTGATCTTCAGGTAGTAGCCCGGGATCTCGCGCTTTTCCACCAGTGCGCCGGAGCGCCAGCCGCGGCCGTCGATGACCTGCTCGTTGGCCAGCACAGTCTGGTCCACCGGGTCCCAGTTGACGACCTGCGTGCGGCGCTCGGCGATGCCCTTTTCCAGCATCTTCAGGAACAGCCATTGGTTCCACTTGTAGTAGCTGGGCTGGCAGGTCGCGACCTCGCGGCTCCAGTCGATGGCCAGGCCCATGGCCTGCATCTGGCCCTTCATGTGGGCGATGTTGGAGTAGGTCCACTGCGCGGGCGGCACCTTGCCCTTCATCGCAGCGTTTTCAGCCGGCAGGCCGAAGGCATCCCAGCCCATGGGCATCAGGACATTGAAGCCCTTCATCCGCAGCTGGCGCGCCAGCATGTCGTTGATCGTGTAGTTGCGCACATGGCCCATGTGCAGCTTGCCCGACGGGTAGGGCAGCATGGAGCAGGCGTAGAAGTGCGGCTTGCTCGCGTCTTCGGTCACGCGGTAGGCATCGCGCTCCGTCCAGTAGGCACGGGCGGCGGCTTCGATCTCGTTCGGGTTGTAGCTGGGCGCTTCGGTCTTGGCGTTCATACGCCAAATTGTATGGGTCGCCCCTCTGGCGACCGTTCGGTCACGGTGCCGAAGCGGCGGCCTGGGCGACGAAGGCGATGCGGTTCAATCCCGCGGCCTGCACCCAGCCGATCAGTTCGGCCACCTGGCCATAGGGCACGACGCGATCAGCGCGCAACTGCACTTCCAGCTGCGCGTTGGCACGGCCCAGTTCGCCGATGCGCTTTTGAAAAGCCATGGCGTCGAGCTCGTCGTCGCCCAGATGCAGCTTGCCGTCCGGCGTGATGGCCACGGCGATGAAGCTCGGCGCATCGCTGGGTGTCGCAGCTTCGCTCTTGGGCAGGTCCAGGCGCAGCGAGGCGGTCATCAGCGGCGCAGTGATCATGAAGATGACCAGCAGCACCAGCATGACGTCGATCAGCGGCGTCATGTTGATGTCGCTCATCGGTCGCGACGCGTCGGGTCTTTCAAGTCGCCCGAAGCTCATGATCAGTCGTGGTCCAGCAGTTCGCGCAGGTCGTGCGCGAAGCCTTCAAGGTCGGCTTCACAAGCTGCCACGAGCTTGCCGAAGACGTTGTAGGCCAACACGGCAGGAATGGCCACGGCCAGACCGGCGGCCGTCATGATCAGCGCCTCGCCGACGGGCCCGGAGATCTTCTCGATGGTGATGTTGCCAGCCGCGGAAATGCTGGCCAGCGCGTGATAGATGCCCCAGACGGTGCCGAACAAGCCCACAAAGGGGGCCGTCGCACCAACCGAGGCCAGCAGCACCTGGCCGAACTGGAGCTTGGCCAGCACGGCATGCAGCGCGTCGCGCAGGCGGCGGGTCAGGCGGGATTCACGTTTGCCGGCGGCGTCCAGCGTGGCGCTGCGGGTCTCGGCCGTGGCGGCGTCCAGCAGCGGCAGCAACAGGCCTTCGGTGTCGAAGCTCTGCAGCGCACTGCGGCCCTCAGCAACACCGGCCGCGCCCCAGAAGGCCGGCACCGCGCGCACGAGGCCGCGGCGGGCGCGGCGCAGCAGCCAGGCCTTCCACAGGATCAGCGCCCAGGCGCTGACCGACATGGCCAGCAGCAGCAGCGCCACCGCGCGGCCGACCAGGTCGCTTTGGGCCCAGAAGTCCGCGAAGCCGCCCATATCAGCCGTTGAATCCGAGGACGTCGTTCATGCCGAACAGGCCGGCCTTCTTGCCGCCGGCCAGAAAGCGCGCGCAGCGCAGGCTGCCCTGGGCATAGATGCCGCGGTTGGTGGCCTTGTGGCTGACCTCGATGCGCTCGCCGATGCCGGCGAACAGGACGGTGTGGTCGCCGATGATGTCACCGCCACGCACGGTGGCGAAGCCGATGGTGGACGGGTCGCGCGCGCCCGTGACGCCTTCGCGGCCATACACGGCGCTAGTCTTCAGGTCGCGGCCCAGGGCGTCGGCGACGACCTGGCCCATCTGCAGGGCCGTGCCGCTGGGGGCGTCCACCTTCATGCGGTGGTGGGCCTCGACGATCTCGATGTCATAGCCCTCGTTCAGCGCGCGGGCGGCCATGTCCAGCAGCTTGAGCACGACGTTGACGCCAACGCTCATGTTGGGCGCGAAGACGACGGCGGTGCGCTCGGCGAATCTGGCGATCTCGGCCTTCTGGGCTTCGTCGAAGCCGGTCGTGCCGACCACGGCCTTGACGCCCAGTTCGGCGCAAACCGCCAGATGGGCCAGCGTCGCCTCGGGGCGGGTGAAGTCGATCATCACGTCGGCGCCAGCCAGGCCTGCGCGGACGTCGTCGCCCCTATCCAGCGTGACGTGCAGACTGCAGTCGTCGGCCGCCTCGACGGCCTCGATGAGCATCTTGCCCATGCGCCCGGAGGCACCCATCACTGCGACCTTGATCACGAGCCCGAACCCGGCTTGGCGTCCAGCGGCGGATAAGTGCGGCCCGGCGCCGGGCCTTCGGCGGCGGCCGTGGGCGCGGCCTCGGTGCTCTTCTTGGGCGGGGGCAGGGCGTCGCGCTCGGCCTCGCTCAATTCCAGCTTCGGGTTCTTGCTGCTCGGCTTGAAGGTGTTGATGGCGGCCACGAAGTCGTTCTCGGCCGGCAGGTCGTCGGGCACATCCAGGGACTTGAGCTTGTCGCCGTCGAACAGGGCCACAACCAGGCGCTGCTGCGGCGCGGCACCCTGGCGGCGGATCGTGAAGACATAGTCCCAGCGCGCCTCGTGGAAGACGTCGGTCAGCAGCGGCGAGCCGAGCAGGTCGCGCACCTGCGCCTTGGGCATGCCGGGCTTGACGCGGGCGACCATCTCCTTGGTCAGCACATTGCCCTGCACGACCTCGACGCGATAGGGCGTCAGCAGGCCCAGCACCTTTTCGCCGGTGACCGACGGCAGGCTTGGCAGGGAATCCCAGGTGGGTAGGTAGGAGCAGCCGCCGAGCAGTGCAAGCAGCGGGAGAGAGGCAAGCAGGGGACGCATCGGGCGGCTGGCTGAAGGGGCAGGAAGGGGACGGGAAGCGCCGGCCGGCAGGCCGGCTGGCTATGATCGGCGGATTCTAGCGGGGCCCTCCCTGGCCTCCTTTGCTCCCCGCCATGCCCTCTTCCGCCAAGAACCAGACCAGCGACATCAAGAACAGCGGCCTCAAGGCGACGCTGCCGCGCATCAAGATTCTCGAGATCTTCCAGCGCGCGGCGCAGCGTCACATGACCGCTGAAGATGTTTACAAGGCTTTGCTTGGCGAGGGCGCCGACATCGGCCTGGCGACGGTCTATCGCGTGCTGCAGCAGTTCGAACAGGCGGGCCTCTTGAGCCGCAACCATTTCGAGACGGGCAAGGCCGTCTATGAGCTCAACGAGGGCCACCACCACGACCACCTCGTCTGCCTGAACTGCGGCAAGGTCGAGGAGTTCTTCGACCCCGGCATCGAGGAGCGCCAGCACGCCATCGCGGGCGAACGTGGCTTCCAGCTGCAGGAGCATTCGCTGGCGCTGTACGCGACCTGCCTGAAGACGGACTGCCCGAACCGCAGCTGAGCGCTCCCCTCGGGCGAGGGGCTTCAGTCCATCGAACCGTTGTCGATGGCGCGCTGGTGGCGCTCGACGAATTCCTTGTAGGTGTCGATACCGCGCAGCTGCAGGATGGTGTTGCGCACGGCGGCCTCGACCAGCACGGCGAGGTTGCGGCCCGCGTCCACGGCGATGACGACCTTGCGCACCGGCATGCCCAGCACATCCTCGTACAGGGGCTCATAGGGCAGACGCTCGAAGTCGCGCTCCATCGTCTCCTTGCGCACCAGGTGGACGATGAGCTTGAGGCGCATCTTGCGGCGCACCGCCGTCTCGCCAAAGATGGACTTGATGTCGAGCAGGCCGATGCCTCGTACTTCCAGCAGATTGAGCAGCAGCTCCGGGCAGCGGCCTTCGATGGCGGTCTGGGCGATGCGGAAGAAGTCGACCGCGTCGTCGGCGACCAGGCCGTGGCCGCGCGAGATCAGCTCCAGGCCGAGTTCGCTCTTGCCCAGGCCCGATTCGCCGGTCAGCAGCACGCCCAGGCCCAGGATGTCCATGAAGACACCGTGGCGGGTCGTGCGGTTGGCGAACAGCTGGGACAGGTAGCCGCGCACCAGGTCGATGACATGACCGGCGGACTCATTGGTGCGGAACAGCGGGATCTCGGCGCGGTCACACATGGCGACCAGGCGCGGCGGCGGCAGGCTGTCGTCGGCGACGATGATGACCGGCGGCTCCAGCGTGACGATGCGCGAGATGCRCCGGTCCTGAACGTCGGTGCCTTCCTGGTTCAGATAGGCCACCTCACGACGGCCGACGATCTGGACGCGGTAGGGATGGATGTAGTTCAGGTAGCCGACCAGGTCGGCCGCACTCTGCGCATCGCGCACGGCCGCTTCGTCGAAGCGGCGTTCCGGGTGGGCGTGGCCGGCGATCCACTCCCAGCGCAAGGCCTCGCGGTGCTCTTCGAAAAGCCTTTCCGCGCTGATCGAGGTGGGTTTCAAACTAAGGGTTTACGCGAAGCGTCGAAAAGCGGCATCAAGCGACTGATTTCAGCGGCTCCCAGGCCGCAATCAGCTTGTGCAGGGTGGCGGCGTCCGGCTCGGCCTTGAGCTGCTCGCGCAGTTCGCGGTCGGACAGCATCTCGGCGATCTCGGACAGGATCTCCAGATGACGCTGCGTGGCCGCTTCGGGCACGAGCAGGAAGATCAGCAACCCGACGGGCTCGTCATCCGGCGCATCGAAGCCGATGGGCTGGGCCAGCCGCAGCACCGCAGCCAGCGGGTTCTTCAGGCCCTTGACGCGGCCATGCGGGATGGCGACGCCGTGTCCCAGGCCGGTCGAGCCCAGACGCTCTCGGGCGAAGAGGTTGTCGGTGACCAGCGCCCGGCCCATCTGGTGGTGGTTTTCGAACAGCAAGCCTGCATGTTCAAAGGCGCGTTTCTTGCTGGACGCATCCACGTTCACCAACACGTTGTCGGCAGGCAGGATGGCGGCGAGACGGTTCATGGGTTGAGGCCAAGCATCGGGGGCGCCGGATAGGCGCGGCCGTGCCGGGCTGGTGGGTCAATCAGAGCGACAGATTATGGAACCCTGCGTCGTTTTGGGGTGGGCGGTAGCCCCTAGAGACGTGGAAAACGCCTCTGACCACCCATGAATGCGGGTTTTTGCGGCACTGCAGCAAAAACCGATTGCCGCGAGCAGCCATGGATTGTGCATCGCAAAAACAAAAGCGGCCCGCAGGCCGCCGCGAGATGAGCCAGGGGCTTCAGCGTGCGGGTACCTCGAGGCGCTTGGCCGAGGCGTGGTGATGGTCTTGCACCTTGTCCTTGTGGCGGCAGACCTGACGGTCCAGCTTGTCCATCAATTGATCAATGGCGGCGTACAGATCCTCGTGGGATTGCTCGACAAAGATGTCGCGGCCCTTCACATGCAGGGTCACTTCGGCGCGCTGGCGGCGTTCCTTCTCCTTTTGCTTCTCTACGGTCAGCAGGACGTTGATATCAACGACCTGGTCGAAGTGGCGGGTCACACGGTCCAGCTTGGTGAGTACGTACTCGCGCAGAGCGGGCGTGACTTCGAGATGATGGCCACTGATCGTCAGATTCATAAAGCCTCCTTTCAGAGGAATGGGTCGGAAAACAAACCAGAAAACTGAGAAAAAACAGACGAAGGGGGAGGGAGGAGGAGGGTCTTTCGGGTAGCGGAGGTGGGTGGGAGTGGGGAAATCGACGAGTCCAGTTTGCTCGCGAAGCCGCGGCATGACAAGGGGATGACGGTGACCGTTTGTCGGCTGGAGGGCCTCGTTTTCGCGGCTTCTTTCACGTCTTGAGCGGGTGCAATAATCCGCGGCTATTCACCCTACGGAGCCCTTCTTGGACAGCGATCACCCTCGGTGACCGTCCACTCCCGCTGCCGGCCTTCCTGAGGCCCCGCCCGGAGTGAGACGGTTGACCTGAATCCCGCCACCCCGGACGGCGCTGCGCCGTCGTCCTCCGCCAGTCTGGCCAGCGCTGCCAGGAGACGATGCATGCTGAATGTGTTCACGCTGGACAACGGGCGCCTCAAGGGCGGCCTGTTCCAGGAAGAAATCGAAACCGCCGAGGACCTGGCCCAGTCGCGCCCGGTCTGGGTCGACCTGGAAAGCCCGAGCGCCGAGGAGAAGGGCTGGATCCGCGACCGCTTCGGCCTGACCATCCCCGAGGACATCGTCGACGAGGACCTGGAGGAATCGGCGCGCTTCTACGAGGAAGACAACGGCGAGCTGCACATCCGCTCCGACTTCCTCATCGAGGGCGACGAGGGCCCCGACGGCAAGTCGGCGCGCAATGTGCGCGTGGCCTTCATCCTCTTCAACAACATCCTGTTCTCCATCCACAACGAGGACCTGCCGGTGTTCCGCCTGCTGCGGCTGCGCGCGAGGCGCATTCCGGCCTTGATCGAGGACGCCAAGGACGTGCTGCTCAAGCTCTACGACGCCGACGCCGAGTATTCGGCGGACGTGCTGGAGGGCATCTACGACAAGCTCGAGGCCGTCAGCGTCCGCGTGCTGAAGAGCGACGTGACCGACGCCGCCGCCGGCGAGGTGCTGTCGGCCATTGCGCGCGAGGAAGACTTGAACGGCCGCATCCGCCGCAACGTGATGGACACGCGCCGTGCCGTCAGCTTCATGATGCGCAGCCGCATGCTCAACGCCGAGCAGTTCGAGGAATCGCGCCAGATCCTGCGTGACATCGACTCACTCGACTCACACACCGCTTTCCTCTTCGACAAGATCAACTTCCTGATGGATGCGACCGTCGGTTTCATCAACATCAACCAGAACAAGATCATCAAGATCTTCTCGGTGGCCAGCGTGGCCTTGCTGCCACCGACGCTGATCGCATCGATCTACGGCATGAACTTCAAGAACATGCCGGAACTGGAGTCGAGCTGGGGCTACCCATTCGCCCTCGTGCTGATGCTGTTGTCCGTCGCGGCACCCTTCATCTACTTCCGCCGCAAAGGATGGTTGAAATAGTCCAGGCGCACCTCACACGCGGCTGAAAAAAGGCCTGCGTCGCGTGGACGCAGGCCTTGGTCATAAAAGTGGCCGCAGAACGCCTCGAAGCCAACGAGGGAGGGAGGGAGGAGGAGGAGAACGGCTTCGAGATTGCTGCTCTGAGATCAGAGAGGTTGCGCGACCTAAATTCGTGGTTGAGCGGAGAGTGCGAGCCGAGCCAGGGCTCGGGTTTTTACTGGTGTGTAGCCTGAGAGTGGGCACTGAGCGCGAAATTCCAAGGCCGTGTACCGGTTTCCTGTGACGATTGTTGTCCTCGCCGCGGCTGTTTTTCTCTGCCCCGTGCGGCTGCAGCGGAATTACAAACAGTAGGACGTGTAAGTCGCTTTGTCGAATATTTCTGTTGGTGTGCGGGCCGCCCCTCTCGCGCGGCCGGAATCAACTACTGTCCCAGCTTTGTGCAGGGCGAACCATGCGCGATCCGAGATCCAGCGATGAATGATTCGTTCGACGGCATCGGCATCACCGCGGTCGAGCGCGATACCGGCATCCACAAGGAAACGCTGCGCGTCTGGGAGCGCCGCTATGGTTTCCCGTCGCCCAGGCGCGACGCGACCGGCGAGCGCCTGTACCCGCCGGAACAGGTTCAGCGGCTGCGGCTCGTGAAGCGGTTGCTGGACGCCGGCCACCGTCCGGGCCGTGTCGTTGCTGCGTCGGTGCAGGAGTTGTCGGCCCTGCTGAAGCCGCCTGCGGCCGTGCCCGTCGCGGGCGCGGCTGTCGAGCCTTTCGAGATCGCCGCCTGTGCCGCCTTGCTGCAAGGCCATGACGTCGAGGGGCTGCGGCGTGCGCTGTCCGAGGTCGTGCTGCGCCGCGGTCTGGGGCGTGGCGTCATCGAGGTCTTCGCGCCTTTGACGACGCGCATTGGCGAGTTGTGGATGAGCGGGGCGCTGCAGATCTTCCAGGAGCACCTCTACAGCGAATCCCTGCAGTTGGTGCTGCGCCAGGCCATGCATGCGCTGCCGCCCCCGACCGGTCGCCAGCCGCGGGTGCTGTTGACAACCCTGCCCGGCGAAAGCCACGCGCTGGGCCTGCTGATGGTCGAGGCCCTGCTGGGCCTGGAGGGCGCCGCCTGCCTGTCACTGGGCGTGCAGACGCCGTTGGCGCAGTTGCCTGCCGCCGCGGCGGCCTGCCGGGTCGATGTCGTCGCGCTGAGCTTCGCCGGCCAGCTGGCCCCCCGAGCCGCGCTGGACGGACTGGCCAGCTTGCGCACACAGCTGCCGGCCGCCGTCGAAATCTGGGCCAGCTGCAGCAGCCGGGCACTCCGTTTGCTGGGCTCTCAGGACGGCGTGCGCTGCCTCGACGGCCTGGCCGCAATCGCGCCGGAGATGGCACGCTGGCGCGAACTTTAGAATCCCGCCTCTAGACGAGGATTTCTCATGCTTTACCCTGAACTGTTCAAGCAACTCGAAGCCGTGCGTTGGAACATGGACCGCGACATCCCGTGGGACAAGTTCGACGCCAGCCTGCTGAGCGACGAACAGGCCCAGACCATCAAGATGAACGCCATCACCGAGTGGTCGGCGCTGCCGGCCACCGAGATGTTCCTGCGCGACAACCGCGAAGACAGTGACTTCTCGGCCTTCATGTCGGTCTGGTTCTTCGAGGAGCAAAAGCACAGCCTGGTGCTGATGGAGTACCTCAAGCGCTTCCGCCCTGATCTCGTGCCCACGGAGGCCGAGCTGCACGAGGTGCGGTTCGACTTCGACCCCGCGCCAGCGCTCGAGACGCTGATGATGCATTTCTGCGGCGAGATCCGCCTGAACCACTGGTACCGCCGTGCGTCCGAGTGGCACAACGAGCCCGTCATCAAGGCCATCTACGAAACCCTGTCGCGCGACGAGGCCCGGCACGGCGGCGCCTATCTGCGCTACATGAAGCGGGCCATGGCCAAGTTCGGTGACGAGGCCCGCGCGGCCTTCGCCAAGGTGGGCGTGCTCATGGCCAGCGCCCGCCGCACGGCCCAGGCCCTGCACCCGACCAATCTGCACGTCAACGCCAAACTCTTCCCGCGCGACACCATCCAGAGCCGCCTGCCCGATCCCGAGTGGCTGGAGCGCTGGCTGGACAAGCAGATCCAGTTCGACTCGGTCTGGGAGAACAAGGTCGTCGAGCGCATCCTGCACAACATGAGCCTGCTGATGGACCGCAGCTTCGCCACCGTGCAGGAGCTCAACCGCTTCCGCAAGGAAGTGGCAGCGCGCATCGTGCCGCCGGCGGCGCCCGACGCTCTGGCCAGTTCACCGACCTGAGGCGTTCAGAAACAAAAAACCGGGGCCAGTTGAACTGACCCCGGTTTGCTTTTGGGCAGGCCGGCCGATCAGGCGCCGCGTGCCCGCTTCATCACCACCAGTGCGAAACCAGCGGCGGCCACGGCGACCCAGCCCAGGAACTGCAGCGAGGCGAGATCGGCCAGCGTGTGGCTCAGGTCCTGCAGCGACCAGGTCCACAGGTTGACGTCCGACATCAGGGCCGACTTCAGGCCTTCCGCGTCATTGATCATCGAGTGGCCGAGGCGCTCGTTCCAATCGCTCAGCGCCTGCAGCGGCCAGTCGATGCTGTAGACCTTGTGCAGCACCAGGGTGACGACGAAGCCGCCGACGAAGACCAGGGGCACGCCCAGGCGCTTGAGCCAGGCCGAAGCGGCCATCAGCACGAAGATCATYGGCGCCAGCCACAGCATCAGCGGCACGGTGCCCACGAGGCCACGCAGCAGCAGGGGCGTTGCCGCCGAGACGACCTCGCCCCAGTTCACCGACATTGCCGCGCCCAAGCCCGCCTTGCTGCCCAGGACCGACATCGCTATCGGCAGGCCGAAGAGGGCCCCCACGACCGCGCCACCCAGAGGCGCCAGCCAGGCATGGGCCAGCACCGTCGATGCGACGCTCTCGCTCGGCCGCCCCGGCAGGGAGAGCCAGAACTCGATCGAGCGGTCCTGCGCGTCGCGGCGCGCCAGGCCAGGCAGCTGGAACAGCGCCACCAGCAGGCAGATGGCATATACCGCGCAGGTGCTCAGCAGCAAGATGGCCAGGCCGATCAGTTCCGGATGTTCCATCGGCAGGCCCTGCACATGGCCGAAGGGCAGCATGGCCAGGAAAAGGATCGGCGGAGCGAAGGCGGCGATCAGCCAGCCGCGCTTGTGCTGCATCCACTCGCGCAACAGCAGGGTGGGGATGTGGTTGTTCATGGCATTTGCTCCAGTTCAGGCTTGCTTGCCGTTCAGCGCCGGGTTGCGGGTCAGCGCCATGAAAAGATCGACGAGGCTGGGGCGCACGCGCTGGCCCAGGCTGGTGATGTGCTCGGGCGGCGGGCCGTCGAACAGCGAGGTCGTGCGGCCCTGCTCGCGGTAGCGCAGCAGCGGGTGGGCGGCGGCCATCGCGTCGGCGGCGGCCGGGTCGTGGTTCAGCGCCACGAAACGGCGGTCGATATCCTCCAGGCTGATCGACAGCGCCACGCGGCCTTCGTCCAGCATGATCACGTCGGACAGCAGCGCCTCCACCTCCTCGACCTGGTGGGTCGAGATCAGCACGCTGCGCTCGCCGTCGCACCACTCGTCAATCAGCATCTCGTAAAAGCTCTTGCGCGACACCACGTCCAGGCCCAGCGTCGGCTCGTCCAGGATCATCAGCTTGGCGTCGATGGCGGCGATCAGTGCCAGGTGCGTCTGGGCCACCATGCCCTTGGACAGGCTCTTGATCTTGTCGCCCTCGCTGACGCTGGTGCGCTTGAGCAAGGTGCGGGCGCGCTCGGCCGAGAACTTGGGCTGCAGCCGGCCCATCAGCGTGATCAGCTCGTGCACCCGGGCCCAGCGCGGCAGCACGGCCACGTCGGGGATGTAGCTGAGCTCGGTCAGCAGCTGCTGGCGGTTCCTGGTCGGCTCCAGCCCCAGCACGCTCAGCTCGCCCTGCACCGGCAGCAAGCCGACCATCGCCTTCATCAGCGAGGTCTTGCCGGCGCCGTTGTGGCCCAGCAGGCCGACGACGCGGCCCTTGGGCACCGCGACGGAGACGTCGTTCAGCGCTGTCTTCTTGCCGTAGCGCAGCGTGATGTTCTTGGCTTCGATGAGGTTCATGTCGACTCCCAGTTCAGATCCTTGGCGGTCAGGCCCAGCCGCTTGAGCTTGGCGCGCAGGGCAGGCCAGTCCTTCTGCAGGAACTGCTCGCGCTCCTGGCGCAGCAAGCGCTCGCGGGCGCCGCTCATCACATACATGCCCAGGCCGCGGCGCGACTCGATCAGGCCGTGCTCGCTGAGCGCCTGCAGCGCCCGCGTGACGGTGAGCGGGTTGATGACGTACTGGCTGGCGAGCTGTCGCACCGACGGCAGGGCCTCGCCTTCCGGGGGGCTGCCGTCAAGCAGCTGCACGGCCAGTCGGTCGGCCAGCTGCTGGTAGATCGGTGCCTGGTCTGTCCAGGTGGGAGTCATGGGTGCTCCGGGGTGTGTTGCTGATGTAGCACACCATATCTCCTAGCTCCGGGAGCGACCTAGCGGGAGGCGACAGGCTGCAGATTTGGGGGGATGGGCTGCTCGACGCGACGCGGCTGTCGGTTTGCGCTGAGTTTGGAATTGTTTGCGCTTAACTTGGAACTCTTAAAGCCAACATCAAGCGACCGCGCACGAACCTAAGTGACTGATAAGCAAGCAGTTTTTTCTCGCCGAAGCTTCGGCGAGCGTAGGGCAGACGGATCGACCCAACGCCCCGAGCGAATGTCAGCCTCAGGTCGGCTCGACGCTGACCCGCGTTCCAGCGGTTCTCGGGACGGCCAACTGCTGTTGTTTGCGGTCGAGCCGAGCATCAGCGAGACGACCTACCGCTCCTACATCCTCGAACGCGCCTCGACTGGCTCGCCATCGAAGCGGTGCGCCTGGTGCTGCTAGCGTATGGCGGCCGCCCACAGCCATCGGACCTGCGAGAGCCTTTCGCAGGCTGACTGAACTCCAGGTTTTTGGCCGTCAGTCACGCTTACGAGCGGAACGCCAGCAATGAAATCACCGTCCTTTCCGCTGTGTCGCTACGACGGACGCTCTTCAGGGCCATCAACCTTGAGTCTGACGCTGGCCCTGGAACGCCAGCGGAGGTCGCGGCGCTGCAGTCGCCCGCGCGGCACCCCGGGTCCGGGTGCAGCATCGTCAACACACAAACTTCACCCAAGGAAGGCGGTGCTTGTACGAAGTCAATCCCAAAGTTCTGCGCTCACAATGAGCATTAGCGAGCTGTCAAGCGCAACGAGCGGGAGCTCAAGCTTGACCACACTTAACTTATAGATTAAGCTTCTCACGTGCGGGTCCGTCTTTTCGAAGAAACCGATTTCTCGTCTGACCCTCCCGCCGCCGCCGCACCGAGGAATCGCGTGCTCGCAGCTTGGTTTGACGACCGGTGCTGCATTTTTTCGGATCACGCCGAGCAGCTTGACAATTTATGCCTGACGGAACTCGGCCAGCTGATGTACGACCTGTGCATGAAGGCCAGGTCGGGCCTGCCGATTGCCGAATGCTATGGCGCGGACGAATGGCTTCACCTCGGTGATGTGTCCTTTCGCTGCGGATCCGAGGTGATTACCGTCCCTACCTTCCGTCTGTCGCGACGCAATGTCGCGGTAGTTGGATTTGTTGCCCGCAATACTCATATTGTGGTGTACGCATGCTTGAAAAAGCGTGCGTCGCTCAAGAAGGCGGATGGGGATTGCCTGGATGGAGCCATTCGCGCTTTTTGCGAATCTCAACGGCTCAATACTCTTTTCCCCGAACAGTGACCTTGGAGCTCTCATCATGAAATTCTTAGATCGCATCAAGGAACTTAGCTCAACCATTAAGCGCTCAGATCAATTAAAGACAAAAGTCGCAGCAGATCTAGCTATTTTGATCGCGAGAGCGGGCCTGAAAAGAAAACAAATAGCTCAACGCTTGGAGATTTCAGAAGCTGCACTGTCCATAAAATTAAGTGGCACACAGAATCTGACTCTTGAGTCGATTTCCAGTATTTCTGAGGCGGCAGGCTTTGATTTCGACGTGGTGTTCCGTACGACGTACATGCCACGTGCTCATAGCTTCTTCGAACTTGAGGAACCCCGTTCCGAGCAGAAGCTTGCTGACATACGGATTCGCAAGGTTAAGGGTCAATGGCGAGCACCGGTGTTCAATTCAAGAATGGCGCCGGTATATACATTGAGTTCTGGACTTGGTGCCGCCGCAAGTGCGGCCGCGAATGGCGATTGTTTGAAGTTCGCCTCTAATGCATAGCAGCGCACTACAACTAGAGCATTATGAGCTCGCTGCCCTGCAAGTCTCCCCCGTTGAAGACTTTGACGGTAAGGGAGACGGAAAGTATCCAAACTTCGACAACGCTCAGTTCGATTCATCAGTCGAATTTGGCAAAGCCGAACGAGGAGACGAGGCACCAGATTCACTTTGGGGCATCAAACTTCGATTGAGAGCTGCTCCCAAGGAAGGTTCTTCCTTCCCTTACATCTTCGACATTTCAATTGTCGGCTTTGTCAGTGGCGCCAAACTCCCTGAGGACAAGCGTCAAGACTTGTGCCTGGTCAACGGAACCTCCCTGCTCTACGGAGCACTGCGAGACGAGATCCTTCGATTGACGTCGCGGATGCGCAATGGGCCTTTGCTGCTTCCCACGGCGCAGTTCCACGAGTTGGCCAACACACATGGGTCCGGCAAAACGTCTGCGAAGAAGATCGAGCCGGAACCAGGCCCGAAGAAACGCCTCAAATCCGAAGCGGCGAAGTCGTAACGGTCACTGCGCGTGCAGAAGCAAGCGGTCCGCGATAACGCCGCGGCCGCACTTCGCCTGCATTGCGCCGGCACAGAATCCAGCCGCTAGCAAGAAGCCTGAGCGCCCCTCGCAGCGACGTCAGAGCCGCAGCGCTTCGAGGTAGGGGTCGAGCGAGATGAACTTCGAAGCGACTTCGCGAAGTTCCCTGGCGCACTGACTCCAGAAGACCACTTCTACGCGATACCCATCGGCCTTGAGCTCGTTGATGGTCGGCACGTAATCGGCATCACCCGCAACGAGCACAAAGAGATCTTCGCCAGGCTTGCCGGTCTTGTACGCGTCCTTGGTCAATAGCGTCGCGATGCCAGTGTCGATTTTCTTCTCCTTGTTCTGGACATTCCGGTCTTCCAGATGCAGCTCGAAGCCGGCGCTCTTGGCGTGCACCCAGATGGAGTCGTTTGGAGGCGGCCGCGACCCGAAGAGGGCCGCTCGTTTGATCTTGCTGAGGTCGTTGCCAGTCAGGAACTCGTGCAACTTGCCAAAGCTGAGGGTGTACCCGTGGTCAAAGATCCCAAGATTCATGGCCTCGCGCATGTCAGCCGCAAGGCCGTGCGCGACTGCGCTGGCCCTTCGTCCCTCGATGTAGAGATTCGAGTTGTCGACGTAGATGTAGTCAGCCACGTTCGCTCCCTTGTTCGCGTGAGCTCGTAGACGGCCTACCGCAGCTTGCGGCAGCACCTCCCTTTGAGGCTGCGCGCACGTAGCCACAAGGGTCCGCCTTTCGCCGCGTCCCAAGTCTGCGCTTCGTCAGCGCAACTGCGCAACGGCATTCAGCGAACAGCGCTCCACATAGGTGCGGCCGCTCTCAAAAGCTCGCAGCCCCAGGCTAACGCCCTAAGCGCAGCCTGCAACAACTGCGCCTAAACAGCGACCGGAACCCAACGCGCGCGTGCTGCGCAGTGCGCGCTCGCACGTTTACCCCGCTTTTGCGATGGCGTCCAGACAGGCCCGAAGTGGCGTCAGGCACCGGCAACAGCACACCTCTTGCAGAACTATTATGTTTTAACTTAAGATTCTGACCGTTCTAACTTTTGGCGACCTCGCACCATGGACAACTTCTTCTTCATCGACGGCCACAAGGTCAACAACTCCCAGCCTCGCCTCAGCGGCATGGCCATCAAGCAGCTGGGCCATCAGGTCGACTCGAGCATCGACATCAACCACGAATTGGTGCTCGAGAGCGGCCACGACCCGGACCGCCCGATCGGCGACGACGAGGCGGTGGATCTGGCCCACGGCCACGGCCAGGGCCCGAAGCGCTTCTCGACCCGCCCCCGCACCAACTTCGGAGGTTTCTGATGCACCCGGCCACTGTCGAGCAGTTCGCGCAGCTCAAGGAGCGCTTTCCGGAGGCCCAGATGGACCCGCTGCCCTCCGGGGCCGCGCTGGTCACCATCCCGGCTTTTCCGATCCCTCCGGGCTGGTCGCAGTCCTCGACCACCGTGCGCTTCATCGTGCCGGTGGGCTACCCCGGCCCCCGGCTCGACTGCTTTTGGGCGGAGAGCGGGCTGCGCCTGACCAACGGCAACCCACCACAGTCCAGCAACGACCCGTACTTCATCCCGGAGACGACGCAGTCCGGCCTCTGGTTCTCCTGGCACACGGAGAACAACGCCTGGAACCCGGCCAAGAACACCCTCAGCACCTGGGCCGGCATGATCACCAACCGCTTTAACAAGCCGCAATGAACACCCTCGCCTTCGCAGCGCCGGCCTTGCAGCGGCTCAAGGCGGAGCTGGAACACGCTGAGCTGGAAAGCGCGGCGATCCTGCTGTGTTCGCCCGTGCTGCTGTCGACCGGGGCACACCGCCTCCTGGTTATGGAGACCCACATCCCCACCGAAGCCGACTATGCGCACCGCACGCCCATCCGGGCCGAGTTGCGCACTGAGTTCTGCCTGCCCATCGAGCGCAAGGCCCGTCAGGAAAACCTGGCGCTGGTCTACGTGCACACTCACCCGGGCGGCCTGGCAGCTCAGTTCTCCCATGTCGACGACGAGACCGAGCGCGCGTTGGCAAAGTATCTCGGGCGTCGTGGACCGCACGGCCCGCATGCTTCGCTGCTGTTCGCTGAGCAGGGCATCAACGCCCGCATGCTGGGGACGAGCGAGCCGCTACGCGTTGTCGAACTCGGCGACTCGCTCGTCGTGCACCTGGACGCGAACATGCCTCTGGATGACCCAGATGGTCGCTTCGACCGCCAAGTTCGCGCCTTCGGGGCCGAAGGCCAGCACCTTCTGAGCACCCTTCGCCTGGCAATAGTCGGCCTGGGCGGCACGGGATCGCTGATGGCGCAACAGGCCGCGCACCTCGGCGTTCGCTACTTCCTCCTGGTGGACGACGATCTGATCGAAGAGACCAACCTCAATCGCGTGGTCGGAGCCCGCCGCCGGGACGTCGGCCGGCCGAAGGTCGAGATCGCCAAGAGGATGATTCGAGCGATTAACCCGAACGCCACCGTGGAAGTCATCAAGGCCGACGTCACGGCCAAGGGCGTCGCTCGGCGCGTCGTCGAAGAGGATGCCGTCTTCTGCTGCACCGACTCGCACGCGAGCCGCCACATCTTGAATCAGGCTGCATACCAATACCTGACTCCAGTGATCGACATGGGCGTAGCCATCACCGTTGCGGGCAACGGGGGTGCGAGGTTCGACGGGCACGTCAAGCTGGTGTCCCCGGGCCAAGCCTGTCTTTGGTGCGCCAACAACCTCGACTCCACGCAAGTGCAGCGCGAGCTGATGACCGATGAGCAGCGCGCCAAAGACCCCTACATCCAAGGCGCTGAGCGTGTGCCGCAGCCTGCTGTCGTCAGCCTCAACAGCACGGTGGCGTCCATCAGCATGACGATGCTTTTATCGGTCATCGCCGGCGTGCCCGCCGCCCCGCGCTACATCATTTACCAGGGCAACCGTGCTCGAATGAACGCAGCCACATGCGCTGTCCAGTCCGGCTGCTGGTTCTGCGGCCCGAAAGCGCGGATCGCCTCGGGTGACCGGGCGCCACTGCCGGAGAAGGCGACATGACCCGCGCCAAGCACATCCGATTCGTCGGCACGGCCGAGGGGCAGGGCGCCGCGCGCGCGCTGCTGGAGCAGCTGGGCGACGCATCGATCGATCACCGCGGTGTGCCGCGATCGCTGGTGATGCGCTGCCCTGACGGCTGCGGCCAGATGCTGTCGGTGAATCTTKATCCCCGGTCTGGCAAAGCCTGGCGCCTGTACGGCAAAGGCGACACGCTCACGCTGTACCCATCGGTCTGGCGTGAGGACGGCTGCGAGGCGCACTTCATCCTCTGGAAGGGGCACATCATCTGGTGTGACGGGGATGCCACCGTGGGCTGGAACGACCAAGTGCTGATCAGCCGCGTTGGCCAGATCCTGACCGCGGCGTCGCCCCGCCCGATCAACTACGCGGCCATCGCTCAGCAGCTGGATGAGATCCCGTGGGAAGTGTTATGGGCTTGCCAGGCTCTGGTCAAGGCGCGAGTCGGAAAGCGGCTCGGGCACTCCGAGTTCTACGCGCCGTAGCCATGAGCACCACGGACGACATCGGCGCCGACGCGTCCAGAAGCAGCTCGGCAGCCGCCTTGCCCGAAACCTGTGCGTCGGTCCGCCGCGCCGCTGGAGCGCACCTTGACCAGCCCACTGCCTCCCCGATGTGGCCGAGCTCCATCGCCGGACCATCGCAGCCCATCGCCATCTGATTACGCCACTTCCATTGCCCCATCCCGAGCGCTAGGCCGTCAGATCTCCGAGAAACTCTGACCCGGGAGCAACAGAGGTCACCAGCAGTTGGTCTCGTGCTCTCGTGCACGCCACATAGAGCAAATGACGCTCGGTGTGGTAGACCTCCTCCAGGTCTGCTTCGTCGACGACGCTTTCGATGCGTTCTTGCAGCGGGATGACCTCGTCGTCACACGCCATAACCGCCACGTAGCGGAACTCCAAGCCCTTGGCGAGGTGCATGGTGCTGATGGAAGCCTGACCGCTGGCGGTGTCTACCTTGTCGTCAAGCACGCGCCAGCGCAAGCCAGCTGCTTGGATCGCTGCTTCCGCCCGTGGGATTTGGTCAGCAGACCGCACGAACACGCCCAGCTCGTGCGGCTGCATACCGTCTGAAGTTCGCGCAGCTATCCATTCGCTCACGTGCCGCTCTTCGGATCGAGCATCGTCGAACGTGAGCACTTCGGGTGTGGGGCCGTTGAAAACCGATACCGTGCCGCGTCGGTCTTCCACGTTGCCGTCAACATCGCTCACCTCAGGGCCTAGAAGCTTGTCTGCTTGGGCGCGGATTTGATGCGAGGTTCTGTAGTTCACGTGGAGTGTGCGCGACCGACCTCGTACGTCCACGCCTAGCGCCTTCCACGAGAAAGGGGTCTGGAAAATGCGCTGACCCAGATCGCCCGCGAACAGCAGCCCGTTCGGCCGCCCGCCGGCGATGGCCGCCAGCAGGCGTAGCTGGCTGACGTTCACGTCCTGAGCTTCGTCGATCACTACATGGTCGTAGGGCGCGTGCTTCATGCTGCCCACGGCAGCAGCCACACGCGTGCAGATCGCCGCGCGGGTCGTCACGCCCTGCGCCGATAGGTCAGCAGCCACCGCCTCGAAGATCTGCCAAAGCAGCGCACGCTGTGCCTCGGACAGGCGCGTCTTGCGACCCAGGCGCTTGAAGTCACGGTAGCCCTCCCAGGTGCTGAGCTGCCACGTATCCACCACGTCCAACCATTCGGCGTAAACGAACGGCGCGGTGAATCGATGGCCCTCAACACGCCGTGCCGCGTCAGCCACGGACTTACGCAACTGCTCCTCGGTCGCCACACGCACCTTGCCCACATGACGCTCATGAAGGCGCAAAGCGACGGTACTCAGGGCCTCGACTTCCAGGCGTTCGCCGAGCTTGGGCTGGTTGCTGATCAGGCGTCGCAGCTTGCCCTGCAACGCCCGCGCTAGCGTGTCTGAGAAGGTGGTCAGCAGCACGCGGGATTCAGGGTACTGCCGCGCCAGGTGAACGGCGCGGTGCAAGGCCACGATGGTCTTGCCAGTCCCGGCCGAGCCGGCCACGCGCGCTGGACCGTTGTAGTCCTTCTCGACCCACTGACGCTGCGCCGGGTGCAGGAAGATGGTCCACTTTTCCCAGGGGTAGTCCAGCGCCCGGGCGAGTTCTTCCACGTCGCGCATGACACGGAACCGGCGTTGGGCGTCGGGGTGGGCAAACGGGTCCGCGTTGGGGGCTGGGGCGGGGGCAGGCTTGGGTTTGCCTCCGGTGGCCAATTCCAGCAGGGCCTCGGCGGCTTCGCCTGGCAAGTGGCTAGCCAGTTCCAGGAGGCTGTCTTCGTTGGCCTCTAGAACTGTCTGTACGAAGTCCTCAGGCACGCCATAGCTCAGCAACTCCAGCGGCGTGAGGTGCGCAAAGAGCGCAGGCTTAGCGGCGACAGATTCGGGCGCCTCAATCTTGCGGCGCACCAGCACTTCTTCCACCCGCTCCCGCACTTCCACCCACTGGGCCGCGCCGGTCCTGGGATGCGTCTCCAAGCGCCTTCTCTCGGCCCACAGGTAGGCCTTGTCGTGGTGGTCGACGTAGCACAGCATGAAACTGCTGGCAGTCTTGTGCACGATCAGGCGAACGTCAGCGCCTACGCGCACCGACCAAAAGTTCTTGTCTTTCGCCCGGTCGAGCTTATGCAGACTCATGCCGGGGTTGACGGGGTTCATCTGCAGGTCGAAGGCGGTGGTCTTGACCAGCTTTTGCTCATCTCCCGTCAAGCGGGCTAGGCTATCTGTGAACGTGTCAGCGATGCGGAAATCCATGGGCTGATCCACCAGTCAGAAGTCCAAATGCTTGCCGCAGTGGCCAACAACGATTGCCTTGTCGGCGCCTACCCATTCAAAGTGCACTCTGAGTGTTTCAGCCACGCTGTCTTTGACGCCGATCTTGAGGTGCTTTTCCATCAAGATGTCTTGACCCTTGTACTCGAAGGTACGGCGGCGCTTGCCGTCGTTGCTCAGAGCACTAGCCTCGTTCTGGGCGTACGCGTTCTGGCCGAAGACTTTGCGCCCCTCCGCATCCCCGCCACCGCCCGCCACTGCGGACCAGTAGCCGGTCGCCAGTTTCCACAGAAGCTCGAAGGCCTTCTTGCCATTGCGGAACGATTCCGACTCCCGGGCCGAAGACAGAGCTGAATCCGAGACCACGATACGGTCAGGAAAGAGAGTTCGGATGATGGTCAGAGACTGCTCAAGCGTTGGGACTCCTTCCACCAATGTACTGACGGCGTCACGCAGCGGCTGGATTGCCTCTAGGCCTTCGTCATCTGGACCAACCGCAGATTGCCGTTGCCCAGCGAGGGAGTACTTCAGGCCCTGAACGCTGGCCTCCAATTCGGAGATCCGCTCATCCCGATCCTGCACTTGATCTCGAAGTTCGCCAATGGATAGGTCTTTAGCAGTCAGCTGGTCCATTGCTTCTTCAAGCAGCTGAATGTAGCCAGCGCCATCATCGGTCTGCTTGGCGCTTGCAACGGCGCTGGCCAACTGGCCCCGCAACACAGCCTGGTCGACGACGCCAAGCGAGATGTGGCGCCATGCCGTTGGCACATTGGTTTGGTGCGTGACGGTGGAGAGAATCTCAGAATCAAGGTTGACGCCAGCCTCGGCCAAGTCCGCCAACCTGTCCGGGCGATAGAGCGAGCTGTCGCAGTAAACACCGGCATGACCAACCTTTGAACGGTACAGAACGTTGAGTGCCCCGCCCCAAGCGCCATAGCGACGCCCCAGTACCTTTTCGAGTTCGAAGGTGTCGACTCCTGGCGCCACTTGCACCACTTCCGCGATACCAACGAGTAGCGATCTYAAGCGCTCGGGCTGAACGAGATAGCTGCCATCGCGACGCGGGCTGATGATGACGATTGGATGCCCTCGGTCTTCCCGCTCGATGTCGGCCAGGAACGCGGTGGCGCTCGCTTCGTCAAGACGTTTGACCTTGAGCCCGGGAGTCTCACCAACCGGCTGACATTGGCTCACGATGTCGAGTACGACACGAGGCCGCGTAACTTGGATCGGCGCGAGCACTCGCGCGCTGGCTTCGTCCGTTCGCAACAGGAAGGTGCATTCGACGGGCTTGTCCGCCGCCAATTGCCGGATTCCGATGCCCGTAGTCCACAGGCGTCCAGCGACCTGGTCGTCTCGATGCGACAGCTCGGTACTGAAGATGAAAGGGTAACTGGGGGCCGCGGGGTCGAACTTTGTTGAACGGCTGATCACGGTACTGCCGTCTTTCAACCGTTTCCTTGCGATTCCTTGCGCCAACTCATTGGCGGCTATGAACCCTCCCGACCGCTTGCCCATCCATCGCGCAATCAAGTCAATGACCTGCTGGGGGCCGCCCGTAGGCGCCAACATGAAACTACTGCTGTAAACGAGCACTTCGACTTCCTTCCCTGGATTCTTTTGATGCTCAGACCTTGAATACCTTCATTACCTCATCGCCCAGGTGATTGATGACCTTCACCGCGATGCGCCCCGACTTCGGCTTGTCGAACGGCCGCGACGTGTCGCTGTTCAGAGTTGCCCAGGCGTCGGCATCGATCTCTGCTTTCAGCGTGGTCTTCAGCGCTTTGTACGGGTCGTTGGCACCCAGGAAGTACGCGTGGCGTACGAAGAAGCTTTCTTCGTTGTAGTCGGTGTCGATGAACCAACATGCGATGCCGTCGGCGCCGTCGCTGCGTACCTCGCCGGTGCTGGGGTCGAACACGTCCACGCCGTTGACCTTGACGCGCATCTGGCCGTCGCCGGTAGGCAGCAAGGTAATGTCGGGCTCGCCGAAGATCACGAACAGGTTGCCCTTGCCGGTGTTTTTCAGGTCCTCCGCCATGTGCAGGTCGGCGTTCATGCGCGCCTTCAGCACGGGGATGCGGCCCAGCTTGTCGAAGTCGGTGGAGCGGGCGTCGTAGTTGAAGGCGCATGCGATCAGCACGTCAAAGCCAGCATCCGCGGCTTCACGTGCGGCGGCCACTAGGTCGGGGCGCGAGACAGTGCCGAATTCGGGGCCGATGAAGACGGCGGCGCGCTTGGCATCACCCACATCCTCGCCAAAGTGGCCTTCAGCGCAGATCAGGTCGCCCGGCCACGGCTTCAGCGACGTGAAGATGATGCGGTCCTCCTTGTGCGCCTGCTGCACGCCGGCCATGCGCAGTTGGTCCAGGATGATTGCGGCGAAGTCGCGTTGCTCGGCCTGATAGCGGGCCTCCTGCTCGGCCACACCGTCCACCAGTTCGTCGTCCTCGTCCAACGACAGGACGCGGTGCGGCGACAGGCTTTCCACCGTGAACGGGCCGGCCACGCGCGCCTTTTTCCTGTCCTCGTAAGGCTTGTCGTACAGGAATTCGAACTCGGCTTTGGCGGCGATGGAAGCGTCGATCTCCTTTTGGCGTTCGATGCGCTGTGCCCACCACTGGGCGTGTAGTTTCTTGGCTCCTTCTAGCCATTTGGCGTCAGTCCCGCGAGGGATTTCCCATTCGGCCCACGTCTGACCAAGCGACTGGTTCAACTGCTGGCGCAGAGGCTCTAGTAGCGCTTGGAATTTGTCGTGAATAACATCGATTTCAGCATTGTTTGCGATCGACTTCAAGGTTATATGGGCGACTCTTTCATTTACGAATCCATGACGTACGCTGCCAAATCTATTGGCCGTTGCAGGAGCTGTGCGGGTCAGCTCAGCCTCTTTCAATTGCCCCTCTCGGCTGTCCCGCAGCAGGAAGTATGGAAACCTTGCACCCATTAGCCGTGAACGTGCAAGTGCCAGCGCAACACGAGAGGTGTCAGCGGTAATCCAACGCCTACCGCGGAGTTCACTGACGTAAGCAGTAGTCCCCGAGCCGCATGTTGGATCGAGTACCAAGTCTCCCGGGTCGGTCGTCATCAATACGCATCTGTCTACTGCGGTAGTGGAAGTTTGAACGACGTAAATCTTCGGATCAGACCTGCTTTGAACTCCGCCTATATCAAGCCATACATTACTCAGAGGAAACGCGGAGAAGTCCTCCAGGAAGCGTTGATAGCGAACTGATGACTTGATTGGAATGACTCGACCCGCCTTCTGAAGTCTTGCCATGCCTGTTTCCCCCGTTTTCCAAACGGATGGATGGGGACGAAAGGTGCGACCTTCAATGTTGAGGTCGAATCGAGTCTTGTCTACGCCTGTCTGAGAAGTCAGGTCCCCAAGGGTGAAGATGCGATTCGACGGCGCTATCGCGCCGTTTTTCTCTTCAGTGGTGATGGGCCTTCGGAGCCCACTCGGCTCCTGTACTTGGTCGTATTTCGTCGCACCTTCCTCACCAAACACCTTCTCCTTATAAAGCTGACGATACTTGACCCGGGTTTTGTCCCGAGCGTACCAAAGTATGTAGTCTGCCACTGAGGCGAGGACGTTTGTGCCTCCAGCGCCGCTCCCAGATCCAGTCGTCTTCGAGTACGCAATTACACTCACGAAATTCTGTGGTAAGAAAACTTCGTCTAGAAGCGATCGGACGAGATGCATATTCTCGTCGCCAATCTGAACGAAAATTGATCCGGTTTCAGAAAGCAGGTCCCTGGATGCCTGAAGTCTGTCTCGAAGATACGTGAGATAGGAATTGATGCCGTCGCGCCAAGTATCTCGAAACGCCTTTACTTGCTCTGGCTCTCTCGTTATATGGTCCAACTTTCCATCGGAAGTTGTTTTAGCGTTTGTGGACCATTGGAAGTTAGAGTTGAATTTTATGCCGTAAGGCGGGTCGAAATAGATGCACTGCACCTTACCGCGCAGCCCCTCACGTTCGGCTAGTGAGGCCATCACCGCTAGGCTGTCCCCAAGGATCATGCGGTTGGACCAGTGGCTGTCGTGTTGATAGAACTCGGTTTTTGCGTCCTCGCTAGGAAGGCCATTGAAGTCGGCAAACAGATCGAGTGTGTCGCCGAAGTGTTCCTGGGATTTGGCTGCCGCTGCGACCTCAGTCTGCCGCTTTAGGTCGTCGATCAGAACTTTGGGATGCACCTTCTCCTGGATGTACAGCGGCGGGGCGTGCACCACCAGGTCTGACCAGTCCTGCGCGTCCTTGCCGCGCCACACCAGCTGTGGATCCAGGTCGCGGTTGCGCGCAGCCTTCTCGTCTTCAAGCCCCTGGGTCTCGCGCAGATAGCGCACCGGCACCGGGCCTTCCTCCTCAGGCTTCATGACCGACTGGAACTCGGCCGTCGGGATGTTCTTGCGCGTGGCGTCGGTGTGGGTCAAGGTCTCGACGGTCAGGCCGTCTTTCTTGTTGCTCTTTTTGGCCATCAGGCGATCTCGGCAGTCAGGGGTTGGCCGGCGGGGGCAGAACTTGCGCGCACCATGGCGTCGTCGATCATGTGGGTAAAGGCGGCGCCCACCTTGGTGGCGAAGTCGTCTTGCAACTGCCAGATGTCGGTGAACTCGGCGAAGGCCCAGCGGCCATACACCTTTAGGTTGTTGACCCCGGGCACCCAGTAGGTGTCCATGGTGGTCTTCTTATCCTTGGCGTCTTCGCCGCGGTAGCCCTTGATTTCGACCACCAAGTTCAGCAGGTTGTCGGGGCCGTGGCCGTCGTCGATGCGCACGATGAAGTCGGGCCGGTACTGCCGCGTCTCGGAGCCGTAGCGATAGGGCACCTCGAAGCCCAGGTTGTGGTTCTTGACGTAACTGTGCACCTTGGGGTGCCGTTCGGCCACGCGGCAGAACTCGGCTTCCCAGTCGCTGTCCAGCACCACCCAGTTGATGTGGCAGCGGTCGGCAGCAGTCTCCCAGCGATCGGGTTTGGACGTGTTGAAGTTGACGTAGGCGGTGCTGCTGCTGGGGTTGTACGGGTCCAGCACGGCCTTGATGGGCCGGCGACCGTGCTCGGCCCGGGTGATGGCTGCAGTGATGCGCTCGCAGGCCATGTCGCCGAGAGCCTGATACATCAGCTGGGCCGGGTAGGTGCCGCCCTTACAGTCCAGGTGCTTGGTCAGCCATTCCTGGGTGATGCGTTTGAGCTGGCCGAACAGGTGCAGCTTGGGATCGTCGCCTGGGTCGCGCCAGTGGTTGTAAAGCAGGCGCTTGGTCAGGTGCATCAGCAGCGTAGAGTGCCGCATGTCGCCGGTGTGCTTCAGGCTCAGATCCACCACCTCACCCACGATGCCAGCGTTCTGGGTGATAGACGGGCCCACGAGGTCGGGCGTTAGCACCAGCGTGGAGTCGTCGTTGAATTCGGCGGTCAGGCGCTCCTGCGGAAGCTCCACCCGGTAGCCCTGCACGCGGGGGAAGTCGATGGCCAGAGCCTCGCGGTCGCGCATGGCGCGCACTTGCACGGTTTCGCGCGGAGGCTTTGGCTTGCTGATCACCGGGGTAGCGGTGAAGTCGAATGGAATTCCCAGCACATCCGCGTACTCGGGATTGAACAGGTCCTCTTCGTTCAGGTCATAGGACTGGCGGCGCAGCGCACGGCCGATCACCTGCTCGCACAGCAACTGGGTGCCAAAGGCGCGCACGCCTAGCACGTGGGTCACTGTGTTGGCGTCCCAGCCTTCGGTCAGCATGGATACCGACACCACGCAGCGGATGGAGTCGCCCAACTTGCCATGCTTGCCCACGGTGTTCATCACCTCGCGCAGCAGCCGAGCGTCGTCAAATGCCTTGCCGGACCGCAGCTCGTCGGCCAGCGGCCCGCCGCGCTCCAGCACCTCCTGCTTGAATTGCTCAATCTCTGCACCGGCTGCGGCGCGGAAATTGTCATCCAGCGCCTCGCCGGACTCCAACTGCTCGCTGTCGATCAGCAATGTGCGCGGGCGGCCGTAGGGGTTACCGTTCTCGTCGAAGTTGCGGAACAGCTCCAGCCGGCCATTGACCAGCGTGCTACTGCCATCGTCGTTTTCGCGGTGGAACCCCGAGATGAAGTCATAGACGAGCTTGGACGCTGACGTGTTGTTGCACACCACGATGAAGCAGGGCGGCACCTTCAGGCCGGCTTCCTGCCACTTCTCATAGGTGAGCTTGTAGTGGCCGTACAGGGCCTCAAGCGCCGTTTGCAGCTCAACGGGCAAGCTCAGCGGGTCCAGCGACTTGCCGGCCGCGCCACGGCCCTTCTTGGGCATCTTGGTGCGGATGTGTTCCCACAGGTTGCGGAACTTGGGCATGTCGCCGCCGGGGATGTTGTCAGCTACCGGCACGCGGGGCAGCTTGACGATGCCGCACTCGATGGCATCCATCAGCGAGAAGTCGCTGAGCGTCCACGGAAACAGCGTTCCCTCAATGTAGCCCGAGCCGGCTAGGAAAAAAGGGGTGGCGGACAGGTCCACCACGCGGTTGATGCCGAGCTTGCGCCCTACGGCTTCCAGGCCAGAGATCCACAGCCGCGCCGCTTCGTTGTTCTCTTCGGCCTCTTTCTTCTCGTCCCCCTTGAGTGTGTCTGCGGGGGCCTCGGCCTCGGCCGCCGGCTTCTCGCGGTAGCAATGGTGGGCCTCGTCGTTGATGACCATCACCTGGCTCAAACCCATCAACTCTGGCATGACGCGCTGCAGCATTTGACCTTCTGACTCGACCGTATCGAGATCAGCGCCACCCCGACCCTGAAGCAGTGCGCGGCCGCCCTTGCTCAGCTCGATGCGCTCGCGCAGCTTGAACGAGTGGTAATTGGTGATGACGATCTTGGCCCGGTTCAAGTCTTCCAGCATGTCGCTGGGCACCAGTTCGCGGCTTTGGTAGTAGCTGTCGGGGTCGTTGGGCTGCAGCACCCGAAGGCGGTCCTTGATCGTCAGGCCAGGGGCGACGATCAAGAAGCCGCGAGCGAACTTGTTGCTGCGCTCGTGGCGCACGGCGTTGATGGTCTGCCACGCGATGACCATAGCCATCACGGTAGTCTTGCCGGCGCCGGTCGCCAGCTTCAGGGCCAGGCGCGACAGGCCGGGGTTGGCTTCGCCGTTGACGCTGTCCAGGTGATCCAGGAAGGCCTTGCCGGCATTGCCGATTTGCGGTGCCACCTCGGTCAGCCAGATGATTGTCTCGGCCGCCTCGACCTGGCAGAAGAAGGGGCGGATGCTGGCGAACTTGTGACTGCGCCAGTGCTTGAGCAGGCGGGCCGTTTCTGGAGTGACCCGCCACTGAGCTTCCGGCAGAAGGCGCCATCGGTCAACCGCTTGCCGCACCGAGTTGATCAGCGCTGTGTGGTCGTAGCTTTGTGAGGCGGACGACAGGGCCTCATCACCGGCGATCAAGGAAACCTGGGTCCCAGAGCCTTTTTGCTTCTTCGCGCGCGGGATTGGCGTGATGAACTCGGCCTTCCTGCGCTGTTCGACGATCTTTTGCGTCGGTTGCCCGGTTCCATCAAGCTCCCAGTGACGAGCGGGGTACTCGTACGGCGAGTTGAGGATTGGCCGCTCAAAGAATGCATTAGTCATCTTGTCGTTCTTAATCTGCACCAGAACCGGCGGAACGATGCTTGTTTCGCCTCCCTGAGGCGACCGCAAGCTTCAGCTCTAGCCAGGGCTCGGCGGCACACGCTCCCCCCTAGAATTTAAGCACCTTTCGCTCTGCGCCGGGCCCCCCCCGGTCCACTATTCCGCGATAGGCGAGCGCACAAGTGCTGTTGATTCCCACGCCATCCTGACCCACCGTTTCCGTCCAATCCTGACCCACCCTTGTTCGAGCCTCTCGGGCTCAGGTTGTGGGTAACTTCCTCGGTTTGGACTCCTTCTTGGTGGTGGGTTGAGCTGAGCTGTTCTTGAACCGGTAGCTGTCGTTGCCGGTTTCAAGGATATGGCAGTGATGCGTGAGCCGGTCCAGCAACGCCGTGGTCATCTTGGCGTCGCCGAAGACGCTGGCCCATTCGCTGAAGCTCAGGTTCGTCGTGATCACGACGCTGGTGCGCTCGTAGAGCTTGCTCAGCAGATGGAACAGCAGCGCGCCGCCAGACGCGCTGAACGGCAGGTAGCCCAATTCGTCGAGCACGACCATGTCCATGTGGGCCAGCCGGTGCGCCATCTGGCCGGTCTTGTTGCAGACCTTCTCCTGCTCGAGCTGGTTCACGAGCTCGACCGTGGAGAAGAAGCGCACGCGCCGCCGATGATGCTCCAGTGCCTGTACGCCGATGGCCGTGGCCAGGTGGGTCTTGCCCGTGCCAGGCCCGCCGACGAGCACGACGTTCTCGGCGCGGTCCATGAAGTCGCCCAGGTGCAGCTGCCTCACGAGAGCCTCGTTGACCTCGCTGTGGCTGAAGTTGAAGCCGGCCAGGTCGCGGTAGACCGGGAAGCGGGCCTGCTTGAGCTGGTAGGCCACGGCACGCACCTCGCGTTCAGCGGTCTCGGCCTTGAGCAGCTGGGCCAGCAGCGGCTGCGCAGCCTCGAAGGCCGGCGCCCCTTGCTCGGCCAGCTCGCCCACGGCGTGGGCCATGCCGAACATCTTCAGCTCGCGCAGCGCGACGACGAGCCCATTGATCTTGGTGTCACGCATGGCGCACCTTCCTTTCATTGCGCAGGTCGTCGTAGCGCGTCACGTTGGCTTGGGGTTCGGTCGTCAGGCGCAGGGCCTGTGGCGCGTCCACCGGCGGTGGATCGGCCTTGCCATCGAGCAGCCGGTGCAGCACGTTGATGACGTACATCTTGGTCGGCACGCCGACCTCCAGCGCCAGCTCCACGGCCGCCAGCACCGACTGCTCTTCGTGGTGCAGGACCAGGGCCAGCACCTCGACCATCTCCCGGTCGCCGCCTGGCTTCTTGAGCAGCTCGGTCTGCAGCTTCTTGAAGGCCACTGGCAGCTCGGTGAACGGCGCGCCGTTGCGCAGCGCGCCGGGCTTGCGCTGCAGCACGGCCAAGTAGTGCCGCCAGTCGTAGATCGTCTGGCCGATCGTGTCGTGGCTTCGCTCGATGACCCGCTTGTGCTCGCAGATCAGGTTGCCCTCGGCCGCGACGACGAGCCGGTCGGCGTAGACGCGCAGGCTCACCGGCCTGTTGGCGTACGACGCCGGCACGCTGTAGCGGGTTCGCTCGAAGGTGACCAGGCACGTCGGTGAGACGCGCTTGGTGTGCTCGATGAAGCCGTCGAAGGGGCGAGGCACTTTCATCAGCGTGGGCTTCTCCAGCTGCCAGACGTCGTGCACCGTGCCGGGCTGCTGGCCGTGGGAGATCTCCTTCCACAGCGCCAGGCAGCGGGCTTCCAGCCAGGCGTTGAGCGCGTCCAATGACGGGAACGCCGGCACGGGCTGCCAGAGCCGATGCCTCGCATCGCGCACGTTCTTCTCGATCTGGCCCTTCTCCCAGCCCGAGGCCGGGTTGCAGAACTCGACCTCGAAGAGGTAGTGGCTGACCATCGCGGCGAAGCGCGCGTTGACGTCGCGCGCCTTGCCGCTGAGGACCTTGTCCACGGCGGTCTTCATGTTGTCGTAGATGCCGCGCCGGGGCACGCCGCCGAACACGCGGAAGGCGTGGTTGTGCGCGTCGAACAGCATCTCGTGGGTCTGCAGCAGGTAGGCCCGGACGTAGAAGGCCCGGCTGTGGCTGAGCTTGAAGTGCGCCACCTGCAGCTTGGTGCGCTCGCCGGCCAGCACGGCCCAGTCCTCGCTCCAGTCGAACTGGAAGGCCTCGCCGGCGTCGAAGACCAGCGGCACGAAGGTGCCCCGTCCGGTGGTTTGCTTGGCCTCCTGGCGCTTCTGGGCCCAGTCGCGCGCGAAGGCCGCCACGCGGTTGTAGGAGCCGTCGTAGCCGAGCGTCACGAGCTCGGCGTGGATCTGCTTCAAGGTGCGCCGCTGCTTGCGGGTCTTGCCGGCCTCGGTCTTGAGCCAGTGGGTCAGCTTCTCGGCAAACGGGTCGAGCCGGCTCTTGCTGGCCCGCTTGGTATAGGCCGGCTCTTGGTCGCCGCTGCGCAGGTACTTCCTGATGGTGTTGCGAGACAGGCCGGTGCGTCGGGCTATCTCGCGGATGGACAGCTGCTCGCGCAGGGCCCACCGCCTGATGACACTCAGTGTCGCCACGTCAATCACTCCAGTGCTCCTGCCGCAAATAGCGGCAGGCTAGGGTTCATACGTGGGTCAGGTTTGAACGGAAATCACTGAATGGGGTGGGTCAGGTTTCGGAGGAAATCAACACGGGGTCAATTTCCGTGGAAATCCGGAACGATTGACCCACCCATTGCCGCCGCAGCGGGCGGCGCGCCGCAGAATGAAAAGACCCGCCGGGTCGGGGCGGGCTTCTCAGACTGTCGGCTGTCTGCTGGCGGAGGCAGAGCCATCGTCTCCTGCAGCAAGTCAGCGATGTATAGGGAGCGGCACTAGCTCAAGCGGTTCGCAGTGCGGGACCGGACTTTTAAGGTCAAAGTCCCGGAAGCTCGGCATCTCCTGCCCGCCACCCGAGCGGGACCGCCGCCAGCGCATTGCATTGATGAACTGTCCATGGCCAAAGAGAAGGACGGTGCGGTGGTCAGAGCCTCCGGCGACCTGGTCCAGGCGCACGATCGTGTTGTCGACGCGCGCAAGGAACTCGTTGAAGCTTTCAGCACCCTCGTCATCGCATCGATCTGGGTCCGCCAATGCCCAGTAAGCCTCAACCCATTCCCGGCGTTGGTCAGCGGTGGTCCCTACACATCGGGCCGGGGCCAGGTAGGTGAACTCCTGGATGGGCCATTCCTCGACTCGCGCCGATGGAAAACGCCGCTTGGTCGGCAGCGCCGTGGCCCTCGCTCTCTCGGCCGGCGAGACCAGGATGAGGCTTGGTGCCTCTGCCCATTGCAGCGCGAGATCCTCGGCCTGCTGACGGCCAAGCTCGGTCAACTCAATCGACAGCGGGTCCAGCGTCGCGGCGCCGGCGTTGGCCACGCTCTGCCCGTGACGACAGCAGAAGATCTTCATTCGGCCTCGTCCGATGGTGCGGCCACTAGGAAGCTAGCTGCTCGACTGAGCGGATCTGCCTGGGCGGCCGGATTGACTGTGAATTTCGCGGCAATGATCTTTGAAATGCCTGGATAGTGTGAGGCCCAAAGATCTCTGCCAGATCGAACTGCGTCAGGAGGATGTTCCCAGTGTTCACCCACCGCCAACATGTTTAGTGCCCAGGTATGTAGCCAGATGTCGGGCGTCGCGAACTTTCGGTCGTCCGCTCGGGCAGACGTACCTTCGGATATCACCCGGACCGGGTTGAAGGCGTAGTAGTAGTCCTCTCGGTAGGCGAAGTCGAGAAACCATTGGCCTGCGTCCTGCCGCTGCTTCTCTGTCATCTCGCTGAACGGCTGATCCTTCATGTGCCGCAGTCCCTGCGCGTAGTGCAACGCCAGTTGATAGAAGCAGCCGGCGGGGTAGCCTGGTCGTGCGCCGTCATGCCACGCCAAGGCCATCACACGCTCCTCCACCAATTCGAGCAGCGGCCGCGCAATGCCGCCATCGTGTAGCCGTTCGCTCAGCATCAGCAGAATCCGCAGCACACGGCGGCCCCAGTCAAATGCTGCGGCCGACTCACCTTCGACATGCGCGATGCGGACCATGATGACGGCGGCGGCGAGTGCGTCGAAGCTGGCGCGGCGTTCAAGCATGTCTGCCAGCCCGCGGTCTATGGTCAAGCCAGGAAATCGGTGCGGGCGCGGATCGGTGCCTCGTCGCCTGACGATCGCTTGGATGTCCGGGGCGAGTGGCAGCACCAGGTCTTCCAACTGGCGCCTGGTCAGTGGCCGCAGCGTCAACGCTGCCCACAGTGGACTGTCCAGGCAGGCGTTCGCGCCGGCATACCTGGCCTCTACCTTGTCGAGTGCCGCATCGGGTACATGCCGGCCGGCGAAGTAGTGCCGCCATTTGTTGTTGTTGAACGGCCGACCGTCCTTGTTCTTGCGAAACGTCTCGGATTCGAAAAACCGTTCCAGCGCCCGAGGCGATGCCAAGCCAGTCCTTGCTTGCAGTGAGAACGCCCAGAACACCGTCTTCAGCGCGTCGGTGATGTCCTTCTTGATCGGTTTCGGACTTTCGCGGGAAGCCGCGAAACCGCTCCGCTGACGGAACTCCGCCAACGAAAGGCGTGCAGATTCAAGGGCTTGCATGTTGCTGGCGGGGCGGTGGGAGGAGTAACGCGGCACCCGTAACGCTACCTTTCTCGACCGCCGGATGGAGTCTTCATAGGATGCGTGACTAGGCAACACCTGCCCCCTCAGACGCAAACTGCACAGTGGAAATCGACAGCGAAGACAAGCTGGCTCAAGAGATTGAGCGGGGCCTTCATGAGCGGCACGGGCCGATGCTCGGTGGGGCTGCGCTGTATCGCGCGCTGGGATTTCCGACGGCCGCAGCGATGCGCCAGGCCATTTCGCGAGGCCGCGTGCCGGTTCCCCTCTTCGACATCGAGAAGCGCCGTGGGCGCTTTGCGCTCACGCGTGACGTGGCCCTCTGGCTTGCCCGCTGCAGGACGAAGAGCCTGACGCAGAGCATGCCTCCCCAAGACGCTGCCGCCTCGACGGCGACGAAGGAGAACGACATGTAGAAAAAACGCCGATCACCCTTTCGAATGACCGGCGTTTTCCGCCGGGAGGTACTCCCAACGGGTTTGGCGACTCGAGTATCTCCTTGTGGTTAGTGCTGGTCAAGCTCGCCCCTACGCCTGGCGTCGGGGCCACTCACCGCAAGGAAATCCATGGACACCCCCGTCCGTCGGCTCATCAAGCCGACCACGCCTCGGACCGTCCACCTCCTGAACCTACGAGGCGTTCTGCCCTCACCCGTTCAGGCCGAGGCCACCACCGAAAGCGCTTTTGTGCAGGTCGCGGCGCTATGCCCAGCGACCCGGCACATCGCGTCCCAGCCCGAGACCCTGCAGCTGCCAGGTCAGACCTACACGCCCGACTACCGCCTCGAGACCCTCGACGGCCGGACGTCGGTATGGGAAGTCAAGCTCGAAGCCAAGGTGCCCAAGTACCGGGTGCTGTTCAACCTCGCCGCGCGGCACTTGGCCGAGCGCGGCGAACGGTTCTTCGTCATCTCCGAGAAGACGCTGCGCCGGCGGCAGCAGCATGAAACCGTCCGCCTGGTGTTGCGCTACGCCAAGGGGCACTTCGACCCCCGCGACCTCGCGCGCGTCTCGCAGCACCTCCGTGCACATCGCGCAGGCGCCTCCATCGAGGCGCTGATGACCGAGTTCGGCGTCACTCGCGAACTGCTGTTTCACCTGATCGCCACGCGCGTCATCACGTTCGTCGGCCCTGTGACCACGGCTTCTCACAGCCGACTCATCCACACCGAATTCCTGGAGAACAAAGATGCCGTTTACCTTGCACGCTGGCTTGGTGTTTCGCCGTGGCGCACGAACGCTTGAGCTGATCCGCGAGCTGCCGGACGGCAGCTGGAGCTACGAAGACTGTCACACGCGTCGGCCGAACACCATACCGAAGCACAAGCTGCTGAAGAGCATCTGGGCCGGTGACATCGAGTTGGTCGGCCATGACGCCGCCCCCGCGCCGCGGCAAGAGAAGACGTCCGCCCTGCCGCTACTCGCTTACGAGAGCCTCAAGGGCGCGAAGCTCGAAACCTTCAAGCGCAAGATGGGTTACGTGGTCGCGATCCGACAGGCCCACCTCAGCCGCGGCATGCGCCGAGCCATCGAGCGCTTGGTGAAGCAGGTCGCGCAGCGTCTGGCAGATCCGAAGCCACCCGCCGCCAGCACCGTGATGCGGTGGCTGCGCAAATTCGAGGACGCGCAGCACGCCCCGCAGTCCTTGGTCGACGGCAATGCGCGACGAGTGCGTTCGAGCAAGCTCCATCCCGAGATGGACCGCCTGGTGACCGAGTCGATCCGGAAGTACTACTTGACGCTTGATCGCTTTTCGCTGCGCCATACCTTGACGATGGTTCGGGCGCAGGCGAAGCCGCTGGTCATCGCGGGCAAGCTGTCGGAAGCCGAGGCGCAGATCAGCCTGAGCACGTTGTCAAGACGCGTGCAGGGTTTGGACCGCCGTCGCGTCATCGAAGCGCGCTACGGTCCGGCGCGTGCCCGGCATGACACCCGCACCACGATGGACGGCACCGTGGCGAAGTACCCGCTGGACGTGGTCGAAGTCGACCACACGCCGCTGAACTGGGTGGTGATCTGTGATCGCACTGGCCTGCCTCTCGGGCGGCCGCTGCTGACGGTTGTGATCGACGCCTACTCGAACTACCTGCTCGGGTTCTACGTGAGCTTCTACGGCGCCGGGCTGAGCAGCGTCAGCGGCGCGGTGAGGTGCGCGTTGCAGCCGAAGGCCGACATGGTCGCCGGCATCAAGCTGGAAAACTCATGGCTCGCCGACGGCATCCCGGACCATGTGATGCTCGACAACGGCATGGAGTTCCATTCGCCCGTGTTCCAGCGCATGGGCTGGGAACTCTGCAGCCATTTCACGTATTGCCGCGTCCGCACGCCGTGGCTCAAGCCGCACGTCGAGCGCTTCTTCGGAACGCTGGACAACTTGACCCTGACACGCGGCCGCGTGCACAAGCGTGTGGCCAACGTGGTGAACCTCGATCCCGACAAGGACGCGGCCATCATGTTCTCGGCGTTCGTGCGCGGGCTGGTGATGTATGCGGTCGACTTCCACCCGTTCCAGGTCAACGAACGCAAGCTGGCGCGACCTTACGACCTCATGCAGGAGGGTTTGATCCGCGTGCCGCCCGCGCGCTTCCCTCATGACCTGGAGCGCCTGCGCATGGTCTCGGCGCTCTCCAAGCAGTTGACAGTGCACCAGGGCGGTGTCGAGCTGCATGGGCTCCCGTTCGGCGGCGCCGAGTTGTTGCCGATGCGCCAGGCGCACGGCGCCCGCTTCAAGACGTGGGTCAAGTGGGATCCGGACGACATGTCGCAAGTCTGGGTCCAGGACCCGAAGACCGAGCACTGGGTCGGCAGCCCATGCCGATGGGGTGAGTACGCCAACGGCCTGAGCTGGAACCAGCACCTTCAGATCCGCAAGTTCGCCAGGCAGGAACTAAAAAGCAGCGGGGCCTACGAGTACCTCGAAAGGGCGCGGTTGCGCCTGCACGAGCACTGGCAAGAGTCGGTGAGCTGGAAGACCCGGGCCGACCAGAAGGCTGCCGCACGCTATTCCGGCGCCACGTCGTCCCGGGTGTTCAGTGGCACGACATCCGAACCACCCAGGCCTGCTCCGGCACCTGTCGAGCCCATCAGCGCTCAGCAGATCAAGGCTTATTCCTTCGTCGACAACGTCGACTTCCAGGTCATCGACTTCTGAGCATCATGAGCAATTTCGACATCATCGACACCGGCGACGCTGCAGAAGACGAGGCGCGCCAGATCGCGGCGCGCCGCATGTTCATGTACTCCGAGCAGGCGCTGCTCGCGGCGGACGAGGTAGACCGCAAGTACGTGCTATTCCCGGACCTGCACGCTGTCCTGGGCGCGCTGGACCGGGCCTATCAGCTGTCCCTGCGAGTCAGTCGGCCCCAGGGCATCCTGATCTCAGGGCCGCCAGGCACTTCCAAGACCAGCATCTCCGAGTATTTCCGCAGGAGTCTTCCGACGTCGAAGGACATCATCGACGGCTGCGGCGCACTGGGCATGCGACTGCGCTCGAACCCGTGCGCCGGCGCCATCGTGTCGCTGCTGCTCCGTGCCATCCGCCACCCGTTCACGGCCATCCGCAAGGGGCGCTTCGAGAGCATGCGCGACATCGCCTTCGAAGCGCTGCAGCAGCTAGGCACGCGCATGATCTTCATCGATCAGGCGCACGTCCTGGAGCAGGGCACCCGCAAGTCCCGAGCCCCGAAAGGGATCGAAACGACTGCGTCCGAGGTGCTGCGCGACTTGATGGATGAGACCGGCATTGCGCTGGTGTTCCTGTCCAGCAGCAGTTTCGGTGGCCTCGAGAACGTGGACGCATCGCTGGCCGACCGCGTTTCAGTACGCCTGAACCTGCGGCACTTCGAGGACGATGCCACCTGGGGCCAGTTCCTGGCCGAGATCGGCAACCGCACGCGGTGCATCGATTTCAGGATCCTGAGCGACAGGGAGTTTGCGAAGCTCACGCACAAGGCGGTGCTCGGCAACCGGCGCCGCACCAAGCTGCTGCTCACCGAAGCGGTGCTGGTCGCCATCGACGCCAAAGCAGAGGCCGTCGACCGCGGGCACTTTGAGTTGGCATTCCAGCGCGTCAGCGGCGCGTCCAACCAAGTGGTGAATCCCTTTGCCGCCGCGTGACCTCGGCCGGCTGGGCGTAACCGTCGCACTCCAGCCCGGTGAATCGGCGATGAGCTTCGTGTTGAGAGCGTTCCAGGCCAATGGTGTCGAGTACGAGAAGGGCATGCGCTGGATGGGACTTGATCGGCGGCAGTCCCTTGGCGACGGCGACGTCGCCGTCTTGGCATGGGCGCTCCACGCCGATGCCGACGACGTGCGAAACCGCCTGGCGCTGCTCGAATGGCGTGGTGGGGGTCGATGGGTCCATCTTGCGGGGCAACGGCTCAGCCGGTGGGTCGCGCCCACCTCCATGATTGCGAAGGTGTGTCCCGTCTGCCTTCGCGAGACCGGGTTTGCGCAGATCGCTTGGATGACGCGTGCGGTGCCAGCTTGCTGCCGGCATGGCTACAGCTTCCTTCAAGCCTGCGCCAGTTGCGGCAGGCCCATCCGCTGGGCCAGGCCTGCGTTGCGCATCTGCCGATGCGGGCGGTTCCTCAAGCCTGCGGGGGAAGCCAAATCGGTGGAACCGGAACTCGCCGTGTGGCTCCGTTGGGTGGAGGCCGTACTGCAGGGCGATGCGGTGGCAGCGCGAGGTGCGATGCGAGAGCTGCCGCGGCTCCTGCACGACCTGACGCTCGACGGCGCGTTTCGGCTGGTCGAAGCCTTCGGCCTGCTGGAGCGGCCGGGGGACCCGGTTCGCAATGTTCGGCACAGCGCGGCGAGCCTGGTGGAAGTCGGCGGTGTCCTCGTGCGCGGCATGCGGCGGCTCTTCGAGCTGGGGCGGGCGGAGGCCGTCGCGCCTCACGTGTTCGACGCCGTCCATCTGCCGGTCCTCGGAGAGCTTGCAGACGACTCGGCGGCCGAGACGGACGGCCAGCGTGCCGCGTGGCTGCTGGACATTCATCGCGCAGCGCGGTCATCGGGCGTGCGCCGTGTCGGCGCACGTCCTCGGCGGCAGATGCCATTGTTTCTATGAAGCGCGTTCGACGGGGCTGGGCCTCGGCGTGGCCGCAACTGCCGCTGTTCCTCACATGACCACAGATCAAGTCATTCGCCACGGTGTGCCCATGCCCATGGGTGACGAAGCGCCGAGCAGCTGGTTGAGTCGGTTAGCGTTGGCGCAAGGTTGCTCACTGGAAGCGCTTCTTGACTTCTTGGGTCTCGAATTTCGTCGCGACGCAGATCTGCAACTGCACGGTCTGGCGCTGACTGAGCTGAGGCTGAAGTGTGGCCTGCCGACTTCGGCGTTCCTCGCAGCGGACCGCGCCATGACCAGACTCAACAAGAGCTGGCTTGGCGCGAGCGTGCTGTGTGGCCATCACACGAAAACATCATGCTTCCACTACTGCCCTCTATGCATGAGAGAAAGAGACCCGCCTTCCTTCCCTATTCATTGGCGCTTCCTCGACTGGCGATACTGCCCGGACCACGGTTGCCTGATGGAGTCGAGCTGCTGGCATTGCAAGCGTTCACTGCGCTATCCGTTGGACATGGCTGCTACGAAAGCCGGCAGCTATGGACATGGATCACAGCGGCGCTGCCAGCGTTGCTCAGCGGACCTTGGCGCGGCGACACCCATTCCCGCTGATCCGTCGCGCCCGGGTGTCGTGTCGGACATCGAAGCTCATTGGATGCTGGCCGGGCGTGAGATCGTCAAGCTGGTGTGCCGCCCAATATCCGACAAGGAAATCCCTTCTGAAGTTCAACGCTCCATTGAAATGAACTGGCTTCCGACGGCCGGTCAATGGGAACAGGTCGAGCGCCGCCTAAGGTCATCGAGCGGCCACTCTGTTGTACGGGGCTCAAAAGCTCAGCACGGCTATTCGCGGCTGCGGCCTAGCTGGGCCGGCAGGACTTTCCAAGTCGTCGAGCCGCCATGAAGCGGCTTCGGTCAGCCCCTTCACATTTCGAACCCTGGTTCAGCCGGCGACGTAGACGGTTCGCCGAATGGTGTCCGCCGTTTATGCGCTCGCCTTGGTCATACGGGAGATCGGTTGGGACCGATAGCGTCAGCGCCGTGCGTGCGCCCCATCGCCAACTGCTGGCGCAGTGGCCTCCCGAAGACGCCAGCGCATCTCAGGAAACAGCAGCGAGGGTCGTATCGCCGGTCACCGCAGCTCGCGCTTAACGCCGAGAATGCCGCCTGGCAGCGCTTGAACAATTGACCTTGCCCCGCGCTCACATTTCATGAAGTCGCCTGGATACAGCATCCGACCGTGCAAGTCCCCAGTCGAACGCCTTTGCGAACGACATTCCTCGCGAAGCTATCCGCTGCAACGTATCAAACGAAACGGCACCTATTCCAACTTCCCGCAGGTCGTCGGAGACGGCTTCCCAATATGATTCTGTCAGTTGACCAGTGCGTATCAAATTACTTACTGCGTCAGCAATTGCACGCCCCCACTGAGTGTCTTCTTTAGGATAGATTAGCCCAACCGGCACAGGCCCATTTTCATAATAAACTTGCCGATAGCCTTGTTGCCTCGCATATTCCCTTCCGCTTGGAAGCGACTTCAGAAGATCCACACCGGTGCCGTGATCGATGACCAATAGAAAGTCTCTTAAGACACTATTTTTCAGGTCCTCTGGCTTCTCCTTTTGACCCACCAAGTGAACTGAGTCGTCTAGAAGGAGCTCCGCCATAATGCGCTGGCATTCGGTGGAGGAGGATGTATCTTTGACCGTTTGCAGATGTCTCGCATTGAAAGGAACGCCCTTGATCTGGATTCCACTTCTAAAGAGGGCGATCAAGGCATCCCGCAGTGTCCATTTCTTATAGTGATCACGCCTGTTGTAGGCGCGTGTGAGCACGTCGTCGAATTCGGTTCCCGCCTCAACGAACAGCTCGAATGTACTCACATAGCCAAATGGGAAATAGCCAAGAAGAAGTTCGCGACTTCTTTGGATGTAGTAAGGATCACAACAAAAATCAAAGGCGCCGCTGCGCATCTGTTCAGGAACACGCGCCCAAATAACATCTGCAGATGGAACGGTTGTATAGCCGAAACCGCTTTCCTTGGAGCGATTCAGTAGCATCCACAATAGATCGTCCACCCATGCGTTGTAGGCGCGTCCTTCCACATACCGCTTGTTTGCGACGATCAGATGCTGTTGTGGTCCTTTTCGAGTCGATCGGAGCGACATTCGGTCCAAAATGGGCATTGGAGGCTGCAGTTCGCCGCCCTCTTGAAGGTTCTCCGGCAGGTTGAGCTGATCGAGAACTTCCATCACTCCTCGGTCTTGCCCGAAGAGTGTTTTGGCCGCCCCCACCATGTCGTTCATGAGCGTGGATTCGGCTAAGCTTCTTTGCTGATTAATCGCCGGCCTGTCGTCAACCTCGAAACTCACATCAGTATGCAAGACGAGAACTTTCGACTCTTCAACGTTCGGCAGGTCCCGCCTGAGTCGCTGACGAAACTCTTTCTCCAACTTGGCCCCATCCCGACTAGTAGATACGCGAGATATCACAGGGAAAATCTCGGTCGGAATGTCTTGTGAATCGTTGCCAAAGGCTACCGACCTCATGACTCCAAGAGAGCCGTCATAGCTCTCACTGGAGCAGGAGAAAAGGCATATCGCGGCGTCCGTCAACAACTGGAGCGCCACGCTGCTCACATGGGTGAGTCCGGTTCGCGCGTCTATCAGCAAATAGTCGGGCTCGAATTCGGCCTGTATCGATGCCTTAAGGAGGGAGAACACGTCGATGCCGGCATTTTCCTCGCCGTCGAACATATTCCGCACATCGAACCCACCCAACAGATCCAGATATTCTCCGGTAAATGGCGAACCTGCGGCCATTAGCCGGAGGTTGGGCTGTGTCTCATTGACCTTAAAAACGTACTCCCCCCAAAGTCGTTTGGGAGGAGCGCCAGTTCGAAGGGTTTCAGAGATGAAGTTGATTGCGCCTTTTCTTGGAAGATCAGCAGGTCCTCCCGGCGAAAGCTTGTAGTGCAGGCCAGGTGCTTCGAAGTCCAAGTCCAGTGCAAAAACCGACTTGCCCGAGCGCGCAAGAATGTGAGCCATGCTGGCCAGCAGCATGGACCTCCCGAGACCTCCTTTGTAGGAGTAGAAGGTCAGAGTTTTCATTAGCGGCGCGCCGGCTGTTGAGCCATCCCGCTGAACACTGTCCTAAAGAAGCTGGGTAGTGCCGGCGCTGCGGCTGGGCTAGACGCTGGGCGCTCACCCGCGCTGGTCATGAGCTCCAATTTCCTACGCGATCGGGTGGCTTCAGCGGTCTGAGCGAGGTGCGGAGGACGGCGTTCTGCTGGGGGGCGCACCTCGAGCTCCTTCTCGCACTTAACACGACGCTCAATGTCGAGCCGAAGAACCTCTTCCCGTAGTTCGGCCAACCGATGCCTTTGGTCGTGCTGGTTTGAACCCTCGAGCTCTCCCTTGGCCCACTCCAGATTGCTCCACGCCTCGTCACGCCAAAACTTCGCCTGGTCCCCRTCGAATACGCCACCTTTGACTGCCGTCCGCAGCTGATCCAGTGCCTTTTCGGCAAGCGCGATCCCAGCTGGTGGCTTGCCATTGCTTCGGACACTTGGAGTTGCTGGCAGCAGCGCCAACTGAGCGCGAATCTGAGCCTTGCCCAGCTCGGTCAGCTCGTACCGCTTTGGCTGCCCTCCCTTGGCTCCTGTAGTGGATGACTCAGATTCGAGCCACAACGGTGGACACCTGTTCACCACGGTCTGGACCGTGTTCCCAGTGATGCCCGAGGCCTCCGAAAGCTGCGCGATCGTGAACGATTCCAGCTCCAGAATCTTGTCCAGGACTGTGAGTTTTTTCAGCATGATGCTTCCCCCCTGGCAGACACTCTAGCAATCGACATTCGTTTGTCAAGTGAATGGCGAATCGGCAGCGGCGATGGCTTGAACCTGTCGTGCGAACTTCACAGCGTGGCGCTTTGGATGCGCAATCAGGCTCTCCAACGAGCGTGTAATGCTGTGTTTTTTAACAGCCTCATCCACGAGCTCGTGGGATGGCTTCGCGAAGCACTGCACCATAGCGCTCACGAATCGCCCTCGTTCCTCGTGGGTCCACGAGGAGTCAGCGTTCAGCGCGGTGGACGCAGTAAGCAGGGTCTTAGCAGCGACCGATTCCAGATCCGTCACCTCTCCAGCCAACTGAATCATGAGCATTTTTCGAAGAGCCTCAAGGGCGTTCTTCCCCTTGATGTAGTCGTTAACTTCGGGAAACAGACTGGCTGAGGCGCCATAGCGGCGCATGTGCAAGAGGTCCAGAGCACCGAGGAATTCGCTGCGGTAGAGGTAAGCGACGTGCTGGCCGCCGAGGCACTCGGCAGGGGGGACCTGGTTCGGGAGGCGATTCAGCTCACCCCGCAGCGCGGCGACGCCTACGCAGTCCATCCACCCTTCATGGAAAGCAATCGACTGCAGCCCTTGCTGCACATTGACCGCGCAAAAGCCATGCGAGAAGCACTCATGGAACAGCACGGTCACGATTCCCAAGTAGTCGCTGGGTCTCCACTTACCAGCCGACAGCTTGATGCTGACGAGGCGGCAGGTTCTACCACCGCGCGGGGCGGCTTCTCGGACGCTACCGTGCAGCACGGAGTCCATCATCTCGTTGTGAGCCTGCTCGAATCCCGTCTCTAGGATCAGAAGCGGCTCAGCAGAAGCGGATAGGCCATAGAGACGGCCAGCCAGCTTCGCACAGTAATCGAACAGCTCCGTGATGGGCTGCAAACACAGGCCTCTATCTGTCACAGCCGCGAGGTCCTTGACCTGATCTGCGACCTTGAAGGTACAGACGTGCGCGCTCGCGCCGGCCTGCGCGGCACAGCGTGTGCAGATCGAGTTTCCAGTTCCTCGGGCTGCTGCTTTTAGCAAAGCGCCTTGGAAAAGATCGTCGGCCTCCGCGAAAGCCTCTTCTATCTCCGCAGCCACTGCGTCGAGATAGTGCTCAAGAGAGGAGGTTGTCGGCGTTGCGTGACCACCGCGTTGCCGCGGTACCTTGGTGCCCGCGACGTCTCCGAGCAGGCCGAAGATATCCTTCGGCACCCCCTCCTCGGTCAGCACGGACAGTGGATGGCCGAGCTTGAGCGCCTCCTTGGACGCATGGAGGTGCAACGTGATCGGAAGGAGGTGTGGCCACCCCAGGTGCACGGCCTCAGCTCCGCGCTAGGCGCCACCTTTTCCAGTGGTTTTTTTCGCCTTCTCGGCAAGGGCCTTGTCGCCCCAGCGCGCACGGAGTTGCGGGAGGATCACGTACTTCCAGACATCACCAATCATCCCTGGGAGCTTCGGCGCAATCGCGCCCCCAATGGTCGCGACGACCAAGCTGATGGTAGCCAGGTCATATCCGACGGCGTCCGTTTCGAACGAGAGCGCCGAATCCAAATCAGCTGGCAGGTCGTCGGGCTTCAGACCGAGCTTCTGGAGGTCTTCATACGCCAGCGATCCCGGCGTCTTCATTTCGTCCCAAATTTCGCGGGCACCCTTTTGAACCTCCTCTCCGGAGACTTTGGCGACACCCAGTGAGTATTCAAACGTTTGTTCGTTTTCCATCCCTACCTCGCGTAGACTTTTCCGGATCCGATTCTTTTTGCACCTCCAGTTGAGGTCATCCCCACAATTGGGGATGCTCATGTGGGGACCATGCCCCTCACCTAGCCTTGGTGGGCTCAGCCTAGTCGGACTACGTACAGCTCCCATTGCTGCCGCGAATTCGCTTCGTCGGGCGCAAGACGTAAAGGTCTAAGTCGCCGGAAAGGCTGAGCCAAGCTGCTTGCGGCGCTTCTCATCGTCCCCATGCAGATAGGTCGACGTGGTTGCGATCGACGCGTGGCGTAGGTTGTCGCGCACGGTCGTCAGTTCGGCGCCCCTGTGCAGAGCATGTGACGCGTGGGTATGACGCATCCAGTGCGGCGACGCCGCCCTGAGCTTGTCGGCAAGCTTCGGGTTGGTCTCTTCCAGCAGGCCCGCGGACACGTTGAAGAACCTCTTGCGGATCGCCCACAGCCGTGCGGTCGAAATCGCCCCGGCGTCATCACCTGCGACGCGTCCGACGATGGGCGTGTCGGGGCGCCAGCGCGACTGGGTCATGCGTGACATCGCCTTCGAGGCGCTGCAGCAACTGGGCACCTCCTCTGGTTCATGCGTTGCTGGCGCCGAAAGTTCAAAGTTGAGTGAAACAGAAAGCCGATAGTTCAGACTTGATTGAGACACGAGTTCAAAGCCTGCTGACCCGTCCTGCGCCAAGTGATTGATCAGAGCCGGTTTCCAGTTCTGGGTTGAACGCAAACCGACAGCGGCGTCACGCCGTGGTTGATGTCAAGAGGCTTCTGCCTTGTAGGCAACCAGAAACGCGTCGGAAGCCACCTGATCGGCCAGGGCCCGCAAGTTCGCAGCCGAGGCGGGGCCCAGAGCGGCTTCCACCTGGTCGTTTGCTGCAGCCCAGAGCACCACGGCTTCTGAAAGCCGCGCTTGGCCGAGCGGGGTCAGAACGCCATGTTTGATCCGCTTGTCCTGGGCGTCCTGGCGCAACTCGACGAGGCCATCCCGCACCAGCGGCCTGAGCGCATGGGTCAGTGCCGAAAGCTGGATGGCGAGCCGGGCCGCCAGATCCTGCAGCGTCGGCCCTTGCTGGCCTGTGCCCATGAGCTTGTGTATTTCTGCGATGAGCGCGAGCTGCGTGGCTTTGAGGTTCAACGGCGCAAGCGCTTCGTCATACAGCTGGCCGAGTCGGCGGGCCGCAAGGCGCAACGCCGTGTTCGTACAGACGCGGCCGCCCAGCATGTCGTTCTCATGCACGGTCGGCGTGTCCAGGCCATTTTTCGGGTCAACGAGAGGTGCGGAGATTCCCATGTTCACAAAATGGTTGAGTACTGCACTATCTGCAAGACGCGCTCGGTCGATCTTACATTTGAGCCCTCAACAATTTTGTTGAGTACTCAATTTTATAAGAGACCGATCAATGACCAACGTCAACTCCAGGAAAGTCGCTCTGATCACGGGGGCTTCCTCCGGTATCGGCGCTGTCTATGCGGACCGCCTCGCTGCGCGTGGCTACGACCTCATTCTTGTCGCCCGGCGCGCTGATCGCCTGCAAGCGCTGAGCGCCCAGGTCTCCAAGGCGTACGGTATCAAAGCCGAGGCGATCGTCGCCGACCTGACCCAGGACCAAGATCTGGCGCGGATCGAGACGGTTCTGGCCACCCAGGAGGACCTTCGCGTCCTGGTCAACAACGCCGGTGTGGCACGACTGGGGCCGGCGGCGCAGACGTCTGCGAACGACGCGATGTCCCAGATCGCCCTCAACATCACAGCGCTGACACGCCTGAGCCAGGCCGTGCTGCCTGCGTTCGTGGCGAGGAACCAGGGCTTGATCATCAACATCGCTTCCGTCCTGGCCATCCAATCGCTGCCGATCAGCGCCGTCTACAGCGGCACCAAGGCCTTCGTACTGCAGTACAGCAGAGGTCTGCAGCAGGAACTTGCCGAAACCGGTGTGAAGGTTCAGCTGGTCCTTCCGGCATCGACCGCCACCGAACTCTGGGACGCGTCGGGTGTCCCGCTGTCCGCTCTCAACAAGGCGTCCGTGATGACGACCGAGAACATGGTGGATGCGGCGCTTGCGGGTCTTGACCAGGGCGAAACGGTCACCTGGCCCTCGGTCGCCGACGCAGGCCTTTGGGACAAGTACGAAGCCGCGCGCTCCGAACTGTTCGCGAACACCCAAGTTGGAACGCCGGCCGCCCGCTACCGGATCGGGTGACCCAGCCGACTCAACGCCACTGCCAATCCCCGCTTCATTCCACTCCCCCGAGAACAGCCCATGCTTTTCGAATCCTTTTCCCTGCGCGCCATCCCACTCAGCAATCGCACCGTGATGTCGCCGCTGACACGCAGCCGCGCGAGCGACAACAACACGGCCAACAGCCTGATGGCCACCTACTACGCCCAGCGTGCGACCGCCGGCCTCATCATCACGGAAGGCACCTCACCATCGCCCAACGGCCTGGGCTATGCCCGCATTCCGGGGCTGTTCAATGACGCCCAGGTGCAGGGCTGGAAGCTGGTGACCGATGCCGTGCACGCCAGGGGCGGCAGGATCGTCGTGCAGCTGATGCATACCGGTCGCGTGTCCCACGTGGCCAACCTGCCGGCCGGCGCCGAAGTGCTCGGGCCTTCTTCCGAGACCTGCCCCGGCGAAATGTGGACCGATACGCAAGGCAGCCAGCCGCACACGCCGCCGCGCCCCATGACGGAGACTGACATCCAGGCCGTGATCGGCGAATACGCCACTGCTGCGCGGCTTGCCATCCAGGCCGGCTTCGACGGCGTCGAATTGCACGCGGCCAACGGCTACTTGCTCGAGCAATTCCTGAACGCCAATGTCAATGGCCGCGCCGATGGTTATGGCGTAACCGCTGAAGGGCGCAACCGGCTGGTGCTGGAGGTCGCCCGTGCGGCCGTGAAAGAGATCGGCGCAGAGCGAGTCGGCATCCGCCTGTCACCCCGCGGCGTGGTCAACAGCACCGGCGCATTCGAAGGCGTGGACGAGCAGTACCTGGCGCTGGTTCAGCAACTCTCCGCACTTGGCCTCATGTATGTCCACGTCCTGGACCATTCGGCCATGGGCGCCCCGCCCGTCCCGGCGCAGCTGAAGTCCGACTTGCGGGCTGCATTCGATGGCCCCTTCATCCTCGCCGGCGGGCTCGACAAAGCCAGCGCACAACAGACGCTGAGCGACGGCCGCGCAGACTTGATCGCCATGGGCAGGCCTTTCATCGCCAACCCGGACCTGGTCGAGCGCATGCGCCAAGACGCGCCGTTGAATGTGCCGGCGCCGGACACGTTCTACACGCCCGGAGCCAGGGGCTACACCGACTATCCAACGCTCGCCGACTAGGCGTTGCAGCGAGCCGCCGCTAACAGTTCAACATTGATCGACAACAAAAAGTCGGTAGTTCAAAGTTGAGTGAGGCAGCGGTTCCAAGTTCGCTGACGCGGCTGAGGCCAAGCATCGGAGGCACCAAGATTTTCGATTCCGGGTGCTCAGCGCAAACCGACACACGGGCGACGCAAGTCAAGCACGCCCCTCGGGAGATTGATTGATCGCTTGGGATGCACGCCCCAGATAGATCAATCGTGACGTAATCCCCAGGCCGGCGCGGCGCGGCTGGCGCGCAGCGACTGGCCGAGCACCGTCAGTACCGCGATGGCCGCGGCAAGCAATGTCGCGCCGACGAAGTAAAGCGGCGAGAGTTCGATCCGGTCGTCGAAACCGGCCAGCCACGCCCGCATAGCCACGAATGCCAATGGCCATGCGAGCAGGTTCGCGATCAGCACGGGCCGCAGGAACTGGCCGACGAGCAGCTTTGCGATATCGGCGGACGACGCACCCAGCGTCTTTCGAATGCCGATCTCCTTCACCCGCCGCTGGGTATTGAACGATGCGAGGCCCCATAGCCCGACGCAGCCGATCAGGACCGCCAGCGCCGCACCGATGCCAAACAGGTGAGTGGCGCGATCGTCGGCTTCGTAGAACTGGGCCAGTCGCCGATCCGCAGTGGCGGCCACGAACGGCACCTGCGGCGCGAGGCGCAGCCAGACCTGCCGCGCGGCGGCCAAGGTCACCTGCGGATCGCCGGTGAACCGGACCGCGGCGACGGGCTTTGCAGGACCCTCGCGGTAGTACTGATAGCTGGTGGTGTCGTCCGGTGCGCGCGGCGAGAAGAATCGCAACTGATCGATGACGCCGATGATCGTGCGCGGCATCGCGCCGCCGACGGTCTTGCCAATCGCCTCCTGTGGCGATGCGAAACCGAGCCGCTTCGCTGTCTCGAAATTGATGACGATGTTGCGGCCGAGCTTCCATTTCTGCCAGTCGCTGGCGTCGTCAGCGGCATGCGCGTCATCGAACAACCGGCCCGCCAGCAGTCGCGGCGCATAGGCCTCGAAGAACCCCGGGCCGACGCTGATCACGCGGATCGTCAAGCCCGGCGCCGGGCGGCCCGGCATGTCGATGGCATCGAGCGCGGCATTGCCATCGACGCCCGCACCCACGTTGGCGCTGCCGACGGCGCGGACCCCGGGCAACTCGCGGAATGCTGCAAGGATCGCGCGGGCCTGCGGTGGGCTGATGCCGGTTTCCGCGAGCGAGGGCACCATCAGCAGGCCTTCGCGCTGGAAGCCGAGATCGGCGTTGTGCATGTGACGGGTCTGTGCGACCAGCACTGCCGTGCCGATGACGAAGGCGGTCGCGAGTGCGAATTGCAAGACGACCAGCGCCTCACGCACGCGGACGCCGGCGCGGCCGCCACCCGGTGCTCGCGCCGACGCGAGCACCGCCGCCGTGGGCAACCGTGACAGGAGCAAGGCCGGATAGAAGCCCGCCGCCAGCCCGATGGGCAGCGTGGCCGCCGCCAGGGCCGGCACGACCAGCGAATAGGGCATGGTGAGCGACAGCCCGCCAGCGGCATTGACCCACGGCAGGCTCAACTCCGCGAGGATCAACCCGGCCAGCGCAGCAACGGCGACCGTCAGCACCGCTTCGCCCAGGAACTGACCGACCAATGCACGCCGGTCCGCACCCAATACCTTGCGCATTGCCACTTCGCGCGCACGCACCCCGGCCCGGGCGGTCGCGAGATTCACGTAGTTGACGATGGCGATCAGCAGGGCGATCAGCCCGACGATGCCCAGCGCCACCACCGTCATCTTGCGGCCCGCGCTTTCGGGTCCCTGCGGCTGCAGGTGAATGTCAGACAGGGGCAGCAAGGGCAAGGACAGGAACCGTGACGGCTGCGGCCCCATGCTCGTGGCTCGGCGATCGATCATCGCCGGCAGCGCGCGCGCCAACGCCAGCCGCTGCGCCGCCGTGTCGAAGCGCAGGAAAGTGGAGACCGACGCCGTGCCCCACATGTACCACTGCCATTGGCCCGCAGGCGCGCCCTTGGGCAATGGGATGAGGATCGACAACTGCAGTTCGCTGTTGGCCGGCTGATCTTCGAAAACGCCGGCAATCCGGTATGCGGCGGGCCAGTCGATCGAGACGGTCAGTGTCTGGCCAACCGGATCAGTGCTGCCGAAGTACTTGCGGGCGGCCGACCGGCTGATGAGCGCGCTGGTCGGATCGTTGAGCGCGCTGCCGCTGCCCTTGAGCATCGGCAGGGCGAACACATCGAAGAACGATGGATCGACTTGCGCCACGTCTTCCTTGATCGCTTCGGCGCCGCGTTGCACGCTCCCGCCATCCTTGCCGCCGCGGATGCGCGTCCCCACGACACCCGGATGTTCCTCACGCAGTTGCTCCAGCAAGCCTCCCATCGTCATCGAATAGGCGCCGCTGAATGGACTGCCGGGCAGGTCAATGCGCGTCTGCACCAGGTAGATCTGCCCATGGCCTGGCAGCCACTTCTCGTAGCTGGTCTCGAATCGCACATAGAGCGACAGCACCAGGAACACCGCGATGCCCACAGCCAGCCCGCCGATGTTGAGCGCGGCGTGAAGCTTGTGGCGAGTCAGCGAGCGGTAGAGCGACAGCAGCGCGAAGCGGTTCATGGGCGCGGTCCTCAGATCGAGCGGGCCGCGGAGGCCACGATACGGCCGTCAAGCATGTCGATGCGGCGCTTCGCCACGTCGGCGTGGCTGGGCGAATGCGTGACCATGACGATGGTGGCGCCCTCCGCGTTCAGGCCGGCGAGGATGTTCATCACCTGCTCGCCGTTGACGGTGTCAAGGTTGCCGGTCGGCTCGTCAGCAAGGATCAACTTGGGATCGCCGACTATCGCGCGGGCAATCGCAGCGCGCTGCTGCTGGCCGCCGGACAGTTGATGCGGGAAGTGGCGCGCGCGGTGGCCGATGCCGACCTTGTCTATCGCCGCCGCCACCCGCGCGCGCCGGTCGCCGGCATCGGCCCGGTAAGCGAGGCCGAGCGCGACGTTCTCCTCGATCGTCAGCTCGTCGATCAGGTTGAAGCTTTGGAAGACGAAGCCCAACGTCGCGGCGCGGAACTTCGCCAGCTCCTTCTCGTTGAGCGCGGCGAGGTCGCGATCGCCGAACAGGTAGCGGCCAGCGGTCGGGCGGTCGACGGTGCCCAGCGTGTTGAGCAGCGTCGATTTGCCACAGCCCGATGGCCCCATGATGGCGACGAACTCGCCGGCTTCGACGTGGAGGTCGATGTCGTGGAGCGCGGTCGTCTCCACCTCGTCAGAGACGTAGCGGCGCTGGATCTTCTCGAGACGGATCACGGCTTGCCCTTCAGCGGATGTTGAGAACGTCGCCCCTCATGGAGGCGGTGTGGGAGGTGACGATGCGGTCGCCGGGTTTCAGGCCGGACAGGATTTCGACCTGCTCAGGGTTGCGACGGCCCGTTTTCACGGCGCGGCGGCGGGCGTGTTCGCCATCGGCGTCGAACACGAAGACCGACGTGCCGCCACCAGCGTCGAGCCAGCCACCCACCGGCGCGATCAGGGCGGGTGCGGTGCTGCCGAGCGTGATGCGGATGTCGAGCGTCTGACCGCGATTGAGGCCAGCGGGCGGCATGCCTTCGACCGCGAGTTCGATGCGGAAGCGGCCGTCCTTCACCGCAGGCAGCACTTTCGAGACGGTCAGCGAGAGGCTCTCTGCGCTCGCCCGCTGGCCGACGGCGATGCGTCCAAGATAGTATTCATCGACGTCCGCGGTCAGCTTCCACGAGCCTTCGCTGTCGACCTGCCCCGCCGCATCGCCGGGGCGCAGCGTCTGGCCGGGTTGGATCGTGAAGTTGATCAGCCGCCCGGCGTTGGGCGCGCGGATGGTCAACGTATCCAGGCCAGCGCGGACCGCGGCCAAACTGCGCTCCAACTGCCCGCGCGTGTCATCCAGCCGTGCGCCCTGGGTCGCTGTGATACGCGCCTCGTCGTCGTTGCCTGCTTGCAGTTGGTCGAGCCGTTTCTGCTGATAGGCGGCCTCCTCTGCATAGCTCTTCACTCCTGCCGCGGATACGAACCCGTCTTCGTGCAGCTGCTGGCGGGTCGACAGTTCGCGCCGCGCCTTCAGAAGGTCGTAGGTGGCCTGCGCGATCTGGGCCGCGCGATCCAGCCGGTTGCGCGCAATACCCAGGTTCTCGCCCGCGATGCCGCCCAACTGGCTGGCGATTTGCGCTTCGCGCGTCAGCACGTCGAGCCGCAGGGCAGGATTGGCCAGAGTCGCCAGCGCCTGGCCCTCAGCCACCGTCGTGCCGTCCTGCACCAGCAGCTTCTCGACATGCCCCCCGGTCAGAACACCAACGAGCGTCGTCACCTTCGGAGCGACCGTGGCACGCACCGGCAGGTAGTCGGCAAAGGGCGCGCGGACGACCGCACCGCTTTCGATGTCGGCAGCGGCGATGTCGGTCGACCCGCTGGCGGGCAGGAAGCGCCAGACCAACGCCGTTGCCAGCACCAGCGTCGCCGCCATCGGCGTTGCACGGTGGCGCCACCACGGCGTCGCGGCGCGTTCGACGCGGCTGTCCATGCCCACGCCGGTGATGGATGCAGGCGGCATATTTGCGTGCACGAGCCGTTCGGTCATCATGCTGACAGTGTGGTTGCAGAAGGCCTGAAGGACTAAAACGTGATGCCGCAACAACTTAGCGAGGATCCACAGGAGGCCCTCCGTCCGGCGATGGACACACCGTCCGGAAGTGGACGGTCGAAAAGCCTGTCAATCCTGCTGGTGGATGACAACCCGGCCGTTGCAGAGGCGATGGAGATCGCGTTCCGTATCGCCGGGCATCGACTGGACAACGCGAACGGGCCGGAGGCCGCGTATTCACGCCTGGCCGCGTCCTGTTACGACGCGGTGCTGCTCGACATGAACTTCGCCGCGGGCCGGTCAGACGGCGCCGAGGGCTTGGAATGCCTGCATCGGATCGTTGCTGATGACCCGGCGACGTGCGCCGTCGTCATCACCGCGCACAGCGGCATCCGCATCGCAGTGGCGGCGATGCAGGCCGGCGCACGGGACTTCGTGATGAAGCCGTGGCGCAACGCCGAGTTGGTTGCCAAGGTCGAAGCCGCGGTCGCGCGCAACCGGCCGATGGCGGCGGTGCAGGCCGCTGCGCCACAGGAGCCGGCCCGGCTGCTCGGTGACAGCGCGGCGATGCAGCGGCTGCGCGATCTCGTGCGCCGCTTCGGTCCGACTGGCGCGGGCGTCACCATCACGGGGCCGGCGGGGAGCGGCCGCACGCTTACCGCGCTGGCGGTGCACGCCAACTCAGCCGATGCCGCGACGCCGCTGCTGCGCGTCGACCTGCGCGACGATGCCGCATGGGATCGGCTCGACGGGGCGACGGGTACCGTCTTGTTGCGCCATCCCGACCGGCTGGATGCGGTGGCGCAGGCACGGCTGCTCGACCGTCTGCCTCCTGCGGTGAGATGCATCGCGATCGCGGAAAGCGTGGCGTCGCTGACGCCGGCGTTGCAGCGTCGTGTGGCGACTGTCGAGATCGCCGTACCGCCGCTGGCTGCGCGTGGAAATGACGCGATCTTGCTCGCGCGGCACTTCACCCGCATCGCCGCCGAGCGATTCGCACGCCCCGCGGCAAGACTGAGCGAAGCAGCCGAGGCGGCGGTGCAAGCGGGCGGATGGCCCGACGAGGTTCGCGGCCTGGCGCTTGCGATTGAGCGTGCGGTGCTCCTGACCGAGGACGGCACGATCTCCACCGCTGCACTCGCACCGTCGGTGTCGGTGCCCGTCACCCAAACGCAGGCTGGTGGGTTCGACTTGATCGACGCCGAACGCGCCGTCATCGCAGCGGCGTTGCGTGAGCATCGCCATAACGTCACGCATGCCGCCACCGCGCTGGGCTTGAGCCGCGGTGCGCTGTACCGCCGCATGGCGCGCCATGGGCTCTAGACATGGCTTGCGGGCGGCACTCCATGCGATCGGGTTCGTCGCATGCGGCGTCGCCGCGGGCACGGCAGTGCACCAGGGCTATTGGGGGCTGCTCGTCGGGGCGACGCTGGTCGCCTTTTGGCTCGGCGCACTGGACTGGGGTCGGGCCGCAAGGCCCCTATCGACGCCCGACCCTGTCACCCCAGCGCCGGATGTGACCACGCCTCGCCTGCTGCTGGACGTCGCGCCGACGCCAATACTGGCGATCGAGGGCGGCTGCGCCCGTGCGCTCAACCGCGCCGCGCGCCGGTTGTTCGCTACCGACGACCGCGTCCTGCCGGTGCCCCTTGAACTGTTGGACCGCGATGCCCGCCATCTGCGCCATGAAGCGCGAAGCTGGCGCATCGATCGCATCATGCTGGGCAGCGGCATGGTCGTCGCGCTCATCGACATCGAACAGGAAGAACGCGCGGCAGAGGCGCGCGCGAGCGCCGAACTGATTCAGGTCCTCGGCCATGAGCTGCTCAACGGCCTGGCCCCGATCGCGTCTCTGGCCGAGAGCGGGCTGGCGGCGGTTGGGCAGCCCAACGCCGACCTGACGCTGCTGCGGGAAATCCTCGCCACATTGGCGCGCCGCGCGGAAGGCCTGCAGCGCTTCGCCGAGGCCTATCGCGCGCTGGCCCGTCTGCCCGATCCCTTGCTGCTCCCGGTGGCGGTGCGGCCGATGTTGGGCGATCTGGCGCGGCTGTTCGCCGGCCGTTGGCCGGGCATTGCGTTGACTGTCGAAGTCCCGGACGACCTGCGTTGGCCGCTGGATCGAGACCAAATCAGCCAGGCACTGTGGGCCTTGCTGCAGAACGCGGCTGAGGCCGTGCTGGACCGCAACGACGGGCAAGTGACGCTGGCGGCTCGCATTGCCGATGGCGGCCTCGCGATCGAAGTCAGCGACAACGGCCCGGGCATCCCACCCGAAGCAGCCGCACGCATCTTTCGCCCATTCCACACCACCAAGCCCGAAGGCACTGGCATAGGCCTCAGCCTCGCCCGCCAGATTGCGCAGGCGCACGGCGGCACGCTGACGCTCGGCACCGGAGCCGCCGTCACGTCGTTCCGCCTTCTGCTCCCCGGCCGCGACGGCTCCTCATCTCCAGGGTGATGGTGGGTTTTCAGATATCGGCACTCGAACGATATGTTGTGATCGAGACATGATGTTATATATTCAACCAAATGAAGTGGCTGCTCCTCATCCTCTCGCTGCCGACCGAGAACACCGCCGCCCGCATGCGCGTCTGGCGGGCGCTCAAGGGCTGCGGCGCGGCGGTGCTGCGCGACGGCGTCTACCTGCTGCCGCACTCCGAGGCGCATGAGGCGGCGCTGGGTGGCATTGCCGACGACCTGCGCCAGAACGACGGTACGGCTCATCTGCTGGGCACGGAGTCTGGCGACGCAAATTTCCCTGCGCTGTTCAACCGCAGCGCCGAGTTCGCGGCCCTGCTGGGCGATATCGCCGACGGTCGCAAGCGGCTCAGCGCCGAGCAGGCGATGGAGTCGGTCAAGCTGGCTCGCAAGCTGCGCAAGGCCTTCGACCAGTTCGTCGCCATCGACTTCTTTCCCGGTGAGGCCCAACGCCAGGCCCGCGAAGCACTGGAAGAATTCGAGGACCAGGCCAGCCGGCTGCTGTCGCCGGATGAGCCTCAACCCGCCGTGCGAACCATCACGCCACTGGATCGGGCCGACTACCAGGGGCGGATCTGGGCCACGCGCGCCCGGCCGTGGGTGGACCGGATGGCCTGCGCCTGGCTGATCCGCCGCTTCATCGACCCCGACGCCCGCATCCTGTGGCTCCAGTCGCCGGCCGATTGCCCGAAGAGGGCGCTCGGCTTTGACTTCGACGGCGCCTCCTTCACCCACGTCGGCGCCCGCGTGACCTTCGAGACGCTGCTCGCCAGCTTCGGCCTGGAGACGCCTGCGTTGCTGCGCCTGGGCCTGCTGGTGCACAGCCTGGACATCGGCGGCGTGCAGCCGCCGGAGGCCGCGGGCGTCGAGCGCGTGCTGGCCGGCATGCGCGAGGCCATCACCGATGACGACCAGTTGATGCAAGTCAGCGCCGGGGTCTTCGAGGGCCTGCTGACTGCCTTTCAGAACGCCGAGGACAAGCCATGAACGCCATCCCCCAGGACCTTCCTCTTGACCCAGCCAGCCTGAACGGCCCGTCCGCGCATGGCTGCTGACCACCCACCCACGCTGGCGTTGCTCTATCCAGGAGACCGTGCGGCCCGCGACCGCAATGACCCGGACGAGAGTCGCTTTGCCGCGCTGTTCGAGGCCTTTGCCGCCGCCGGCATTGCGGCCGAGCCGGCCGTCTATCACGACGACTTCGCCGATGAAGTCGCTACCCAGCTGAAGCGAGTGGATGGCCTGCTGGTCTGGTGCAACCCCATCGAGGCGGGCTGCCGCCGTGACCGGCTCGATGCAATGCTGCGCGAGCTGGCCGCGGGCGGCGTCTTCGTCAGTACGCATCCCGACACCCTGCTCAAGCTCGGCACCAAGGACGTGCTTGTCGACGTGCGCGACCTGCCCTTCGGCAGCGATGCGGTGCGCGTCGACAGCCTGGTGCAACTGGCCGACGGGTTACCGCAGCGGCTGACCAGCGGGGCGCGTGTGCTGAAGCAGTACCGCGGGCAAAGTGGCAATGGCGTCTGGCGTGTCGAGGCAACCGGCGCTTCGCTTTTGAAGGTGCGCCATGCGCAGCGGGGCAGCGAGGAGGAATTGCTCAGCCTGCACGAACTGCAGCAGCGGCTGGCGCCCTATTTCGAGCCGGAGAACGGCGGCCACATGATCGACCAGGCCTGGCAGCCGCGTCTCGTCGACGGCATGGTGAGGGCCTACCTCGTCGAGGACCGCGTTGCCGGTTTCGGGCACCAGGCTGTCAATGCGCTGCATCCAGCGAAGGACGGTGAGCCGCCGCCTGCCACCAGCCCGCGGCTTTATCACCCGGCGGACCTGCCGCAGTTCCAGGCGCTGCGGCAGCACCTGGAGTCCGGATGGATAGACCTGCTGCGCGAGCGCGTGGGCCTCAAGCGAGACCAGCTGCCGATGCTGTGGGATTGCGATTTCCTGTTCGGCGAGCAGCCGGGCAGCTACGTGCTCTGCGAGATCAACGTCAGCAGTGTGTCGCCGTTTCCACCTTCGGCCGTCGCGCCGCTCGTGGAGGCAGTCAAAGCGCGCCTGGGGCGTTGACCTCAGTGGTCATGCCCGTGATGGGCGTCCGGCACATGCGCATGGCTGTGGCGCTCGGGTTGGTGCCGGTGCTGGTGGCTGTGCGCGCCTTCTGGCATCGGGTCGTGGGTATGGTCGTGATGCCCATCATCGTGCCGGTGCGCGTGCTCGTGTTCCAGCGCCTCGTGTGCATGCTCATGGTCGTGCGACTCGGCCAGGTGCAGCGCGACGCCCAGCAGCATCAGCAGGCCCCCCGCCGCCATGCCCCAGCCGGCTGAACGGTCCCCCAATCCGAAGGCCAGCGCCGCGCCGATGAAGGGCGCGAAAGCGAACACGGAGCCCGTGCGCGCCGCACCGAACTCGCGCTGGGCCAGCAGATAGAAGCGCAGGCTCAGGCCATAGCCGGTCGCGCCGATGCCCATCAGCCCCGCCGCGGTGCCGAGGCCGGGCACCGCCTCGCCCGCGATGAAGGCCAGCACCGCGGTCGCGGCGGCGCCGAGCGCGGACTTCGCCAGCACGACCTGGCCGGGATCACGCTCAGCCAGCGCTCGCGACAAGGTGTTGTCCGTGCCCCAGGCGGCTGTTGCGGCAAGCACAGCGAGCAGACCGATCCATTGGCCACTGGACGCCAGGCCCTGGTCAAGGATGAGCAGCACGCCTCCAGCGAGCAACAGCAGCATCGCGGTCCAGACGCGTCGGTCCATCGACTCGCCATAGAGGCGCCAGGCCAGCACGGCCGTGAAGAGGGCCTCCAGCGTCAGCATCAGCGACGCGCCGGTGCCGCTGGTGCGCTGCAACCCCCAGGCCAGCGCCACCGGGCCGATCACCGCGCCGAAGAGGGCGACGGCCAGCAGGCGTGGCAGGTCCGAGCGGAGCACGCGTGCCTCCTTCTCCGCCTTCTGGCGCAGCAAGGCGCCGGCGAGACCCGCGCCGGCATACAGCAGCGCCGCGGTCGTGAACGGCCCCAGTCCTTGGCCTAGCTTCTGCACGAGGGGCGTGCTTACGCCGAACAGCGCGGCCGCCAGCAAGGCCAGCAGTCCGCCGCGCAGCGCAGGAAGGTTCAGGTGAAGGGGCACGCTCGGCTTCGCTTTCAGGGCTGCCCACCGTGCCGGACCAGCCGCTTGTGAAAGCCCGTGATCGTGAGGGTCACCGTGACCGGCTGCTGGCTGCGGTTTTTCCAGAACCAGCCATGCGTGCCAGCGAACGGCGCCACGAAGGTGCCGGCGCCATGGCGTTGGCCGCCTTCGATGTCGTAGCTGGTGTACTCGTCCTTCGAGCCGGTCCGCTCGCCATGCAGGTCCACGGCCACGTCGGCGCTGGCGGACCAGTGAAAGACCATACCCTGGCCGGCGTCGAGTTCCGCCTGGACCTCGGCACCCTTGCCCGGGGCCAGCGTCACCGTCACGGTCTCTGTGCGCGGCGCCGAGGCGCTCGGCTTGACCGCGGGCGCATCGAAGCTCTGGCCCGCCTGCTTGCCGAACACGGCCTCGGCTTTGGCTGCAAGCGACGCGTTGTCGCGAGGCGCATCGGCCGCCCAGAGTGGCGTGCCAACGGCGAGCAGAGCACCGAGCGCAATCAGTCGTTTCGTCATGACGGCACCTTACTTGATGGTGAAGCGCACCGTCGCGGTCTTGCCCTCGACGTTGTTCAGCACGGCCACGATCTTGGCACCCGGGGCGATCTTCACGCCGGTGGCGCGCAGCTTGTTGCCTTCGGTGGCCTTGACGTCGACTTCGGACTTCTGCGCGCCGTTCAGCACGGTCAGCTTGCCCGAGACGCCTTTGGAGGGCATGTCTTCGTCATGGTCGACAAGGTAGATGGTCGCGCCGTCGGCGTCGACCACCAGCTCGAAGTTCACGTCGTTGGCGACCTGGACGACGCCGCCGTGGCGCGGTGCGGCTGAGCCGTGGGCCATCGCCGGGTTCATCGCCAGGGCGCTCGCGGCCAGCAGGGCGGTGATCAGCAGTTGCTTGGTCTTCATGGGGTTCATCTCCAATCGGGGTGCGGCGCTCTTGTGCAGGCGGCGCCGCGTGGCCTGGTTGATTCCTAGAATGCTTCCTGGGCTTGCGTCGGGGTCTCGGTCTCGCTGGGATCCAGCAGCCGTTGCAGCGGCTTGTCTCCCACCAGCCAGAAGATGACCGGTGTCAGCACCGTGTCCAGCAGCGTCGAGCTGACCAGGCCACCAAAGATGACGACGGCGACCGGGTGCAGGATCTCCTTGCCCGGCTCGTCGCCGGCCAGCAGCAGCGGCGTCAGCGCAAAGGCAGCGACGAGGGCCGTCATCAGCACCGGCGTCAGCCGCTCCAGCGAGCCGCGCACGATCATGGACAGGCCGAAGCGCTCGCCCTCGAAGCGGCACAGGTTGATGTAGTGGCTGACCTTGAGAATGCCGTTGCGCGTGGCAATGCCGGCCAGTGTGATGAAGCCCACCATCGTCGCGACCGACAGCGTCACGCCGGCCAGCCACATCGCGATGACGGCGCCGACCAGCGCCAGCGGGATGTTGGCCATGATGATGCCGGCCAGCACGGCCGAGCGGTAGCGCGTGTAGAGCACGAGGAACATCATCGCCAGCGAGATCAGCGACAGGCCAACGATGAGCTGCGTTGCCTGCTCCTGCGCCTGGAACTGCCCCTCCAGGCTGACAAAGGCGCCCGTAGGCAAGGCGGTCTTGGCAATGACCTGGCGGATGTCGCCGATGACCCGGCCCATGTCACGCCCGTCGGTGTTGGCGTAGACCACGATGCGCCGCCGGCCGTTCTCGCGGCCGATCTGATTCGGCCCGTCGGCCTCCTCGACGGTCGCGATGCTGGACAGCGGCAGCCGCCCGGCCGGTGTGTCGATGAGCGTGCGCGCCAGGTCCTGCGGGCCGCGCTGGTCGTCGGGCAGGCGTAGCACCAGGTCATAGCGGCGCTGGCCGTCCACGATCTCCGCGCCATGGGCACCGTCGGTCAACGCCTGTAATACGCGCACCGCCTCGCCCGGCGACAGCCCGGCCTGGGCGACCTTGCGCTGGTCCAGCCGCACGGCAATCTGAGGGATCAGCACCTGCTTCTCGACGGTGAGGTCCACCAAGCCCGGCACGCCGCTCAACCCGGCGCGCATCTGCTCGGCCAGGCCGCGCAGCGTGTCGGTGTCGTCGCCATAGATCTTCACGGCGATCTGCGCGCGCACGCCGGACAGCAGGTGGTCCAGCCGGTGCGAGATCGGCTGGCCGATGGCGACCTGGGCCGGCAGCGAGGCGAGCTGGGCGCGGATCTTGGCCATCACCGCCTCGCGGTCGATAGGCTTGCCACCGCGCCGCAGGTCCACGTCGATCTCCGACGAATGCACGCCCTCGGCATGCTCGTCGAGTTCGGCGCGGCCGGTGCGGCGGCCCACCTGGGTCACCTCGGGCACCTGGCTGATCAGCGTCTCGGCCAGCGAACCCATGCGGTTGGCCTCGGCCAGCGAGGTGCCGGGGTTGAACATTAGCGACAGCACCAGCGAGCCCTCGTTGAAGGCCGGCAGGAAGGCGCGCGGGAAGAACGGCACGCTGGCTGCAGCCGCAGCGACGGCGATGGCGGCCGCGGCGATCAGCAGCCTGGCGCGCGGGAAGGACCAGGCCAGCAGCCGCGCATCCCAGCCCTTGAGCCGTGCCACCAACGGGCTGTCGCCATGGTCCAGCCGCTTCATGCGCGGTAGCAGGAACGCGCTCAGAACCGGCGTGACCGTCATCGACACCAGCATCGACGCCAGGATGGACACGATGTAGGCAATGCCGAGCGGCGTGAACAGCCGACCCTCGATGCCCGGCAGCGCGAACAGCGGCACGAAGACGAGCACGACGATCAAGGTCGCGTAGACGATGCCGGTGCGCACCTCGACGCTGGCGGTTCGCACGACCTCCAGCACTGGCCGCGGGCTGGGCAGCGCTCGGTTCTCGCGCAGCCGGCGCTGGATGTTCTCGACGTCCACAACGGCGTCATCCACCAGCTCGCCGATGGCAATCGCCAGGCCGCCCAGCGTCATCACGTTGATGGACTGGTCGAGCAGGCGGAACACCAGCGCGGTGACAGCCAGCGACAGCGGGATGGCAATCAGCGAGATCAGCGTCGTGCGCACCGACAGCAGGAATGCGAACAGCACGATGGCCACCATGATGGCGCCGTCGCGCAGCGCGCCGGTGACGTTGGCGATGGAGGCCTCGATGAAGTCGGCCTGGCGGAATAGCACCTTGGGCGCACTCAGGCCCTTGGGAAGGCCGGGCTTCAGCTCGTTGAGGGCCGTCTCAATCTGCTTCGTCAGCTGGACCGTGTCAGCCGCGGGCTGCTTCTGCACGCTGACGATGACGGCCGGCGCACCCTTGTAGCCGGCGTCGCCACGCTTGAGGCCAGGCGCGAAGCGCACGCTGGCGACCTGCTCCAACAGGACGGCGCGGCCATCCTTCCAGGCGACAGCGATGCCCTGCAGGTCCTCGATGCGGTTGGTACGGCCGAGGTGACGGATCAGGTACTCGCGGCTGTTCAGGTCGATGAAGCCGCCGCCCGCATTGCCGGCGAAGCCACGTAGTGCCTGCTCAATCTGCGTCAGCGAGACGCCCAGCTGCGCCAGGCGCACGGTGTCGGGCTCGACGCGCAGCGTGCGCACCTCGCCGCCGATGGGGATGACCTGGGACACGCCGTGGATGGCGAGCAACCGCGGTCGTAGCACGAAGTCCGCGTACTCGCGCGCCTGCATGGGCGTGGCCTGGCCTACGCTGAGCGGCAGCGCGATCAGCATGACCTCGCCCATGATGGACGAGACGGGACCAATCGTCGGCGTGATGTCGCCCGGCAGCTGGCCGCGCAGCTGCGCGAGCCGCTCGGACACCTGTTGACGGTTGCGGTAGACGTCGGTGCCCCAGTCGAACTCGGCGTAGACGATAGACAGGCCGACACCCGAAGTCGAGCGCACCCGCGTGATGCCGGGCATGCCGTTCAGCGCCGTCTCGATGGGGAAGCTGACGAGCTGCTCGACTTCCTCGGGTGCCATGCCGCCGGCCTCGGTCAGCACGGTGACCAGCGGCTTGTTCAGGTCGGGAAACACATCGACCGGCGTGCGCCAGGCGGTGAGGCCGCCATAGGCCATCAGCAGCGCAGCAATGGCCAGCACGAAGAGCCGGTTGCGCAGGCTGGTGTGGACGATCCAGTTGAACATGGCCGGCCCTTCAGCGGATCTGCGCGATGAGCGCCGCGCCCACGACGACGACGCGGTTGTCCGCCGCAAGGCCTCGCGTGACGAGCACGGTTTTGGCGTCCAGCGGCTTCACCTGCACTGGCTGAGGCATGTAGCGCTCGGCGCCGGTCTTGATCCAGACGACGGTCTCGTTGACCGGGCTGCGCACGACGGCCTCGGCCGGCAGCACGACACCCTTGACCTTGTCCTTCATCGAGACGATCACCGTGACCGTCTGGCCGACGGCGAGCGATGTCGCTTCCCCGGCCTTGTCGGCCTGTGCGCGAAAGCTCAGCGGCAAGCTGCCGTCGCGCAGTGCACGGGGCACGCCGGCGAGCTGCAGCTTCACGCCGGTGATATCCGCCAGCTCGGCGCCGGCAATGCGCTGGCCCAGCGTCACGTCGGGCGTCTGTGCCTCGACCATCAGCCGCGCCGGGTCAACGATGTCGACGAGCACGTCACGCGCGTCGATGACCTGGCCGGCCATCAGCTCGGAGCGGGCGATGACGCCCGACACCGGCGCGCGCAGCGGCTCGCGTTGGTCGAGGCTCGCGGCGATGCTGCGCTCGCGGGCGGCCAGGGACTCGGCCTCCAGCCGCGCCGCCTCGATCTCCTTGCGCGGCACCGTGCCCTCCAGCCCTTCCAGCCGCTTCAGGCGCAGCTCGGCGAGCTGGCGGCCGGCGCGCAGCTCGGCGCGCTGGGCTTCCTGGTTGGCCTGAGCGAAAGGCTCGGCGTGGTGGTGCAGCCAGGCGAGGACTTCCCCCTTTTGCACGGCCTGGCCGGGCACAGGAAGTCCCTTGGGGCCGGGTTCGATACGGCCGCCATGGCTGGCCTGCACACGGCCGCTGGCGTTGGGGTCCTGCACCACACGGCCGGGCAGCTCCAGCGTCGCGGCGGCCTCCGTCTCGGGTGCGATCAGCGTGCGCAGCCCCAAGCGGCGCTGGGCCAGCTTGGGCACGTTGACACTGCCGTCGGGCAGGCGCACGAGGCCCGAGGCGCTGGTCGGGCCGGCCTGGTCGAGGTGTTCGCCATTGGGGCCATGGGCGCCGGGACCGGCGAGACTGGCCGTGGCGGCCAGCAGCAGTCCAAGGGTCAGCAGCGGGCGCTTCATACCTGGCCTCCGTTCCCGGTCCTGGCGCCGGCGCGGCGGCGCCATGCAGCCAGGGCGATCAGCGCCGCCGCGATGACGCCCATCCCTGTCCACAGCTTGCGTGAGCCGCTGGGGTGGTCGTGCCCGTGGTCATCGCCGGGCTCGTGCGCGTGCGGTGCCTGCGCCGCGGCCAGGGCCTGCTCGGCACTGACCTTGAGGGTCGCGTCCAGCAGGTCCGACTCGTTGCCGTGGATGACGGTGATGACGATGGCGTGGTCACCGGGCTTGCCGAGCAGCTTCAGCATCGCCTCGTCGGCGACTGCGTAGTCGCCGATGTCGTCATGGAAGGGAGCCTTGGCCTTGAGACCGCCGGACTCGATTTCGACCTGCGCCTTGAGCACCGGCTCGTTGGTCGCGAAGCGATCGATCAGCATCGAGAACTCGCCGCCGGCGAGCGTGGCGACCAGCTCGAACTGCTCGCTCCTGGCTTCGATGCGCGGGCGGCTGCCGGCGGGCGCGGTGGTGGCGGCCGGGCCGTCGAGATGTTCGCCGTTGGGTCCGTGGGCGCCGGGGCCGGCCGCAGCGCCCAGGCTCACGGCCAGCGCAGCGGCGCCGAGGGCGCGCAGCAGGGAAAGGGAGGTCATGGAAGCAATCCTTGGGCTTGTTGGAGTCGCGCCTGGGCCAGGCGCAGATGGGCTTGCTGGCGTTCGCTGGCGGCCTCGGCCTGGGCGGCGGCACTGAGGGCGCGCAGCAGTTCGGGCAGCGGCGCTTCGCCCGCCTTGAAAGCCTTGTCGATGTGGCCCGCCCGCTCGCGCAGCAGCGTGGCGCGCTGCGTTTCGAGGCGGGTCTGGGCTTGAGCACCTTGCAGCTGGCTGCGTGCCAGCTCCAGCTCGGCCGCGAGGCGGTCGCGGGTGCGTTGCTGCTGGGTCAGGGCCATGTCGACCTCGGACAGCGCGGTGGCGATGCGCGGCTGGGCGTGCGTCTCGGTGCCAAATGCAGCAAAAGGCAGGCGCAGCGCGACGCCTATGCTGTTCAATGCCGGATTGCCCTGGCCGGGGCGTTCCTGGCGCAGGTTGACGCCCAGCTCGGGGCCGTCGCCGCGCTGGGCCTGTGCCAGGGCGAGCTGGCGCTGGGCACGGTCGACGGCGCGCGCGGCGAGCTGCAGTTCGGGGTGAGCCTCATCGAGGTCGAAGGTCGCCCCTGCGGGCGGGGGCTCGAACCGCGCGGCAACGGCGAGGCCCGTCAGCAGTTGCCATTGCGTCTGCTGGGCGTGCAGCTTCAGTGCAGCCTCGGCTTCCAGAGCCTGGCTGGACAGCCACTCGGCCCGGGCCGCCATCGCGTCGGCAGGCGCGAGGTCGCCGGCCTTGACGCGGCGCTCGACGTCTTCGGCCAGGCGACCGAGCAACTGGCCTTGCAGCGCGGCCAGGCGCTGCTCCGCCTCCAGGCCGCTCAGCTGGCCAAGGGCTTCGCGCACCTGGCCGGCCACGTGCAGGCGGGCGGCCCGCTCGGCGGCGGCACTCCAGTCGAGGCCGGCTTGGGCGGCCTGGCCGGCGGTTGCGTGGGCGCCGATGCGCCACAGCGGCAGGGCGATGCCGACCTCGGTTTCGCGCTGGCCGCTGGCGCCATTGCCGCGGCCTTCACGCTGGGACAGCTGCAGCGCTGGCGGCGCGGCGAGCCAGCTGGCGGCGACGGCCTGCTCGGCGCGAGCCTGGCGCTGCTGGCCTTGCGACTGCGTCACCTCGGCGGAGCGCTGCCAGGCGGCGTCAATCGCCTGGGCCAGGCTGGGGCGGCTGGCCGCGAGCGCTGCGGAATTCGATAGGGGTTGGGCGGCACAGGCGAGCGCGCTGGCAGCAAGGGCGCTGCCGGCGAGCCATGGCGCCAACCATGGAGGAAGTTTCACGATGGTCCTGATGCGAAAGCGGCGGCGACCGGCATGGGACCGGCCCAGGGCTGGTCATGCGCAAGAGGTCACCGCCAGAGCGACAGACGGCCGCGCGTGTGCACGCGCGGGTCGCGGCGGGATCAGGACTGGGCTTTGGGCGGCCGCTCGGGGCCGGCAAGGCAGGGCGGCGGGGGCGGCGTCGCCGCGGTTTGCACCGGCATCGCCGGCGGCAGTTGCGGCAAGTGCAGGTCAACACGGGTCATCAGGACCGGTGAATGCAAACCGCAGTCGCTGGCCAGATGATGGGCCGAGGCGAGCGACTGGTCCTCGTGGACGCCGCTGGCGTCGCCGTGACCATCGTGATGGTGCCCCTGGCCCTCGAGGTGCATCAACGCATGCTGCTGCTCTTCCTGGCCCGCCATCCCCACGGCAACGCCTGCATGGGCGAGCGCTTGCCAGCACATGCACAGCATCAGCAGGAAGGTCGTCAGGCCGTGGCGCATGGTCGTCAGTCTAGCGGAGCGACCATTTGAGGCGCATGGCGCGGCCGCCTACTGGGGCCAGTTAACCAATCATTGCGATTCGGGCACTGGCACGAGCGCAGTCCGCCGGCGCCGCACGCCGAGAACCACGCCCAGCCCCAACATCGTGAGCGCCCAGGTCGCCGACTCAGGCACGGCGCTAGGAATGCCTTCGAAGTGGTAGAGCGCGGCCAGCGCCGGGTCGTCGATCGTGAACGAAGGGTCAACGAAGGCCTTCGACCAGCCTGCCGGCCCGCCGGGGCCGCCCGAGCCGGAATCGGCACGGAGGTAGACATCAAAGACGGCATTGACCTTGAAGTTGGTGACCTGATCGAACGAGAAGCTGTTGCCACTCACTCCGTTGAGGTTGATGCCGGCGAGCAAAATCGCGCCAGCGCCGCCGCTGTCGTAGTTCACGGAGAAGGAGGCCGATGCCTGCGTACTTCCTTCGCCGTCGACCAAGCCGTGGGCGAGGACGTGCACCGGCACTACCGTTGCCGCGGCCGGGCCGCTCAGCATGACCTGGTAATGAATCGTCGTGGTCGCTCCAGCACCACCGCCGACGGTGAATCCGAGGACGGGCGAGTACGCAGCCACGGAGAGGGAATAGGCATAAGCCGAGCCCCCCTGGGCCGAATCGGTGATCGAGGTGGCGACGTTGCCATCCACGTTCACCCCGTAGCTTGCAGGCGCAAAGGTCGTCCCGTGGTCGATGTCATTCAGGCGATTGAGCGGATTGAAATTGTCAGCGGCCGCGTGACCCACATAGGTGACGACGCCGAGCGCATGCGCCGCGCCAAACGGCAAAACCGCACAAGCGCAAAGAAGCGCGCTGAGCAACGTTCGTGAGCGAGTCATGATGTTCCTTGGCTGACGGAGACGAAAAACCTGACAACGGAATCAGGTGAACGGTCCGCCGGCAAGGAGAACATGTTTCCGGTCCGGTGGGACGCCCCGGGCAGCTGCCAATCTAGGGGGCGTGCCGGGCAACGGGCAACGCGTCGTCGGTCAGCCTGGAACATTCATTTCGGAGCGACGCGCCAGATCTCGCCGGTCACATCGTCATCCACGAGCAGTGAGCCGTCCTTCTGCACGGCGACCGAGCTGGGCCGGCCCCAGACTTCGGTGTCGCTGGCGACGAAACCCGTCACGAAGTCCTGGTAGCGGCCCGTCGGCACGCCATCCTTCATGAACACCCGGACCACTTTCGACCCCGTGCGCGTCTGCCGGTTCCAGGAGCCGTGAAAGGCGACGAACAGGTCGGCGTCGTAGGCCTTCGCGAACGCCGCAGGGGCGGCCGGCGGCGCCTCGTACATGACCATGCCGAGTGGCGCCGCGTGTGCCGTCAGCAGCAGATCGGGCGCTGTCACCTTGTCGCGAAGGTCGGGTCGATGGCCGGCGAGACGGGGGTCTTCATGGGCGCCGATGTAGAACCAGGGCCAGCCATAGAAGGCGCCTTCCTTCACCCGGGTCAGGTAGTCCGGCGGCAGGTTGTCGCCCAGCAGATCGCGCTCGTTGACGCTGCACAGCAGGTTCCCGGTGCGTGGGTAGAGGTACATGCCGACGCAGTTGCGCAGCCCCGCGGCATAGGTGCGCCGGTTCTTGCCATCGGCATCGAACGCCAGCACCACGGCGCGGCCTTCCTCCTCACCCCAGGCTGCACCCAGGCCGTGCCTGGCTTCCCAGCCGGCAAGCGGCTCGGGCGGCGTCTTGCCGATGCCCTCGGCGACGTTCGTCGCCGAGCCGATGGACAGGAACATCGTGCGTCCGTCGGCAGAGAACACCAGCGTCCGGGACGAGTGCGCGCCGACGGCCTGGGACAGCTTGGGAACGACCACTTCGGGTTCGCCGCCGGCCACAAGGTCGCCGTTGCGGTACGGATATCGAACGATGGAATTGACGAAGGCCACGTAGAGGTACTGCGGGTCGGAGCCTGTCGGCCAGAAGGCCAGGCCGAAGGGGCGGTCCATGCCCGACGCAAAGGTGCTCACCACATCGGCGGTCTCGCCCGTGGACGACCAGAACACCTTGACCAGCCGTTTCGTCGTGGACGAGATGAAGATGTCCCCGTTGGGTGCCTTGACCATGACGCGGCCGCGATCAGGGTCCCTGGCCCACAAGCTGACCTTGAAGCCCTCGGGAACTAACGGCAACGCGCCCTCGGGGCGTGGCACCGTGCGGGGCCCGTTGCTTGCGCTTTCGGTGGCGAAGGGCGTGGGCAGGTCGGCCACCTTCCACTCATGAATCCGCCCCGGTCGATCAGCACTCCAGCTGCCCACGTCTGCACCAGGGACCGCCGGCTTGCTGGCCGCAGTGCTCACCGCCACCGTGGTCGCCGGGCCTGAAAGCTTTTCGAGATAGGTCAACAGCGCCTGGCGTTGTGCCTTGTCCGCCATGCTGATCGGCATGGTGGTGCCCGGGGCGTAGGCCGCGGGGTCGGCCAAGAAGCGGTCCAACTCCGCCTTCGTCCAGACCTTGCCCTTCGCACCCAGCTCGGCCAGCGCCGCCGAGTAGCCGAAGCCCGGCGCTTCACCCACCTTGCGGCCGACGATGCCATGCAGGCCGGGGCCCATCAGCGCGCGCCTGCCCGGTGTCACGGTGTGGCACATGGCGCAGTTGCTGTCGAACAGTCGTTGGCCCAGGGCGATGTCTTGCGCCTGAGATGATGCCGTGGCCGCCAGGGCGAGCAGGCCGCAAGCCGCGGCCCGCATGACGTGAAGGGGGTTCAATGGGTCTCCTGTGATCGTTGTGCAACCGGGCAGCGTCATGCGGCCGTCAGAACCGCAGCAGCAACCGGCCGCCGTAGCGTCCCGTCGCCAGGGCCGGCTCACCCGCCGGCCCGGTCAGGTCAGCGGCCTGGCCCTTGGCGCCCATGGCGGGGATGGCGTGCAGGAAGCCGATGTCGCTGGCTGGGAAATCCACGCTGGTGGTCGGGAAGTCTGCCAGCCTCGCGCCCAGTTGCAGATAGCCTGCCCCGTCGTTGACGATGGTGAGGTCCCCAACTGGTGAGATCAGCCGCAGCCAGCGCGGGTCCGCGAAATAGCCGGCAGGCGGCGCGATGTCGTACACACCAAGCACGGGCCCGCGCAGGCGGTTCTGCCAGACGGGGCTCGGCCCGCGCACGAGCGCGCGAGGCTTGCTGGCCTCAACGAGCGGCCGATCAAAGCCGACACCGTGGTACAGCGTGGGGCCTTGGAGCTGGTAGCCGTAGTCCAGCGCAAGCACGCCGCCGTCGTCGTCCTCGCCGAGCGTCCAGCGCACGCGGTCCAGCCCGCCGGCGCCAGGCGCTTCCAGCCAGGCGCCTTGCGGCCCGGTGCCTGCGGTCACGGCGACCTGAGCCGCCGGCACGGCGAAGCGGTCTGCTTCGAAGGCCAGCCGCAGAGACACCACCGAGGGCGTGCGCCGCACGCCCGCCAGGCGGGTCACGCGCAGTGCCTTCACGGCCTGGGGCGGGAAGATGTAGGTCTGGCCGTCGCGCGCCACCCGTGCGCCGTCAAAGACGGTCTTCCAACGCTGGCCATCGGCGGACAGATCCAGCCTGAAGCTCGCCCAGCCATCGGTCTCGGTGATGCCGAGGTCGATGGTTGCAACATTGGCCATCGTCGGCGTGGGGAACTCGTAGACGCCGTCGGCCGCGGCGGCCGGTTCCAGCCATGCCGGCTCGGCGGCCTGCCTGGGCCGGGCGACCACCAGGCGCGGCCCGTTGGACAAGGGTTGCGCCTTGCCGCCCCTTGCCAGTTCGAGCAGCAGGCCGGTACGGGCATCAAAGCGCGCGGACATGGCGCCGGCCTGCAGCCGGATGCTGTCGCCGTCTCTTACCACCGCGGGCGCGCCGGCATGCTGGCGCGCGAGGTGGGAGGGCCGGTCCGGCGCTGCCCAGACCCAGGTCCACAGATGCTGGTCGCCTTGCATTGCCGTCAGGCGCAGCGCATCCGCCTCGCGCCAGGCCGCGGGCAGCGGCAGCTTCAATTCACCCGCGGCATGCGGAGCCACGGCCGGCCCGGCGAGGTCGCCTTGGGCCAGCACGCGGGCGTCCGGGCTGCGGTCCTGCGGTTGGGCGAACCGAATCCATTCCCACTGGAAGCGCACCGCCGCCAGCGTCGTGAAATCGAACGCGTTGCGCAGTTTCAGCACGCCGTTGAATTGATCGTCGAGCGTTGGCGGCGTGATCTGCACCGGTGACCAGATCTCCTTGACCGTGTAGTAGCTGGGCTCCTTCTCGTGCCGGGGGCCGACGATGCCGTCCGGCGCGTAGGTGCCGAACACGTCGATGCGCCCGCCCTGGTCGGTGCGCACGAGGCCTTCATCCGCCAGGTTCCAAAGGAAGCCGCCCACGCCGCGCGGCGAGGCGCTCATGGCTCGCCAGTAGTCGTCCAGGCCGGCGCCCAGGCCCCCATCGAACAGGCCGTGCAGGAACTCGGTGGGCATCACCAGCAGCGGGCCGGCCAGGCGGCGCTGCAGGTCCGGGTAGCGCGGGTAGTGCTTGGTGTCGATGCCGCCAAAAGCCTCCCAGGGGTGAATCAGCGGCCGCGCCTGCGGGTCGTAGAGGGCGAAGTCGCCGTCCAGCTCGCGGTTCCAGCCGCCTTCGTTGCCGTTGGACCAGAACAGGATGCTCGGGTGGTTGATGTCCCGCTCCACCAGCTCGCGCACGAGCTTGCGGCCCACCTCGGTGTCATGGGCCTTCTGCCAGCCGCTCAGCTCGTTGATGACGTAAAGCCCCAACTCGTCGGCCGCCTCCAGGAAGGCCTTCTCGGGCGCGTAGTGGGCCACGCGCATGGCGTTCATGTTCATGGATCGGATGAGGCGCGCATCCTCATAGGCCTGGGCGCGCGACACCGCACGACCCGTCTCCGGGCGGAAGCTGTGGCGGTTCACGCCCTTGAGCATGATGCGCTGGCCGTTGAGGTACAGCCCCTGGCCCTCACGCACCTCGAAGGTCCGAAAGCCGAAGCGCTCGCTGACCTGGTGGACGGCCTTGTCGCCTTCGAACAGCGTGAGCTGCAGGGAGTACAGGTGCGGCGTTTCGGCGGACCAGAGCAGCGGCTGCTCGACCCGCCCCTGGATGCGCGCGCGCCCGGCGCCGCCGGTGGGAATCGCGGTGGAGAAGGGTTGGCCCACGGCCGTGCCGTCGCGGGTGGTGACCTGGGCCGCCAGCCGGGTCACCGTGCGCGGCGCCCGCAGCGTCACGTCGGCCGTGAGCTCGCCGCTGGCCTGGGCGTTGATGGCCACGTGCGCGATGGACTGCAGCGGCGACGCCTCCAGCCACACCGGCCGGTAGATGCCACCGAACACCCAGTAGTCGCCATGGCGTTCGGCGATGTCGGTGGCCGTGGCGGCCGAGGCTTCGCTGACTTGCACCTCGATCTCGTTGTCCTCGCCCGGCTTGAGCCAGCGGGTGATGTCGTGGCTGAAGCGGTTGAACCCGCCCTGGTGGATGGACCCCGTGACGTTGCCGTTGACCTTCACGAGGGTGTCGGTCATCACCGCATCGAAGACCACGCGGACCGTGCGGCCCTGCCACTCGGCCGGCACGCTGAAGCGGCGTCGGTAGGTCGCCTTGTCCGCCGCCCGCGGGCCTTTGTCGTAGCCGTACTGGTAGTGGCCAAAGCCTTGCTGTTGCCAGTTGGACGGCACCTTGATGCGCGCCTGCTCGCCCGCGCGCTGCCCGCCGTCGATGACGAAGTCCCAGTCCAGCGCGTCATCCGGGCCGGTGCCCGACAGCATCAGCGTCTCGGTGCGCGGCGCGTCCGCGGCCAGCGCCAGCGGCGCCAGCAGGCCGCAGACGAGCAGGCCGGCCAGCCACTTCAGTGCTGCAAGCTTGACGTTCACCGGGTGTACTTGCGCCTACTCGATGACGAGCAGCGACACACCCTGCCGTGGCAGCGTGAAGCTCAGCGTCGCACTGCCATTGGCCACCGCCAGCGCCGGCAGCGCGGCCGGCGCCATCACCGAGGCGGCTTCCAGCTGGGCGTACTGCTTCGCGTCCGGCGCCTGGGGCGCGCCCATCGCCTGCCAAGCCGTGAATGCGTTCGCGTGGGCCTTGTCGACGCGCCACTGCGTCACCGTGCGCGTGGCCTGCCCGCCCAGGCCCGCCAGCTTCAAGCTGACCGCCGCATCCGGGCCGCTGGCATCGTCGTCGTGATAGTGCCAGGTCATCACGGCAATCTTGCCGTCGGGCGTGCGGGTGGCCAGCACGCCCACATCCGGGCGGCCGCGGACCCCGTTCGCCACGATGTCCTCCAGCGCCACTTCGGCGTCGCTGGTGGCGCGCAACTGCGTCGGCCCCAGCTTGGCGAACATGCGGAACACGTTGAGGACCGGCAGGTCGACGCCATTCGTCGCCAGCTGGCGATAGCCCGCAAACCAGGGTTGGTCTTCAAACGTGAAGGCCCAGGTCAGCGCGCCTTCCAGGTTCACCTGGTGGCGGTCGGCGAGTTGCCAGATGCGCTTGTAGCTGGCCGCCGTGTAGCTGGAATACATGGTGCCGTTGCGGTAGGCGTTCTGCGGGCCGGGGCAGGCGGCGCAGCCTTCCGGGTCGTTCTCGCCGATGACGATGGGCTTGTCCTTCAGCTCGGGCACCGCGGCGATCTTCTGGAAGCCGTTGGCGATGCCGCTCAACTGGGGCGCCATGCCCATGCGCACATGCCCGTCGACGAACCGAGGGCTGCCCTTGGCGTGGAAGGCGAGGAAATCGGTCGGCGTGCCGATCTGCCCCGTCGCATGGTTGCGGCCGCTGACGACATGCTTGAGGAAGGCGTCCATGAACGCCCCCCCGGAGCCCGCAACGTCGGGGCCACCCACGCGGGCCTCGGGCAGTGCGCGGCGCACGGCGTCGATGGCGTAGTCATGCAGCTTGTTGAACTCTTCCTGCGTGCCGGTCCAGTAGGCCGGGCCGTTGGGCTCGTTCCAGACTTCGAAGTACCAGCGCAGCACTTCCTCGCGGCCGTAGCGCTCCACGCAGTGCCTGGTCCACTGGAAGACCAGCTCGGCCCACTTGGCGTAATCCTTCGGCGGGGCGTTCCAGCCGCCGGCGATCAGGTCGTAGGCGAAGCCGGGGCGCCAGCTGTGCTGGTACGGCGTGCCCGGCTTGGCGCTCGACAAGGCCTGCGGCATGAAGCCAATCTGCAGGTAGGGCCGCACGCCGCGTTCGAGGTAGCTGTCGATGATGCGGTCGGTGACGGCCCAGTCGTAGACCGGCTTGCCGTCACGGTCCTCGGTGTAGGCATTCGTGCTGCCCCACTTGAACGCCGGCGTGCCGTCACCCGTGTTCAGCAGGTTGTGCGCGCGGAAGTACACGCTCCCCGGCCGCAGGTCGCCCAGGTGCTTCATCAACTTGCGGCCGTCCTTCATGGTCGCGTAGTTGGGCTCGTCCGCGCCGAAGAAGCGCCAGATGGGCTTGAGATCGCCCGCTGTGCGACCGGCATCCACCTCGATATGGACCGGGAAGGGTTCGGCCGGTTGAGCCTGCGTGGTAGCGGCGATCAAGCCGGCCATGACGATGGCGACGGTCCTGGGCAGTGGCTTGAGCTTCATGGCATGAATGGCGTGAAACGAGAGGTCGAAAGGCTCGGACCGCGATCATGACGACATCCACTGCGTGTGCCGCTCGCAATTCCTGGCCGAGTGTAGGAAGGGCCTTCGCTGCGCCGCAAGCGCCCAGCCATTCACTCAAGAACGTGAGCGCGTGCCGTCGAAGAGCTCGCCAGGGACGGAGGCTCGAAAACGGCTCCCAAGCCATCAGCAAGGCGGGACGGCTTGAAGCCGTGCACTTCGGCGGCAACGACGCCGTGCATGACAAAGGGGTCCTGCCTCACCCGCTCCAGCAACGCCACCTGCTCGATATCTCGTGCGATCAGGACGCCGCCTTGCGCGTTTTCCAGCGAGCCAGCCATCACGAAGACGCCGGATTCGAAGCCCTCGGCCAGCCATTTGTTGTGCTCCGCCATCCACTGACCCGCCTGCGCGCGGTTCTGGCCGAATCTCAAAAAGACGATGAACATGCTTTCACCCTTGAAAAATCATTACGAGACATTGCGTTTGCCGCGCCGACTTGCCTCCCGTACCGTCAGCGACTCCAGCCATGCCGCGATCAACTCAACCTCGTGCCGGATAAAGCCCTCGTCGTGAAACGCGTTGGCCAGCGACGCGATGCCCTGACTGCGGCTGAGGAGATGCAGCGCCAGGGCATCCGCGTCGGCGTTGGGGTCGAGGGCTTCGAACTGCTCGCGCAGCCACGTGCGGAACTGACCGAAGATCATTCCGGCATCCCGTTGTGACGGGTGATCCAGTTTGGACAACTCGGCGCACAGCGTGCCGACGGGGCAGCCGAAGCGTTGGATGTTCTTGCGGTTCTGGATCAGCATCTGCGCGAAGCAATGGAGCCGCCCGACCGGTGTCGAGGCCTTGCACGCCCAGGCTTGCAGCATGGCGGCCGTCCTGGCGGTGCGCAGCGCGATCACGGCTGCCAGGATGTCGTCCTTGGACCTGAAGTGGTAGTAGAAGTTGCCGCGCGAAATCTGGACACTTCCCGCGATGTCTGCGAACGAGGTTTTCTCGAAGCCACGCTCGTAGAACAACTGGTCCGCCGCCTGGACGATTTGCTCCCGCGTCGACGGCTCATCCACTGCCGGTTTCATCGCTGCGCTCCTTTGGCGAAGAGGCCGACGACAGAGTCGCCGATATGAGCGCGCTGGCCGCCGCAGGACGTATCGCAGGAGAAGAGGTCCGTCATGAACGCGTTTTAGGTCAATCGTCCTAGAAAGTTTAGGACAATTGGCCTAGGCGCGTCAACGCCCTTGATCACGCGCCGTGTTTGCGCCGATTTGTGCCGTCGTGCTTGGTGGCGGCGGCGACCTGTCACGCGCCGGATGGCGCGCTCTGTCCGTTCGATGCGGCACCCGAAGGGCTGTGGCCAAACGCTTTCACATAGGCACGGCTGAAGGCTGCTGCACTGCCGTATCCGCACGCGGCGGAGACGGCCTTGACGCGCTCACCGCGCTGCAGACTGCGGTGCGCGAGCGTGAGTCGCCAAGCAGTATGGAACGCGCCCGGCGTCATGCCCAGCGTGCGCCTGAAGGCCAGCATGAACTGACTGCGCGACAGCGCGCTGCGTGCAGCCAGTTCTTCCATCGGCCAGTTGCGAGCGGGATGCTCCAGCAACGCACCAACCGCGTAGCGAAGCTGTGGATGAGCCAGGCCAGCCAGCACCCCGGGTTGCGTTGCACCCTGGTCGATGGCTTGGCGAAAGACCATCAGCACCAGGAGTTCGCCCAGCCGCGCCAAGGCCGCGGCGCCACCGCAACGCGCGACGGTGGCTTCGGCGTGGAACTGGGTCGCAATCGCCCATAGCGGATCGGTCTGTGATGTGTCGAGCGCGATCTCGGTCGGCATGGATCGCAGAAGCGGGTTCGCATCGCCACCGAAGTCGACCACGGCCCCGAGCAACACCTCGCCGGCGCATGCCGGTCGGCGCCTGCCTGTACTGCAGAAAACGATGCGGCGTGAACGGGGTTCGGGGCCTTCCAAGAGAAACAAATGTGCGGGTTCAGGGTTCTCGTCGCCCTGCGTCGCGCGGACCCCCAAAGGGAAGGCTGAAAGGAATGCGCTCAGGCGGTCCAGGCGAGGTTGTGGCTTCATGTCGGACTTTGGATCATGCATTTCGGACAATTGATTGCCACAAATCTGGCATCGTGCACGCATCTCGTCAAGCAATCGGAAGGAAGACCATGCTTCAACCCCGCAGCACCGTCCCGCCGCTGGCGGCGCCGACGTTGGCCCATGGGAACTTTGACCTCGCCGAGGAGCATTCAGACAGGTTCATGCTGATCAGCTTCTACCGTGGCCTGCATTGCCCGATATGCGCCACCTACCTGCGAGAGCTGGAAAGCAAGATGGAAGCCTTCAACGAGCGCGGCGTTGGCGTCATCGCCATCAGCTCGGACGGTGAAGACCGCGCTCGGCAGATGGCCGACAAGATCGGCGCGAACAAGCTTCGCATCGGCTACGGCCTCGACCTGCGAGTGGCCCGCGCTTGGGGACTTTACGTGTCGAGTTCGCGAGGCAAGACGTCCATTGGCATCGAGGAGCCGGCCTTGTTTTCCGAACCCGGTCTGTTTCTGGTGAGACCCGACCGGACGCTGTATTGGCTCTCGGTGCAGTCCATGCCGTTCGCCCGCCCGAACTTTGCCGATCTGGTTCAGGCGCTCGACTTCGTGATCAAGAACGACTACCCGGCGCGCGGGGAATTCGATGGCCAATTGCCGCAGACCCAAGGCGCGCGCTAGACGCCTTTGGGCTTGCCTCGCGTCGCTCTCTTTTTCTCGCTGGCCGCAGGCAGCGTCGCGTTGAACTTCAGGGACAGTTCGATCCAATAGTCCAGCGCCGCCTTCGTCTGTACCGCCGTCGCGGCGACGAACACATAGCCTGGGTAGGGGCGGCCTTTCATGACCACCGTCTCGACACCGTCACGCTGGAGCGCCATCTCGTGCAGCGCCGGGTCGATGCGGCACATCAGCCGCTCGGGCCGCGCCGTCACGCACAGGTGGTTTCGCACCATGAAGCCGGCGCTGCCGAACATGCGCTTCTCTCGCACGTCGGCGACCTCAGCCAGCGCGTGGCGAACGCGGTCTACCAGGTCGTCGCTGATCGGGGACGTGTTCACGCAGATTCCTGATGTCGGCTTGACGGCGCGAGTATCAGCCAGGCGCGGCAGCGCTGCGGGAGCGCCAATTGCCACGCACCCCCAACGTCCTCCCGGGAGCTTGCGCTGCCTGCTCGTGAGACCGCCTTCATCCTCCATGTCGATGACAACCTGGACAACCTTGTTTCGACGAAGCTGATCCTGGATCGTCCCGGCATCGAGGTCGTATCCGCCGAGTCTGCTGCGGTGGCGCTGCAGCGGCTGACGCAGCACGACTTTGCGCTGGCGCTGGTTGACGTCAACATGCCCGACGTCAATGGCTTCCAGCTTGCCGAATCGATGCGCGACAACGCGCTTTCCCGCGAAGTTCCCATCATTTTTCTGACGGGCGCCAGCGGCGATGCGGCGCGGACTTTCCGTGGCTACGAGGCCGGCGCCGTCGACTTCCTGATCAAGCCGGTGCACCCTCAGGTGCTGGAAAGCAAGGTCGGTGCGTTTGTCGCCCTCTATCGGCAGCGCAAGTCGCTGCGTGATCAGAAGGACGACTGCGAGCGCCTGTTGAGAGCCAACCAGCGGATGGCTTCGGAGCTGGAGCGTGCGCACGAGCTGGCGGTTCAGGCAGCTTTTACCGACGATTTGACCGGCACGCCGAACCGCCGGCACATCCTGAAGCTCGCGCTGAGCGCCCTGAACGACCCGCGCAGGCATTCCCAGCCGGTGAGCCTTGCGCTGCTGGACCTGGACCACTTCAAGAGAGTCAACGACACACGTGGCCACGCCGTCGGGGACGCCGTGCTGCGCCACTTCTGCGATCACACCCAGGCCCATCTGCGATCCGGCCAGGCCATGGGCCGCATCGGCGGCGAGGAATTCCTCCTGCTGCTCCCGGGCACCGAGATGGCGGAGGCCTGCACCGCGCTCGAGCGGGTGCGCCACACGCTGGAGCCGCATGCCGGTATTGCCTACACCTTCTCGGCTGGCGTCGCGCAGGCCCGCCCGGACGAGGCGCTGGATGCCGTGCTGGAGCGTGCCGACCGGGCGCTCTACGTTTCCAAGGAGCGCGGCCGGGACTGCACGTCCAGCGAATTGATGGATCTCTGAGCGCCATGAACGTGGATTACGCCGAGCGGCGCGAGCGCATGGTGGCCACACAGCTGGCCGCCCGCGGCATCCGCGCCGCCGCGGTGTTGCGGGCGATGCGCACCGTGCCGCGCGAGTTTTTCGTCGAAGCCGGCTTCGAGGACTTCGCCTACCAGGACGCAGCCATGCCCATCGCCCAGGGCCAGACCATCTCCCAGCCCTTCATCGTCGCGCTGATGATCGAGGCTGCCGAAGTGAAGGCGGGCGACGCGGTACTGGAGATCGGCGCGGGCTCGGGCTATGCGGCTGCCGTGCTGAGCCGCATCGCCGCGCACGTGTCGGCAATCGAGCGCAGCGAGGTGCTCGCCCGTCGTGCGCATGAGCGCCTGGCGGCGCTCGGCTACGACAACGTGGAGATCATCACCGGCGACGGCAGCGGCGGCTGGCCCGGCGGTGAGAGCTTCGATGCCATCCTTGTCGCCGCATCGGGCCCGGACGTGCCGCCCGGGCTCAAGGCCCAGCTCGCGCCCGGCGGCCGCCTGGTCATCCCGGTCGGTAAAACCCGAGGCCAGACCCTCGTCAAGGTGAGGCGCCTGGCGAACGGCCACTTCGACCAGCAAGCGCTCGCCGACGTGGCCTTCGTGCCGTTGATCGGCGCACAGGGCTGGGCCGAGGAGGAGGCCAGGTCATGAGCGCCGCCCCGGGCAAGCTCGCTGCTCGCTTCCCGGCCCGACCCCTACCGCCTTAGGCGCCTGAGAGGGTCTTTAGGGGAAGGCGCATGCGCCCCAAGCTCGATCAGCTGCGTCTGGCCGCCGCCGAGTGGCCGGCCAAGTAGGGCACGGTGACGACGCGGCCGCCCCAGCCGCGCACCAACGGTGTCTCAGGCAGTTGTTCCGCCGCGTGGTCGCTGCCCTTCACGTACACGTCGGGCCGCACCGCCTGCAGCAGCGCCGCCGGCGTGGCCTCTTCGAACCACGTCACCCAGTTCACGCAGGACAGAGCCGCGATGACGTGGGCGCGCTCGTGCAGCGTGCAGCAGGGACGCTCACCCGGCTTGCCCAGGTCGTGGGCGGAGGCGTCGCTGTTCAGCGCAACCACCAGCACATTGCCCTGGCGGCGTGCCGCCTCCAGGCAGCTGACGTGGCCGACATGCAGCAGGTCGAACACGCCGTTGGTGAACACCAGCGGCCGCTCCAGCCATGCCAGCCGCTCGATCAGCTGCTCGGGTGCCAGGCATTTGAAGGCGCCATTCCAGTTGCTCTGCACCTTGCATCTCCTGCCGGTTGAAGCCCCCGGTCATGTTCCAGGCGAGGCGCTGCGCGTTGGCGCAGACGAGGTCCCGTGCGCCAGCGCATTGGCCGGCCTCGACGCCGTCGATGGAGACGCCGAATTCCACCTGCAGTCTGTGCAGCAGAACTTGCCGCAGCTGCGCAAACTGCGCTCGCGTGAACGGGCCGCTCCGTTGGGGGGCGATGACGAGGGCCGCGCCCGCGCGCTGCCGCCGCGCCAGTCGACCATGGCGAGCTGGACGGCGATGGCAGGCGCCGTCAACGCCGCCTTCGCAGCGTCGGCGGTGAGGAAGCGGCTGACGGTTGGTGCTGGGCTCAAGGGGCTTTTGCGCAGGATGCGGAAGGCCCAACGATTGGCAAATGCCGCTCCCACCGGCCGCGAGGGCCGATGCTGGCCGAGCGGCTGCACCTGATGCCGCAGGCGGGCCACCATGGCGGCCAGACCGTCGGCAACCTGCTCAAGCCGCTTGCCGTGCCCTTGCTCTGTTCTGCGGCCAGTCGACGGGTGTGAGCCGGTCACCGGCCAGCAGGAGCTGCGGCACTTGCTGGAACAGCCAGCGACCCGCCTGGCAGCGAAACGACCACGTCAGGTCGAATCGCTCGGACGGCCAGTTCTCCGGCACTTCATCGACTGTCGTGATCGCCTTGGCAAGTTTGGGGAGATCGTCGTGCCGCCAGCAAACCAGCACCGGCGCGTCCAGCGACCGCAAGTGCCACGCGAGTTTGTCTACCGGATCGTGGTCCGACCAGCGTTCGTCGACGGCAACCCCGAGGCGGTCGGCCAGGCCTTCCACGGTGTCATAAGGGCGGGTCGACGGATGCCTTGCCGTTGGCCGGGCCGCAAGGATGTGCTGCGGGCGCTCCAACACCTGCGGATGCAGGCGTTCAGCCAGTGCCGAGAAGTACGGAACCAGCGCGCCGGCGCGGCGCCAGCCTTGAACGCTGAGCGAGTTGGGATCGTCGCGACCGGATGCATCCACGCCGCCGTCTTCGCCGTGTGGCTTCTCGGCGTGGCGAATCAGCATGATGCATTTCGACATGGCTGAACTTCAACTGCTGCATCGCAGCATGCGCCAAGCCAGCGGTGGCATGTGTAGGACGGAATGCCGCATGGTTGGCAAGCCTGCAAGGCGGTTCAACGAGGCAGGAGGCACCGCGCGTGGGTACGTGATTTGCCGTCGAAGCAGGGCGGCGCCATCGACCGCTACACAGCTACGGAGACCACCATGAACACTGACAACACCACCGGCCCCACCATCGCTGCCTCGAAGGTTGAAGGCACCGAGGTCTACAACCTGCAGGGCGACAAGCTCGGCTCCATCGACGACCTGGTCATCGACAAGGCCTCCGGGCAGGTGCGCTACGCCGCCCTGGAGTTCGGCGGCTTCCTGGGCATGGGCACCGATCTCTATCCCATGCCCTGGTCCAAGCTGAAGTACGACACCGCCAAGGACGGCTATGTGGTGAACCTCGACAAGTCGCAGCTGGAAGGCGCGCCGCGCTATGCCCGCTACAGCGAGCCGGCATACACGCGCGACTACGGTCGCAAGGTCTACGACTACTACGGCGAGACCTGGGTTTGATCTCGACAGGGCGGTTCGTACCGCCCTTGCCGAAGACAAGCTCTGAATTCACCCGCTCCGGTGCCCGCCGGAGTCTTTCCAAACCATCAGCCAGCAGGAACTCCCATGCCCACCAGCGCAACGAAGACCTCAGCCAAATCCACCAAGAGCACGGCCAGGAAACCCGCCAGCCCGACGACACGCGATTCGACACCGGACGCGATCGATCTGCTGACCGCCGATCACCGGGAGGTGAAGTCCCTGTTCCGGGCCTATGACAAGCTTGTCAAGGCCGATGGCGATGCCGGCGAGAAACAAGCCATCGCGCTGCAGATCTGCGTCATGCTGACCGCGCACGCCACGGCTGAGGAAGAGCTCTTCTATCCGGCCGCGCGGGACGTGCTGGGCGACGACGCCGACCTGATCGACGAAGCCGACATCGAGCACGCCAGCGCCAAGGAACTCATCGCGCAGATCGAAGCCGGCTCGCCCGATGACGATCACTACGACGCCAAGGTGAAGGTGCTTGGCGAGTACATCGACCATCACGTCAAGGAAGAGGAAGGCGAGATGTTCCCCAAGATCCGCAAGTCCGACCTCGACCTGGATACCTTGGGTGAAGCCATCGCCGGGCGCAAGGCGGAGTTGATGGGGCAGGACGCTGAGCCGCACTGACGGCGTCGTTCAATCCAAGGAGAAGCCATGAATGAGGCCATCGCCGACGTTCACCGGGGTGTGCGGTTCACGGTGGAGGCGGTGCCTCGCAGCGGCGGCTTCGAAGGACGCTTCGCGATCCTTGACGTGGCCGCCGCTGGCCAGGTTGGCACGGATGACAGCTACCGCCCGACAACCGACAACCTGTGGGCTACGGAGCAGGAAGCATTGACCTATGCCACCGAGGCCGCTCACCACGCCATTGAGGGGATACCGGCGTTCGACAAGGGAACGCCGGGGTTGTAGTGCGAGCACGTCGTTGCTGCCGTGGTTGAGCGCCTCGACGCTGCCGGACTGCCCCCGCGGGCCGAACTGTTCGCAAGACGGCGCGACGCGCCTGGCTATATCTGCACGCGTGTGCCCAGTTCGACCACCGCGTTGTCCGGCAACCGGAAGAACCTGGCGACCCCGCTGGAGTTGCGGCTCAATGCTGCAAACAGGCGCTCACGCCAGTTCGCCATGCCGCCACCGGGAGTCGGCACCACCGTCTCGCGGCTGAGGAAGTAGCTGGTCTCGAAGGGCTCGATGCGCAAGCCCTTGGCCTCGCACAGCGCCAGTGCCAGGGGAACGTCGGGCTCCTCCATGAACCCGTAGTGGACGAGCACGCGCCAGAAGCCTGGCGCCAATGACGTCAATTCGAGGCGGTCGGCTGCGTCGACCATCGGACGGTCGTGGAACATGACGTTCAGGATGACGTTCGTTTCGTGCAGGACCTGGTTGTGCTTGAGGTTGTGCAACAGGGCCTGCGGCACGAGGTTCGGGTCGGCGACTGCATAGACCGCCGTGCGCCGTGCACGATGGGCTTCGCCCAGGGCGAGGCTCTCAATGAAGGGCTGGAGTTCGATGCCTTCGCTGCGCAGGCCGGCCATCAGCAGCTGACGGCCGCGCGCCCAGGTGCTCATCAAGACAAACAGCATCAGGCCCAGCGCCAGCGGAAACCACCCGCCGTCGAAGAACTTGATCGCGCAACCGGCAACCAGCAGCATGTCCACGGCCAGGAAGAACACCGTGGCGCCGATCGCCAGCGGCGCGGGGAGCTTCCAGCCGTCGCGAATGACGAAGAAGGTCAGCACGGTCGTGATCAGCATCGTCAGCGTCACCGCGATGCCGTAGGCCCCCGCCAGCGCCGATGAGCTGCCAAACATCAGCACCGCACCGATGACGCCGGCCAGCAGTGCCCAATTGACCGCCGGCACGTAGATCTGCCCGGACTCGCTGGCGGAGGTATGGCGCAAGGTGAGGCGCGGCAGGAAGCCGAGCAGGATGGCCTGCTTGGTCATCGAGTAGGCCCCGGAAATCACGGCCTGCGAGGCGATCACGGCGGCCATCGCAGCGAGGCCGACCATGGGCAGCACCAAGGCGCTGGGGAAGAGGCGGAAGAACGGGTTCTCGATGGCAGTGGCGTCTCCGATCAGCAGCGCGCCCTGGCCCAGGTAGTTGAGCGCCAGCGCGGGAAACACCAGCCCCGTCCAGGCCAGGCGGATCGGCCTCACGCCGAAATGGCCCATGTCAGCGTAGAGGGCCTCGGCACCCGTCAATGCCAGCACGATGGCCCCGACTGCAGCGAACAGATGCCATCCCCGCGTGCTGAGGAAGGCCCAGGCCTCCAGCGGGTTGAGTGCAGCCAGGATCTCGGGATGCTGGGTGATGTGCATGACGCCGATGGCGCCGAGCACGGCGAACCACAGCACGATCACCGGCCCGAACACCTTGCCCACCGCCGCCGTGCCATGGCGCTGCACCAGAAACAGCCCCACCAGGATGGCCACCGAGATCGGCAGCACATAGGGCTTCAAGGTCGGCGTCACGACCTCCAGGCCTTCGATGGCGCCCATCACCGAGATCGCGGGCGTGATGACGCTGTCGCCATAGAACAGCGTCGCCCCGAACAGGCCCAGCAACAGCAGCGCGCCACGCAGCCTGGGCCGCTGCTGCACGGCATGGGCGGCCAGGGCCGTCAACGCGAGTGCACCGCCTTCACCGCGGTTGTCGGCGCGCAGGATCAGGATCACGTACTTGAGCGTGACGACGAACATCAGCGCCCAGACGATCACCGAGACCGCGCCCACCAGGTTGTGGGTGTCCAGCGTGACGCCGGTAGCGGGCAGGAAGACTTCCTTGAGCGTGTAGAGGGGGCTGGTGCCGATGTCGCCATAGACGACACCGATTGCGCCGAGCGTCAGTGCGGCCAGGCCGCTGCGTTGGGTCTCAAGGCTCATGAACGGGAAACTGGGTGGGATGGAGCCAGTTTCCCGTAGGCGGTGTAAAGAACGTATAAAGATCGTGGCGGTCCGCCATCAGCGTCTGCACCGGGCCCGACCCGGCGGACGGCTTTTCAACCTTGGCGCGACACCGAATGGTCGTGGTCCGCACCGTTCGCTCGGCTTGGCGGATGACCCGGCAGAGATGCGGCGCCGGCGATGACGTATTCGGCGGGAACGGGGGCTTCGGTCGACGCTGGCAGCCTGACCCGGATCAGCGTGCCCTGATTCGGCGCCGAGGTCACCGACAAGCTGCCGTGCTCGGCTTCGACCCTGAATCTCATGCCCAGCAGGCCGTAGCTCGAGTTCGTTGCTGCGTTGGCATCGAAGCCGATGCCGTCGTCCCGCACCGTCAGTTCGGCCTGCCCCTGGATGATGCCCAGGTTCAGCCACAGCTGGCGCGCGCGCGCATATTTGCTGACGTTGGTGATGGCTTCCTGAACGACGCGATAGACGACGAGTTCGGCGGCCTCGGCGAGCCGCACGGGCGCCAGCTCGCAATGCACCAGCACGCCGGAGCGCTTCGCGAAATCGCCGGCCAGGATGTCCAGCGTGACGGCCAGGCCCAGAGTGTCGAGGGTGGACGGGCGCAGGTTCTCGATGATGTCCTGCTTCAGCGCGATACCGCTGTTGAGCTTCTCGATCAGCCGCGTCAGCGGCTCCAGCGCCTCGGGTGCGAGGCTCGCGACGCGGGTCTTGATGCGCGCGGCATCAAGCTTGGCGGATGTCAGCAGCGAGCCCATCTCGTCGTGCAGGTCGCGCGCCAGCCGGGCCCGCTCCTGCTCGCGCGCCGTTTCGATGTGATGCGCCAGCTTGACGAGCTGCGCGGTGCGGCGCGCCACCTCGACCTCCAGCCGCTCACGCTCGATCTGCACCAGGCGCTGGCGTTCCTGCTTTTCGCGCTCGCGCTGGTCTTCCAGCGCGAGCCCCTGGCGCAGGTACAGGAACAACGCAGCGAGGCTGGCCACGCTCAGCAGCGCCACGCCCAGGCGGTTGAGCAGCAGCGTGCGGTGGATGTCGGTCTGCTGATCGGTGGGGGCGGCGCGCAGTTCCTCCAGCCTGGCGGTGCCGGCGCGCAGGGCGCTGAGTTCACCCAGCACGTCTTCAGACTGCCAGTAGGAACTCTCGCCCACCAGCACCACGGTCAACGCTGCGGCGCAGGCCAGGGGAACCAGGATGGGATGCCGGGCTAGAACCGAGAGAATCTTCACGGCCACGTTATCCGTCCGTCGAGATGGCGTCGGTGCAGTGGTAGGGCAGCTGCAGGCGTCCGTCGGCACCGGCCACGGCCTGGATGTTGATGACCGGGGCGCTGGAGTTGACCGTGCCGAAGATGGTGGCGAAGGCGACGTCGGCGGCGTCGCGCCCGGTGCCAAAGCGCACGAAGCCCATCGGGATCGCGGTGCCTGAAGGGTCGAAGATGTACCAGCGGTCGCCGACGTAGGCCTCCACGTAGGCGTGGAAGTCGGTCGGCCCGAGCGCGGGGTCGGCACCATAGTCGATGCCCGTGGCGAAGCGCGCCGGGATGTTGATGGCGCGGCACAGCGCGATCATCAAGTGGGCAAAGTCGCGGCACACGCCCACCTGATCGAGCAGGGTGTCGATGGCGGAGGTGTTGGAGTCCGAGGTGTTGGACGTGAAGGTCGTGCGCTCCAGCACCCAGTCGCGGATGGCCTGCACGCGGCCGTAGCCCTGCCAGCGCTGGCCGAACTCGCGCATGGCCATGCGGTGCAGCCGGTCAGACTGGCAGTAGCGGCTCGGGTAGATATAGCCCAGCACCTCGGCGGGCAGCCGCGCGACGGGCACCTCGCCCACGTCACCCGGCGGGGCGAAGTGATGCATCAGGTCGACCGTGGCGCGGTAGGCCACCTTCAGCGGCCCGGCCTGGGCCTGCAGGCGCAGGTAGCGGTTGCGGGTGACCGGCTCCGTCTCGACGCGGGCCAGCAAGGGCTGGCTCAGCGTCAGCGACTCCGCCACCACCAGCTGGCGGGGGGTGCTGGCCGCGTGGATGTTGAAGATGAAATCACAGCCCGGGTCGGCAATGACGTAGTCGAGTTCAAGCGCGATCTCGAGGCGGATCATGTTTGGCACGCAGGAGTGCGACCTGCTGCCAGCAATGCGGATCCAGAACGGGACGTCATGAGGGGCTCCAAAGTAGCCCGACCTTACACCCCCCGGCCGGGCATACCTCTGTTGCCGGGAGGGGATAGGCGGTTGGACCCGCCGTGGGGCAGCTCAGTTCAAGCGCAGGCGGCTGCCTTGCGGCCCGTTTGCCACGACCCTGCCGATCTCCGCCGCCGCACCGAACCCATGGCGGCGAAACACGTCCAGCACGGCGTCAACCGCGCTGGCGTCGCAAGACACCAGCAGGCCGCCGCTGGTCTGGGGGTCGCTCAACAGCGCCTGATCGATGGCCGGGAAGCCCTGCGGCAGCTGCACGTCCGAGCCGTAGCCGGCCCAGTTGCGCCCCGAGGCGCCGGTGACCATGCCGCGCTCGGCGAGCTCGCGCACCTGCGCCAGCAAGGGCACCCGCGCCCAGTCGAGCTCGACACTGGCCTGGGCGCCGCGCGCCAGTTCCAGCGCATGGCCGGCCAGGCCAAAACCCGTCACATCGGTCATCGCATGGACGCCGTCCAGCGCCGCCAGGTCCGGCCCCGGGGTGTTGAGCTGTGTCGTGGTGGCGATCATCTGCGCGTAGCCCTCGGGCGAGAGCGATTCCTTCTTGAGGGCCGCGGACAGGATGCCCACGCCCAGCGGCTTGCCCAGCACGAGCCGGTCGCCGGGGCGTGCGTCCGCATTGCGCTTGACGCGCTGGGGGTGCACCACGCCCAGCGCGACCAGCCCGTAGATCGGCTCGACCGAATCGATGGTGTGACCGCCCGCGATCGGGATGCCGGCGGCGGCGCAGACCGATTCACCGCCCGCCAGGATCTTGCCGATCACGTCGACAGGCAGCACGTTGATCGGCATGCCCACCAGGGCCAGCGCCATGATSGGTTTGCCRCCCATSGCGTAGACGTCGCTGATGGCGTTGGTCGCCGCGATGCGACCGAAGTCGAAGGGGTCGTCGACGATSGGCATGAAGAAGTCGGTGGTGGCGATCAGCGCGATCTCGTCGGTCAGCTGGTAGACCGCCGCGTCGTCGGCGGTCTCTATGCCCACCAGCAGTTCCGGCGGCGCCGGAAAGTGGCGCGTGCTCTTCAGGATCTCGCTCAGCACGCCGGGAGCGATCTTGCAGCCGCAGCCGCCGCCGTGGGATAGCGAGGTCAGGCGGGGCACGGAAGAGGAGGGGATCATGTTTCCAACCTAGGGCAGTGAAGCGATGCGACGGGCCAGGGCCTGGATGCCGGCATCCGACAGATCCTCGCATTGCAGGCGCTGGGCGTCGGGCAGGCCCGCCAGATGGCGGCCCTGCGAACGGGCATACAGAGGGTCGTAGTGCCGGGCCATCAGGGCTTCGAAGAGCGGCGGCAGGGCGCCTTCCAGCGCCCAGGCCTGCCACTCGGCCAGCACTTCCTTGGGCAGCAGTTCGCGCAGCGTGCCCAGCTTGTCGGCCAGGCCCTGCGGGTCGTCGCCCAGCCAGGCGTAGTCGCGCAGCAGGTAGTCGAGCCGCGCCTGGGCAGAGGCGTCAATCTCGACGACGGAGCTCTCGCGCAGGCGCTGCAGCAGCGGCTCCGGCACCGTGATGCGGCCGATGCGCCGGCTCTCCGCTTCGACCCAGACGCGCCGGCTCAGGTCCAGGCCGGCCAGGGCCTGCATCAACTGCGTCTCGAAACCCTTCTGCGACGGCTGAGGCCGGCCGGGCATGGCGCCCAGCACCGAACCCCGGTGGGCCGCCAGATCTTCGAGGTCGAGGACTTGCTCTCCTTGAGCGGCGAGCGCCTGCAGCACCCGCGTCTTGGCGCTGCCGGTGGGGCCGCACAGCACGCGCAGGTCGAGCCGCGGCGCCAGCAGCGCAATCTGCTCGATGACATGGGCGCGCCAGGCCTTGTAGCCGCCCTTGAGCTGCTGTGCATCCCAGCCCACCAGCCTCAGCCAGTTGACGAAGCTGCCGCTGCGCATGCCGCCGCGCCAGCAATAGACCAGCGGCCGCCATTCCCTGGGCTTGTCCCTGAACAACTGGTCCAGGTGGCTTGCGATGTTGCGCGCCACCATGGCCCCACCGATCTTGCGCGCCTCGAAGGCCGAGACCTGGACATAGGTGGTGCCGACGATGCGACGCTCCTCGTCATCCAGCACGGGGCAGTTGATGGCGCCGGGAATGTGGTCGAGGGCGTATTCGGCCGGCGAGCGCACGTCGATGAGGACGGTGAACTCGCCCAGGTCATTGACGGTGGTGGGCTTGTGACTCATTGCTGCTAGGTTAAGGCAACCCCACGCGGCCCCGGGGATTCAAGCGCGGCCAGAATCCGCGGCGCATCTCTCCAGAGGAAAACGGATGGCCTGGATCATTCTCGTCATCGCCGGCCTGTTCGAGGTCGGCTGGGCCATCGGCCTGAAATACACCGACGGCTTCACCAAGCCCTGGCCCAGCGTGGCAACGGCGGCCTGCATGGTGGCCAGCCTCTGGTTGCTGGGCATCGCGATGAAGTCGCTGCCAGTGGGCACGGCCTATGGCGTGTGGGTCGGCGTCGGTGCGGTCGGCACCGTGATCCTGGGCATCTTCCTGCTCGGCGAGCCGGCCAACCCGGCGCGGCTGTTCAGCATCGCACTGATCGTGGTCGGCATCGCCGGGCTCAAGCTGTCGTCGCCGGGCTAGTCAACGAAGAACTCGCCGCCCGCCGCGTGATACCTGCCGTGAAAGACCTGATGGCCGGGGCCGCGCTGGTGGGCCGCGGCTTGCGCCTCGGCGGCGTGCGCATGGATGCTGACGAAATCGCCGGGAAGCTCCTGCTTCACCCGCAGCACCATCCAGCCTGTGACCCAGCCGGTGTTTCCGGCGTCAGTTTGCAAGGGTTCCATGGTTTCTCCTCCAGTCAATGCCGCTTGAAGTACTGCACCTCGCGCTCGTGTTTTTCGGCCTGTTCGCGTGTGTCAAACGTGCCCAGGTTCCTGCGCTTGCCGGTCTGTGGATCGGGCTTGCGAGAGTAAAGGCGGTACTGGCCGCTGCCGAGCTTGCGAATCATGGTCGGCTCCTTGGTGGCGAAGGCCCAGTTTTCGCCGCGTTGCGGTTCTTGTGTGTAGGACGGCGCGAGAGCGTGCTGACCGAGCGCTCCCGCGGCTGTGGCATCAGCGCGGCAGCGGCTCGACGGCGGCCAGATGGCCCAGCTCGTCGCGCGCCCGCTCGCGGGCCTCGGCCAGGCGCGCGGTCAGCCAGCCGACGGCGAACCAGGCGGCAGGGTCGGCAGTCACCAGGGCCTGGTAGCGATCCCGCGCGACAACGAGGTCGTTGATCTCACCCAGTGCCTGCTGGGCCGCGGCCAGGGCCTGCAGATGACGGGTGGCGCGTTTGTGCGGCAGCAGCGGAGCGAAGAACTCGAGCGCATAGCGCTGGCGCTTGGCGTGCTTGCGCAGCGCATGCAGGGCCGTGGGCTCGAGCTCCTCGAAGCGGCGGCAGCCGTCCACCAGCCTCTTGTGCCAGCGGCGCAGCCGCTTGCGCGCCAGGCGCTGCAGCGCATCCTGCGGCTCGGCGAGGGGCTGAAGGCCGGCGCGCCACGAGATCCAGGCCAGCAGCTGGTGCTGCGTCTCGTCGCTGCGGATCAGCGCGGCGAGGTCGGGCGGGGCGCTGTCGGCGGGAAGGGACAGCGGCGGCGCGCCGGCCTGCTTGAGTTCGGCGACGACGCCGCTGCCCAGCACATCGCTGTCGCGCGCCTTGCCGAGTTCCGCGAACAGCCGGCGCAGGCCATCCACCAACTCGGCCGGTGGCTCGGCCACCCAGCCACGGAAGGCCCGCAGCGCGCTGCGCAGCCGGCGGATGCCGACGCGGGCCTGGTGCACATGCTCGGCGCGCAGCTCGGGGGCGCCCTCGGTCAGGCCGATGGCATTGCGGTTGAGGTGGGCCAGGCATTCATCGAACACAGCGCCGAAGGCATCCAGCGCGCTGGATGCCTTGTCATAGCGAGGTGATTTGGCCTTGCGCAGCGGTGGATGGAGCGAACCGGCCACGAGGTGATGGCCGCGCTCGGCCTTGTTGCGCGGGTCGTAGACGAGGCCGAAGCGCCGCCGCCAGCGCTCGACCAGGCCCAGCATTGCCACCGGCGAGCCCGACACCAGTTCGAACTCGATCTCGCGAAACTTCTGCACTGCGGCGCCGGCCGTCAGCCGGCCCTCGTCCAGCGCGATGTCGACGACAGCGCCGCGTGTGCGCACGCGGCGCATCAGGCGGCGCTGCTGGATCTGGAAGCGTTCCAGGGCATCCTGGCCCTCGGCCTTGGCCTGTGCCAGCAACTCGATCAATTGCTGGCCAGGCGCCGTCGCGGCATGGGCTTGCGGGTCGGGGCTGGCGTCGGGGCTAGTGACCTCGTGCTCGAAGCGCTCCAGCGCACCACCGCGCGCGGCCTTCAGCCCTTGCACCCAGCGCCGGCCTTCACGGCGCATGCGCCAAGCCAGCCCGGCGCGAGCGAGGTGCCGGTCGGGCGTGTCGAAATAGGCGTCGATCAGCGAGACGCGCCGCGCCGCGCCGCGTGCGCCAAGCTCGGCCGCCAGCGCCGCGCGGGACGACGCCGGCACGAGGAACTTCAGTTCGATCTCGATGTGCGCGGCGGTCAAGGCAGGGGCGTGTTCAGGCTCGATTGGCCGCCAGTGAGCGGTCCTGGTCGGCCTTGCGGTCGGCCGCCACCTTGATGGCATGCGGGCGCTCGCCGATCAGCTTGGCATAGGGCTTCCAGTCCACACCGCCGGCCTGCAGCAGGTCTTCGCCATAGATGATCTTGGTCGCCATGCCCACCAATGGCAGGCTGACCCAGCCGGCGCAGTCGGCCAGCGTGAAGCTGTCACCGGCCAGATAGGGGCCGAACCTGGCCAGGCGCTTGAAGGCGGCGATGTTCTCGGGCAGCACGCGGGCCACGCGCTTCTTGGTGCCGTCGCTGACTTCGCCGCCGAAGAAGGCCTCGGCATACAGCTCGCGCGCGACCAGCTCCAGGTGCAGCTCGACGTAGGTGATGAGCTCGCGCACCTTGGCCGCCTCGTAGGGATGGGCGGGGATCAGCCGGGGCGTCTCGGGATAGGCCGCCTCCAGGTATTCCACGATGGCCTGGCTCTCGCACAGCGGGCCATGCGGCGTCTTGATGAAAGGCACCTTGCCCAGCGGCGAGCAGCTCAGCACGTCCTCGGCATGGGAATGCGTCTTGATGTATTCCTCGCTGAAGGGGATGTCCTTTTCCAGCAGGGCCAGCTTGACCTTGTTGTAGTAGTTCGAGAGCGGGATGCCGCAGAGGGTGATCATGGGGAGGTCTCCTGGTGAATGCCGCAGTCTATGCAGAGCGGCGCTGCGGCTCTAGCGCGGTGGCGACAGCGGGAAGGGCTTGCTCAGCACTTCCCTATCGATTCACCAGCACGATGCCCACCGCCAACGCCGCCAGGGCCGCGACGAGGCGGGCGCTGATGCCCTCGCCCAGCAGCAGGGCGCCCGCCAGCAGGCCGAACAGCGGCGTGCTCAAGGTGAAGACGGACAGCTTGGTGGCCGCGTAATGGCGGATCAGCCAGAACCAGACCAGATAGCTGGCAAAGGTGACGATGATGGCCTGGAAGCCGAACAGACCCAACAGGCGCGGTGACCAGTGCAGGGGCAGGGGTTCGCCGGCGACCAGAGCCGCGGCGCACAGCGCCAGGGCCGAAACACCGAGCTGGTAGAGCAGGGTCTTCTCGGCCGGCGCCGAACTCAGCTTGGTGGCACGGATGGCCAGCGTCGTGCCGCCCCACAGCACGGCGGCGGCCACGCCGAGGGCGTCGCCCCACCATTGCATCGGCGTGCCCGGCGCCGAGAAGCCTTCCGCGAACGCGAAAGCCATGGCGCCGAAGGCCAGCACCAGACCCAGCCACTGCCGCGCCGACAGCGCCTCACCGCGCGCGATCCACGGCATGCCCAGGGCGACGACGAAGGGCGCCAGATAGATGAAGACCACCATGCGCGAGGCGCTGGTGTATTGCAAGCCGACAAAGATGCAGCCGAACTCGGCCGCAAACAGCAGGCCGGCCAGCAGGCCGCCGCCCAAGCTGCCGTCACGCTCGAACAGGCGGATGCCGCGCGACATCGACCACAGCCACACCAGCAGGCCCGCCACAGCCGAGCGCAGCCCCGCCTGCCAGAGCGGCGAGATCTCGGTCAGTGCGGCCTTGGCGGCCACCTGGTTGATGCCCCACAGGAAGCAGCACAACAGCAGCAATGAAACGGCGCGGGGATCGAGATGGGTCTGGCGGCTGATCGGAGAGCTCATGGCCCCTATGCTGCCAGCATGTTCAAGGTGACCATCATTGGCGGGGGAATCATGGGCGCCGCCACGGCCTGCTTCCTGGCCCGCGACCATGGCGCGGCGGTGACCGTCGTCGAGCGCGATGCCTCCTATGCGCAGGCTTCCAGCTCGCTGTCGCTGAGTTCCATTCGCCAGCAGTTCTCGCAGCCCGTCAACATGGCCCTGTCCAGATGGAGCATCGACTTCCTGCGCCGCGCGGCGGACGAGCTGGCGACGGCGGACGACAGGCCCGCCATCGGCCTGGTCGAGCCGGGCTATCTCTATCTCGCGACCGAGGCAGGTGCCGCGACGCTGCGCGAGGTGCATGCGCTGCAGCGTGCCCAGAACGTGGATGTCGCGCTGCTGAGCCCGGCCGAGCTTGCTGCGCGCTTCCCCTGGCTGGCCGTCGACGACATCGCGCTCGGGTCGCTGGGCCTGAGCGGCGAGGGCTGGTTCGACGGACCGGCTCTGCATCGCGCCTTCCGGCGCAAGGCCAAGGCCTGCGGTGTGCGCTTTGTCGAAGCGGAGGCGGTGGGCTTCGACGCCACTGGCGACCACGTCACCGCGGTGCGCTGCTCAGACGGCTCGCGTGTGGGTGGCGAAGCCTTTGTCATCACGGCCGGCGCCTGGAGTGCGCCGCTGGGCGCGGCCCTCGGCTTCACGCTGCCGGTCAGCGCCAAGAAGCGCGATGTCTTCGTGCTGGAAACGCCGGCCACCTTGCCCGGCTGCCCCTTGGTCATCGACCCCAGCGGCTTCTGGTTCCGTACGGAGGGTTCATTGATCCTGGCCGGTGGCCCGCCGCGCGGGGACGACGCCGACGAAGCGCCGCTGYACGACATCGACCATGGCCTCTTCGATGAACTGTTGTGGCCGACGCTGGCCGCCCGCGTGCCGGCGCTCGAGGCGCTGCGCGTGCGCTCGGCCTGGGCCGGTTACTACGAGATGAACGCCTTCGACCACAACGGCCTGGCCGGTCGATTGCCGGGTTATGCGAATGCCTTCACGGCCTGCGGCTTCTCGGGCCACGGCATGCAGCAGTCGCCGGCGGTAGGCCATTCGATGGCCCGGCTGATCGCGGGCCTGGATGCGCCTTTGATCGATGCATTGACGCCGCAGCGGCTGCTGGACGGACGGCCTCTGATCGAGGCCAACGTCATCTAGCGCCGGTCTACCTGTTGCGCACGCGCTTCTTGGCGGGCGGCTGGGTCAGCACATAGCGCGTCGCCGTCAGCTTGTCCGACACCGCGCTGGTCTTGTTGTCCACATAGCCCCAGTTGCGCATGGCCAGGCGCACCTCGGTGTCCGACGGGCTGGCTTCCGGGCCCTTGGGGTGCACGACCCAGACCGTCTTGCAGATCATGTCGGCATGGAACTCCGCCATGCGCGGCAGTTCGGACGGGTTGCTCAGCACGGCCACCAGCATGCGCGCCTCGCGCAGATTGGTCGTGATGCCGCCGGCCAGGGCCTCGGCCAGGGCCGGGTCCAGCGTGCCGACCGTGGGGCCGATCAGCAGGGCGGGGTTGTCGGCGCTGACGCCGAGCTTGGCGGCCAGCGTGGGCGGCGGCGTCTGCAGCTTCTTCAACCACTTGCCGGCCTCCTTCTCGCCCAGCACCAGGGCGACGGCCTCTTCCCCGTTTTCGCCGGCTTCGAAGCGCAGTTCCTCGCCTTCGACGCGCAGGTTCTGCAGGGCGGCGATGTCCCATTTGCGCTTGATGGCGCCGCGCAGCACGACGGTGGTGGATTCGAGCAGGGCGGTGACCTCTTCGGTCTCGGCGCCGACGCGGGCGGTACAACTGGCTTCACGTCCCATGGGGCGTCCTCAGGTTTTATTTGTCAGATCGGCGCATTGTCAGCCGCCAGGCCAGCGCGCCGGCGACAGCGCCCGTCAGGTGAGCAAACGGCGCCACGGGAAAGTCGAATCCCGGCGTGTCGCGCAGCACGGGGCCGAGCGGGTGTTCAAGGAAGAGTTTGCTGACGAGACCGAGCGCAATGCCGGCGCCAACCCAGCGTTCGCGACCCCCGCGCGTGAGCAAAGCCATCGCCGCGATGGCTACCAGCGCATGCAGCTCGCCTGACAGGCCGGCGTAGTGCCGCAGCTCGGGGCGCAGCAGCAGGCCGAGTTGGGTCAGCGGCAGGGCGATCAGGGCGGCCAGGGCTTCGCTCGATCCCATCGTGGCACGCCAGCCGAGCAGGGCCAGGGCGGCACAGCCGGCGAGATTGGCGCCCAGGTGAATAGGCGTCCAGTGAACAAAGGCGGCTGTGACAGCGCGCCAGGGCTGTGCGGCGATCAGGGCTGGCTGCCAGTCCAGCGCCGCGCGCGGCAGCGGCCAGGCCAGCAGGGACAGCGCGGCCAGCGCCGCGCACAGCATCAGCCAAACACGGCTTGCCATAGCGCGCGCACGGCGTCCCGGTGCGCGGCCAGCGGCGCGGCGGCTTCGGCATCCAGCGCCGTCGACTGCTCATCCAGCCTCGCCTTGTGCTGCACGCGACGCAGCTCGCGGTAGGCGTTGGCCGCTGCGACACCCACGCCGGCCGGCAGCAGACCGGCTGACTCCGCAATGCGCAGAAGCGCGATGTTGCCAAGGTCATCCTGCAGCTGAGGGTGCGTCGCCGAATGCGCCAGCACCAGGAACTGCACGGCGAACTCGGCGTCCATCATGCCGCCCTCGCTGTGCTTGACGTCGAAGAGACCGTCTTTCACGGGCCGCGCCGCGCGCACCTTCTCGCGCATGGCCTGCACCTCGGTCTTCAGCGCCTGGGCGTCGCGCGGCGCCGTCAGCACCTGGCGGCGCACGCTCTCGCAGCGCTCGGCCAGCTCAGCATTGCCGGCGCAAAAACGCGCCCGGGTGATGGCCTGGTGTTCCCAGGTCCACGCCGTGTTGCTGCCCCGGCCGGTCTGGTAGGCCTCGAAGTGCGCCAGCGACGTGACCAGCAGCCCCGAATTGCCATTGGGCCGCAGGGCGGTGTCGATGTCGAACAACTCGCCGGCAGCGGTGCGCAGCGTCAGCCAGGTGATGAGGCGGCGCACGAAGGCACCGTAGATCTCGGCTGCGTTCTCGTCCTCGTCGTCGAAGACGAAGACGACGTCCAGGTCGCCGCCATAGCCCAGCTCCTTGCCACCCAGCTTGCCGTAGGCGATGACGGCCAGGCGCGGCTGCGGGCGATGCGCCTTGCCAAAACGCGCCCAGGCCCAGGTAATGGCGATCTGCAGCACCGCGTCGGCAAGCAGGCTGAGGTCGTCGGCCACCTGCTCGACCGTGATGCGGCCCTCGACGTCGCGCACCAGCGTGCGAAAGACTTCCGCATGGTGGGCGCGGCGCAGCGTGTCCAGCAGGGCCTCTTCGTCGGCCTCGCCGCTGCGCTCCCAGCCCTGCTCGCGCTCCAGCAGGTCGGTGATGAAGGCCTCGCGGTCGAAGCGGGCGGTCAGCAGCAGCGGGTCGGCGAGTTCGTCGATGACGCCGGGGTGCTGCATCAGGTAGCGCATGGGCCAGCGCGCCAGGCCCAGCAGGCGCAGCAGGCGTTGCTGCACGGCCGGGCGCTCGACGAGCAGGGCCAGGTAACTCTCGCGGCGCAGCAGCGGGCCGACCCAGTCGACAAAGCGCAGCGCCGCGTCCAGCGAGCATTCGTCGGCCGCCACGGCTTGCGCTGCGCGGTGGAAGAGCTTGGCCAGGCGCTGGCGCGATTCCTCGCGCAGGCCCTGCACGCGTGGCGTGTCGGCCAGGGCGCGCACGGCCGTGGCCAGCTCCGGCGGCAGGCCGGCCAGGAAGTCCTCGCCATCGACGGCGGGCTTGGGCCCGCCGCACTGGCCGCCCTTGCAGCCGCCCTTGGGCTTGCCGCCTTCGTGCAGCAGCGCGTCGAACTCGGTCGCCACCAGCTCGCGCACCTCGCCGAGCATTTCAAACAGCTCGCAGGCCTCGCGCGAACATTTCAATCCGAGCGACGCGGCAATCCATGCCAGGTCGGCGTCGCCCTGCGGCAGGCAATGGGTCTGCTGGTCGTCCAGGAACTGAATGCGGTGCTCGACGCGGCGCAGGAAGACATAGGCCTCGCTGAGTTTGTGCGCCGTCTCGGCCTTCATCAGCCCGCCGGCCGCCAGCTGGGCCAGCGCCTTGACGGTGGAGCGGGTGCGGATCTCCGGGAACTGGCCGCCGCGCACCACCTGCAGCAGCTGCACGATGAACTCGATCTCGCGGATGCCGCCGCGCGACAGCTTGACGTCGTTGGCGCGCTCGGGCCGGCCGGCCGCGCGGGCCTTGGCCTCGCTGCGGATCTTGCCGTGCAGCTGGCGCAGGCCTTCGAAGACGCCGTAGTCCAGGTAGCGGCGGTAGACAAAGGGCGTGACGAGGTTGCGCAACTGCAGGGTGCGGGCGTCGCCCGGCGCGCCCATGCCCGACAGCGGCGCGACAACGCGGCTCTTCAGCCAGGCAAAGCGCTCCCACTCGCGGCCTTGCACGAGGAAATACTCCTCCAGCATGCCCAGGCTGACGACCGGCGGGCCGCTCTTGCCGTTGGGGCGCAGCGCCAGGTCGACGCGAAAGACCTGGCCGTCGTCGGTCACGTCGCCGATCAGCGCGTAGAGCTTCTTGGCCACGCTGGAGAAGTATTCGTGGGCACTGACCGGCCTTGAACCTTGCGTCTGGCCGTCGTCTTCGTAAACGTAGATGAGGTCGATGTCGGACGAGACATTCAGCTCGCGGGCGCCGAGCTTGCCCATGCCCAGCACCCAGAAGGCGATGTCGCCGCCCTCCGCGGTGCGCGGCTCGCCGTGGATGGCATCCAGCTCGGTGCGCGCGTCGGCCAGCGCCTTGTCCAGCGTCACCTCGGCCAGGTGCGTCATGGCCAGCGTGACATCCTCCACGGTGGCGCCCTGTTCGATGTCCAGCACCGCCAGGCGCTCCAGCACCAGGTGGCGAGCGACGCGCAGGGCGCTGGCCAGCGGGCGGTTCGTGCCCAATGTCTCGATCAGTGCGGCGATGACGGCCCGGTCGGGCAGGCCCGGTTGCAGCAGCGCCAGCTCGGCCGCATAGCGGCGGCGAACCCGCTGCACATAGCGGCTGTGCTCAGCAAAAACGGGAAACAGTGCGCTCATGACCCTGTGCTAGATTGCCTGCCGGCCGGTTCTTCTCCACGTGCCCCAAGACAACGTGTCTGACTTCCTCTCGGCCGCCCTCCACCGCTGCACCCGCGCCTCGCGCTGGCCCTTGCGCCTGTGCTGGCACAGCCTGCGCTGGGCGTTGCTGGTGCTGGCCCTGTTGTGGGCTTTGGGAGTGATGGCCTGGGCGGTATTGCACTGGGCCATTCTCCCGCACGCCAATGACTGGCGCCCCTGGCTGGAAAAGGAAGCCTCAAAGGCTTTGGGGGTAGAGCTGCGCATCGGCCGCATCAGCGTCGAATCCAGTGGCTGGCTGCCGCGCATGGAATTGGGTGATGTGCAGGTGCTGGACGCTGCCGGCCGGCCGGCCCTGCGCTTGCCGCGCGTCGCGGCCGTGCTGTCGGCCCAGTCCCTGCTCGCGCTGGAGCCGCGCTTCTCGCAACTGCTGGTCGACGCCCCCGAGCTCATCATCCGCCGCGACGCCCAAGGCCGCATCTTCATCGCCGGGCTGGGCCTGGACGAGGCCGAGAAGACCGACGCCGGCACCACCGAAGCCGGCATGGACTGGCTGTTCAGCCAGCCCGAGCTGGCCATCGTCAACGGCCGGGTGCGCTGGGTGGACGAGAAGCGCGCCGACACCCGGCCGCTGGAGCTGTCGGCGCTGAACTTCGTCATGCGCAACGGCCTGCGCCGCCACGACCTGCGCCTGGACGCCACGCCGCCCGCCGACTGGGGTCGGCGCTTCACGCTGCGTGGCCAGTTCACTCAGAGCCTGCTGAAGCGCCCGGGCGAATTCCAGCATTGGAGCGGCCAGCTCTATGCCGAGCTGCCGCGCGCCGACCTGAGCCAGTTGAAGCGCCATGTCGACCTGCCCTTCCAGCTCAGCGAGGGCGACGGTGCCGTGCGCGCCTGGGGCCAGATCAAGGACGGCCAGCCGGTGGCGGCGACGCTGGACCTGGCGCTGCGCTCGGTGCGCCTGAGGCTGCTGGAATCGGCGCCCGAGCTGGACCTGGACCACATCGAGGGCCGGCTGGACCTGGCCCGCGCCAAGGGCGCGTTGAGCGTCCAGGCCCGTCAGCTCGGCTTTGTCAGCCGGGACAACGACGGCAGCGTCGTGGTCTGGCCGCGTTCGGACTGGGGCGTGGCCCTGCAGCTCGGCAAGGCCGACGAGGTGCTGGGTGGCGAGGTCAACGCCCAGCGCCTGGACTTCGCGCTGATGGCCCAGATCGCCCAGCGCCTGCCTCTTGGCGAGCGCGCACACCAACTGCTCGACGAGCTGGAGCCGCGCGGCGTGCTGACGGCCCTCAGCGGCCAATGGCAGGGCGCACTGGACGCGCCGCGCAGCTACCGTGTCAAGGCGCAGATCGACGGCCTGGCCGTGGCCGCCAAGGCCGGCGCGCAGGAGGACCACCTCGGCCGCCCCGGGCTGCACGGCGCCAGCCTGGAACTCGACGCCAACGAACGTGGCGGCATCGCCAAGCTGGCCGTGCACCAGGGCGAGGTCGAGTTGCCGGGCCTGTTCGAGGACCCGCACCTGCCGATCACGCGTCTGTCCACACAGCTGACCTGGAAGCTGCCCCAGCCCGACAGCCAAGCCAAGGGCAAGACGCCCGGCGAGGTCGAGCTGAAGCTGCACGAGCTGCAACTGCAGACGCCCGATCTGAGCGGCGAGTTCGATGTCACCTGGCGGCGCGCGGCCGGTGCCACCACGCCGGGCTTCCTGGACCTCAGCGGCCGCGTGCAGCGCGTGGAGGCCACGCGCGTGGCCCGCTACATCCCGCAGCGCCTGCCAGCCACGCGCAGCTATGTGTCGCGTGCCATCCTCGGCGGCGAGGCGCGCAACGTCAGCGTGCGGCTCAAGGGCGAACTGAGCGACTTCCCTTTCGCGGCCCCCAGATCCCCCGGCATCTTCCGTGTGGCCACCCAGGCCCAGAAYGTCACGCTGGCCTATGTGCCGCCGAGCGACAACGGCGGCAACTGGCCGGCCATGGAGGGCGTGGATGCCGAGCTGATCTTCGAGCGCGCCGGCATGGAGATCGAGGATGGCCATGCCAAGGTGCTGGGCTATGAACTCAGTGGTGTCAACGGTGGTATCAAGGACCTGCACCATGCCCGCGTGCTGCAGCTGGACGGCAACGGCCGCGGCACCGGCACCGACCTGCTGCGCTTCGTGCGCGCTTCGCCGCTGGACGAGTGGCTGGGCCATGCGCTGAGCACCACGACAGCCCAGGGCCCGGTCGGGCTCAAGCTTGGCATCACCATCCCGCTGGACGACACCCACCAGACGGCGGTCAAAGGCCAGCTCCAGCTCGGTGGCGTCGACCTCAAGCTGCGCCCCGAACTGCCGGCGCTCAGCGGCGCACGTGGCCGGGTCGACTTCGACCGCAAGGGCCTGCAGCTGACCGGCATGACGGCCCGCCTGCTCGGCGGCGACGCTGGCATCGAGGGCGGTACCCAGCGCGACGGCGGCATGCGCTTCGCCGTGCAGGGCCAGGCCACGGCCGAGGGCCTGCGCCGCGCCACGGAGCTGGGCGCCGTCACCCGCCTGGCGCAGGCGGCCAGCGGCCAGGCCGCCTACCGCTTCCAGCTCGCCATCCCGAAGGATGGCCAGAGCGAGCTCAGCGTCACCAGCAATCTGCAGGGCCTGGCCCTGGACCTGCCCGCGCCCGGCCACAAGGAGGCCGATGCGGTGCTGCCGCTGCGCCTGTTGATGACGCCTACCGCCGCCGGCCGCGACGAGCTGCGCCTCGAAGTCGGCACCCCCGCAGCGCCGCTGTTGCAGGCCCAGCTGCAGCGCGATATCTCCGGCCCCAGCTCCCAGGTGCTGCGTGGCGCCCTGGCCGTGYAGGACAAGTTGCCGGCCTTGCCGGCCACCGGCGTGCTGCTGCAGGTCAATGTCGCGGCCCTGGACCTGGACGCCTGGCAGCAGCGCCTGGGCGGGTTGGCGGGTGGTGGCAGCGGTGGCAGCGGCGGCGAGGGTGCTGACGACGCGGGCCTGCTGCCCAGCCAGATCTCGCTGCGCAGCCAGTCGCTGAAGGTCGGTGGCCGCCAGCTTGGCCGCGCGTCCGCGGTGGTGGCGCGCGAGGGCGCCAATTGGCGCGTCAACATCGACGCCGAGCAGCTCTCCGGCCGCATCGACCTGAAGGGCGTCAAGGGCGGCCAGATCGACGCCGTGCAGGCACGGCTGACCCGGCTGTCGCTGCCGCGCCAGGAAGCCGAGTCGGTCAGCGAGCTCATCGATCCGGGCAAGACCGACGCGGGAAGCGGCCCGCTGCCGTCGCTGGACATCGCGGTCGACGACTTCGAGCTGCGCGGCAAGCGTCTGGGCCGGCTGGAGGTGCTGGCCCACGCGCCGGCCGCCGCGCGTGACTGGAAGCTGGAGAAGCTGCAGATCCACTCTCCCGAGGCGACGCTGATGGCCACCGGCCACTGGGGTGGCGACGGCAACGCCCGGCGCCGCACCCAGCTCGACTGGAAGCTCGACATCGCCGACGCCGGCAAGCTGCTGGAGCGCCTCGGCCAAGGCCAGAAGGACGCCCCCGTGCTGCGCGGCGGCAAGGGCGTGCTGGCCGGCCAGGTCGGCTGGGACGGCTCGCCGCTGGCGCCGCACTACGCCAGCATGGCGGGCGCCTTGAACATCCAGCTCGACACGGGCACTTTCCTGAAGGCCGAGCCCGGCGTCGGGCGGCTGCTGGGCGTGCTGAGCCTGCAATCATTGCCGCGCCGCTTCCTGCTGGACTTCCGCGACGTCTTTGCCGAGGGCTTCACATTCGACGGCGTGACCGGCGACGTCAAGATCACCGCCGGTGTGGCCCGCAGCGACAACATCCGCATCCGCGGCCTGCAGGCGGCCGTGCTGGTGGACGGCAGCACCGACCTGGCGGCCGAGACGCAGAAGCTGCGCGTCGTCGTCGTGCCCGAGGTGTCGGCCGGCGGTGCATCGCTGGCTTATGCGGCCATCAACCCGGCCATCGCGCTCGGCGCCTTCCTGGCCCAGCTCATCCTGAGCCGCCCGGTGGCAGCGGCCAACACGCGCGAGTTCCACATCACCGGGACCTGGGATGACCCCAAGGTGGAGAAGGTGGAGGCGCTGCCGGCCAAGGCGGCGAGCGCGCCCTAATCCAGCGCCTTCAGCTGCAGCCGCAGTCCCGTGTAGCCGCGCAGCTGCATCAGCGCGGTCTTCAGCCCGGGTTCGGCCATGAAGAGGGTGTCGAAGCTGCCATCGGCCGCCGCCAGGCTCAACCCGCGCATCAGCCGCTCGGCCAGCTGCGGCTTGTCGCGCGCCACGAAGAAGTAGAGCGGCTGCTTGTATTGCAGCGCCACACCCGGCAGTTCGGCGAAGCCCTGATCGGCGAATTGCAGCAGCTCGGCGTCGATTTCTTCGCGGGTGCGCGGGATGAAGTCGAAGCGGCCGGCCTTGAGCATGCGGAACAGCAGCTCGGATTTGGTCGCCGTCTCGACGGTGAAGCCATTGGCCCGCAGGATCTGCGCGTCGCTCCAGTAGGTGCCCGCGCCGGCTCGCAGCTTGCGCACCGCCTCCAGGGTGCGCACCGATCGCAGGGTGGAGAGGTCGGCGGCCCGCACGAGCAGGAAGCGCAGCTCGTTGATGCCCTTGAGCAGGTTGAAGCGCACCGGCAGCGCCTGCGCCTCGCGCTCGGGTGTCGTTGTGCTCCACATCAGGTCCAGCAGGCCGTCCTGCAGCATTTGGCGCATGCGCGGCCGTGGCAGGTCAGGTGCCGCGTGAACCAGGACGGGCGCCGGCTCGCCGTCGCCCGTCTTGCTCAGGGCCAGCTTCAACGCCTCGATGAAGAAGTCGCCGTGAGCGCTGTAGGCATTGGGGTCGGGCAGTCGCAGCGTCAGTGGCGTGCCGGCACCATGGGCTGGCGACAGCGCGGCGGGTAGCGCGGCGGCGAGAGGAAGCGCCAGCAGTTGGCGCCGCAGGCGGGAGGGAAGCTGCATGTCCGCTCGATTCTCATGCCGCAGCCCCTGGGGCGTCATGCCGGCGGGCGTGACTTCTGCCGCGCAGTCCTGAACGTGATCGACCAGCGCAGGGCGTCCACCGGCGCCACGCTGTGCTGCCAGCCCCAGCGTGCCGCGCCTTGCAGCGCGTAGAGGGAGCGCGGGTCGACGTTCAGCTTGATGATGTCCTCGCGCTTCGGGTTGTGTGGCGGATAGGGCCTGAAACGCAGCAGCGCCTCACTGCCCAGCGACACGCCAAAGACGTCCTCGAAATCCGGCACGTCGCGATGCCAGCCCAGTGGCGCGCCGGGCGCGTACTCGGCCACGAGGACATGCACGAGGGCTTGTGCGTCGACACCAGCCCAGCGGGCGACCCGCTCGCGCAGCGGGTGCAGCTCGGCGATGAGGGGTGACGACGGCCGCAGTTCGTTGCTGTCGTAATCGAACTGGCCGCCGAAACTGACGACGCGGCGGCGTGCGGTATAGCTCTTGTACTTCGCTTCCTGCAGCGGCAGCGCCTGCACGATGGCGATGAGGGTCGCTTCTTCGCTGGCGGACAGAAAGCCTGCGTCGTAGCGCAAGCCGGCGGGCAGCGCGCCCGGCGACGGCGCAAGATCGTCGAACAGTCCGGCCTGGCTCATCGAGGTCAGTTCAGGCCGGTGTGTAGGCTTTCAAGTCTGCGGCGGTGAGGGCGGCCTCCTGGCGCACCCAAGCCGCGAAGCGCTTCACGACGGGCAGGGCTGCGGCGTCCTCGCGGATGACCAGCAGGTTGGCGCGTGGCGACGGCAGCAGCAGCGCGTGCGCCTGCGCCAGCGTGCCCACGCGCAGCCGCGGCAGCGCCAGCGACAGACGCGTGACCGCCACACCCAGGCCGGCCTCGGCCGCGTCCAGCGTAACGCCGGCATCGTTGAAGGCCGGCCCTTCGGGTTGTGCGGAGACACCGGCCGCGGCTTGCCACAGCGGCGCGTCGCCGGTCACATGGCTGAGCATCTGCGCTGCAGGCCAGCGCATGGCATCCGGCCCGAGCGCGTGGGCCACCGCCGGCGCGGCGACCGCCAGCAGGCTGTCCTCGAACAGCAGCTCGCCGCCGTCCTCGGGCCGGCCATGGCGCAGCGCCACCAGGGCCACACGTGGCGCCGGGCGCACCAGCGCGTAGTCGGTCTGCACGATGAGGCGCACCGTCGGCGCGGCCGCGATGAAGCCGTGCAACCGCGGCAGCAGCCAGGCACGCGCCAGCGAGCCGAGCGTGGCGATCTGCAGCGTCGTGCGTGCCTCGTCTGGCTCGGGGTAGACCGCCTCGTGCAGGGCCGCGAGCGGCCCGCCCAGGCGCGCCAGCAGCTCGCGGCCCTCGGCCGTCAGCCGCATCTGGTTGCCCACGCGCTCGAACAGGGTCTGGCCGCACCAGTCTTCCAGCTGGCGCACCTGGCGGCTGATGGCGCCGGGCGTCAGATGCAGCTCGGCGGCGGCGCGGCTGAAATTGCCCAGGCGGGCGGCGGCCTCGAAGGCTTGCAGGGAAAAGAGGGGTGGCAGGCGTTCGCGCATGGTCTTGAGAAATCGGCACAGCCGGTGTGCGAAAGCCTCGCTGGTGTGGCGGGCGGGTGGGGCCGACAGTGGCGCGACGTTAACGCTGGAGATCAAAGCCATGCCCGCACAAGCCATTCTTGTCCACCGGTTCGGTGGCTCCGAGGTGCTGGAATTGCAGCAGCTGCCGATGCCGGAGGCCATGCCCGGCCAGGCGGTCGTGCGCATCGACTACGCCGGCATCAACTTTGTCGACCTCTATCAGCGTGAGGGCCGTTATCCCGGTATCAGCCTGCCCTGGCGCCTCGGCCTGGAGGGGGCGGGCGAGATCGTCGACGTCACGCCAGCCGCCGAGTTCCAGGTCGGTGATCGCGTCGCCTTCACGACCGGCGTGCAAGGTGCCTATGCCAGCCATCTCGCCGTGCCGCTGGAGCATCTGGTGCGCGTGCCCGATGCGCTGTCGTTGCGTGACGCCGCTGCGGCGCTGGAGCATGGCCTGACGGCGGCGATGCTGCTCGACGACGTCGCGCGGCTGCCGGCGCGCGAGCCCGTCCTCGTGCATGCCGCGGCCGGCGGTGTGGGCGGCTGGCTGGTGCAGTGGCTGATTGCACGCGGCCATCCGGTCTTCGGCACGGTGTCCAACGCTGCCAAGGCCGACTGGCTGCGTGGCCTGGGCGCCGTGCCCCTGCTCGCGGACGGCGACTGGTTGTCGGCGGCGCGCGGCGTGGCGGTCGCCTTCGACTCGGTAGGCCGCTCCACCTTCGCCGGCAGCCTGGACGCGCTGCGTATCGGTGGCCATCTCGTGCTTTTCGGCGCGGCCAGCGGCCAGCCCGAGCCGGTCGACGTGCTGGCGCTGCAGAAGAAGAGCCTGACGCTGACGCGGCCCGTGCTGCCCCACTTCCTGCCCGATGCGGCCAAGCGCCGCGCACGGGCGGCGACGGTGTTCGATGCGTTGCTGAGTGGTGCCGTGCAGCTGCGCATCCACGCCGAATTCCCGCTGGCCGACGCGGCCAGCGCCCATGAACTGCTCGCGTCGCGTGCGACGCAGGGCAAGCTCCTCCTCAAGCCATGACCAACCTGAAAGATCGCCTGGCCAGCCTCGGCCGCAGCCTGCCTGAACTCGGCGAACCTGCTGCGAACTATCTGCACTACCGCGAAGGCAAAGGCCTGCTCGTCATCGCCGGCCAGATCGGCACGCCTGGGCGCGGTGCGCTGGACGCCCCAGCCGGCCGCGCCGAGGCCGAAGTGGCCGCGTTGAAGTTGCTGGCCGTGCTGGACGCGGCTGTCGGTGGCGACCTGGGCCGCGTGCGCCAAGTGTTGCGCCTGGGGGTGTTTGTCGCTTCGTCGCCTGGCTTCACCGAGCACAGCACCGTGGCCGACGGCGCGTCCGATCTCGTCGTCGCGGCCCTGGGCGAGCGGGGCCGGCATGCGCGCGCGGCCATCGGCGTGGCCAGCCTGCCGGCGGGCGCGGCGGTGGAGGTCGAGGCGCTGGTGGAGCTGGTGTCGTGACCGGGCACCTGCTGCTCAACCATGCCGGTGCCTCGCCGATGTCGGCGGCAGCACTGGCGGCCCTGCAGGCACATCTGGCGCTGGAATCTCGCCTCGGGCCGATGGAGGCCGGGGACGCGGTCGCGCCCCAACTGCAGCGCCTGCGCGAAGACGCCGCACGGCTGTTGAACGCTGGCACGGACGAGGTGGCCTTTCTCAGCAGCGGTTCGGCCGCCTTTGGCGCGGCCTGGTCGGCCTTCACGCACAAGACGTCGCTGCGCCCCGGCGACCGCATCCTGGTCGGCCGCCAGGAATGGGGCGGCAATCTGGCGACCTACCAGCGCAGCGGTGCCAGCGTCGAGGTGCTGCCCTGCCGTGAAGACGGCAGCGTCGACGTCGAGGCCAGCGCGGCGCTGATTGACGAGCGCGTGCGCTGGATCTCGTTGACCTGGCTGCCCGCCAATGGCGGCCTCATCAACGACGCTGCCGCCCTGGGCCAGGTGGCGCGCGCGGCCGGCGTGCCGTATTTCATCGATGCCGGCCAGGCCGTGGGGCAGTTGCCGGTGGATGTGCAGGCCCTTGGCTGCGATGTGCTGAAGAGCGCCGGCCGCAAGCATCTGCGCGGCCCGCGTGGCACGGCGCTGCTGTATGTGCGCAAGGGTTTCCTGGATCAATTGGAGCCGCCCTGGGTGGACGTCTCGGGTGGGCACTTCGACACGGCGGAGCAGCCGGTGGCGCTGCGCCTGGCCCTGCAGGTGGCCATTGCCGAGGCGCTGGAGAGCGGCATCGACGTCATCGCTGCGCATGTGCAAAGCCTGGCGGCTCTGCTGCGCGAGCGTCTGGGCGGGCTGCCGCATGTGCGCGTGCACGACCTCGGCACGGGGCCGCAATCGGGCCTGGTCAGCTTCACGGTCAAAGGTGAAACGGCCCCGGCAACCCGTGCACGGTTGGCGCAGCAGGGCATCCATGTGGGCGCCAATGGAGTGCCCTACACGCCGCTGGACATGCGGGCTCGAGGTCTCGACGGCATCGTGCGCGCATCGTTTTCCAGGCTTAACAACGAAGCGGACGTTGAGCGGCTAGCATCAACTGTATGAAGATCGCAGCCCTCCAAATGGTCTCCGGCCCCGACGTGGCCGCCAACCTCGGCGCGGCGCGGCGCCTGCTGGAGGATGCCGCCCGCCGCGGCGCCCAGCTCGCAGCCTTGCCGGAGTACTTCTGCCTGATGGGCATGCACGACAGCGACAAGCTGGCACTGGCCGAAGTCGATGGCGAAGGCCCCATCCAGGCCATGCTGGCGAGCGCCGCACGCGACCTGGGCTTGTGGCTCATCGGCGGCACGCTGCCGATCAGGTCGACAACGCCTGAGCGCGTGCGCAACTCGACACTGGTGTTCTCGCCCGACGGCGAGCGCGTCGCGCGCTACGACAAGATCCACCTCTTCGCCTTCGACAACGGCCGCGAGAGCTATGACGAGGGCCGCGTGCTGGAGCCTGGCAACCAGCCCACCAGCTTCGACACCGGCAGCATCAAGGTCGGCCTGTCGGTCTGCTATGACCTGCGTTTCCCTGAGCTCTACCGCGCCTATGCCGGTTGTGACCTGCTCGCCGTGCCGGCCGCCTTCACCTACACGACCGGCCAGGCGCACTGGGAGCTGCTGCTGCGCGCCCGCGCCGTCGAGAACCAGTGCTACGTCGTCGCCCCCGCCCAGGGCGGCCAGCATGCCAACGGTCGCCGCACCTGGGGCCACAGCATGGTCATCGACCCCTGGGGCCAGGTGCTCAGCGTGCTGGCCGAAGGCGAGGGCGTCGTCGTCGCCGACGTGGACCCGGCGCGTCTGACTCAGGTGCGCCAGCAGCTGCCGGCCCTGGCCCACCGCAAGCTCTGAGCAGGCGCGTCGAGAATCGGCGCACTCCGCCGCTCCGGGCCTGCGAGCGGCGTCTGCAAAGGATTCCCCATGACTGACAAGATGGCCAGCCGCTCCACGGCCTGGCTGGTGGGTGCGCTGGTGGCGCTGGCGCTGTTCGGCAACTACTACGTCTACGACTCCATCGGCCCGGTGGCCGACCTGCTGCAGCAGCAGCGCGCCTTCAGCGACAGCCAGATCGGCCTGCTGAACGCGATCTACAGCCTGCCCAATATCGTGCTCATCCTTGTCGGCGGGGTGCTGGTGGACCGCTTCGGCGCCGCGCGCATGACGCTGTGGACGGCGGCCATCTGCCTGGCTGGCGCGGCCTTGACCGCCTTCAGCCCCAATTTCGCCGGCATGGCGACCGGCCGGCTGCTGTTCGGCATCGGCGCCGAGACCTTCGGCATCGCCACGCTGGCGGCCATCGCGCAGTATTTCGCCGGCGGCACCGTCGCCTTCGCGATGGGGCTGGCGCTGGCGATCGGGCGCCTGGGCTCCTTTGGCGCCGACATGTCGCCGACCTGGTTCGCCAGCGCCTACGCCCAGGGCTGGCAGCCGCCGCTGGTCATCGCCGCCACCCTCGCTGCGACGTCGTTCGTGGCGTCGCTGGCCTACTGGTGGGTGGACCGTGGCGCTCAGCGTGGGGTGTCAGCCGCACCGGCGGCCGAACGCTTCGTGCTGCGCGACCTGCTGCACTTCGGCAAGGCCTATTGGTATCTGCTGGCGCTGTGCGTGCTGTGGTACTCGGTCATCCTGGCCTTTCGCAGCACCTTCTCGATCAAGTATTTCCAGCACACGCATGGTCTGGACCTGGCCACGGCAGGCGAAATGAACAGCTATGTCTTCCTGGCCGCGGTGTTCGCCACGCCGGCCTTCGGCTGGCTGTGCGACCGGCTTGGCCGCTATGCGCCTTTCCTGGCCCTGGGGGCGCTGCTGTTGCCGCTGGCGCTGGCCGTCATGGCACTGACGGACTGGTCCCTGTGGGTGTCGACGGCGCTGATCGGCATCAGCTTCTCGCTGGTGCCGGCCGTCATGTGGCCGCTGACCAGTCGCCTCGTTGCCCCGGCGCGCTTCGGCACGGCCATCGGCCTCATGTGGGTGGCGCAGAACGCGGGTGTCAGCGGTGCCAACCTGATGGCCGGCTGGTTGAACGACCAGGCCGGTGCCGGCGCGGCCAACCCGGCGGGCTACGGGCCGATGATGGCCTTCTTCGGCACCGCGAGCGCGCTGGGCTTACTGTGCGCGCTGGCGCTGTGGCTGACGGCCGGTCGGCGCCGGCACGAGGTCACGGCCGCAGCGTGACCAGGTCGCGCAGCAGCAGGTCGATGTTGGCCCGCAGCGCGCGCTCGTTGGCGATGCGCAGCCGCTCGTTGGGCGACACGATGGCCTCGCTGAAGCGGGCCTCGTCGGTGTTGGCGACGCGCCGCTGGTAGACCGGCTTGCCACTGGCCTTGTCGACCAGGGTGTAGCTCACCGCCACGCCGACGGTCACGCCGACGGCGGGCACCAGGGGCTGGTCCAGCTGCAGCAGCTCGGCCTGCAACTCGAAGCGCGGCGCCGGCTCGGGCGACAGCGGCTTCATGCCGACGGCATGCAGAGACTCTTCCAGCGCCTGCTGCAGTGCCAGGGCACTGACCTTGGAGCCCCACCAGCGGCCGGTCTCCTGGCCGCCCTTGACGGCAGCGACGCCGACCTGGGCCTTGAGCGCATCCGGCACCCAGCCACGGATCTGCAGCGCCTCGGCCGGGCTGATCGCCATGGGCAGGGGCTGGCTGGGCGTGCCGCAGCCGGCCAGCAACAGGGCCAGCAGGGCGGCGGGAAGCAGGGCAGGGCGCGACATGGGTGTCCCATGCTAGGCCCAGGCGCGGCTGGGCAGGGCAACAAAAGCGGCCGCTCTGCCCGGCTTTTCAGGCCTCGGAAAACAGCCGGTGCGTCATGACCGTGCCGCTGGCGGGAGCTTTCACCCGCGGCATGACGGGGTCACTTCACGTCAAGCGTATAGGTCACGGCCTGCGACATGCTGGGCAGGATGGCGCCGAAGTTCAGCGTGTAGCGGCCGCGCTTGAGCGGCCCGAGGGCCACGTAGTAGCCATTGCCGGCAGCCGGCGCGTCGTCGTCAGGCGCGACGAGGAAGCAGCCCTTGGTGGCCTGGCGGTGCGCTTCCAGCCCCGCGAAGCGTTTGCCGTTGAGATCCAGCACCAGGGCCGCGGGCGCCTCGGTCAGGGACTCGGCGCGCAGCATCAGCGAGGCACAGGCCTCGCGCTCATCGTCGGGCGGGAAGGCGATGAAGTTGATCAGCGGGAAGAACAGCGTCTTGCCCACCGGGATGCTGCAGCGGCGCACCGTGCGCTTTGTGCCATAGGTGCCGGCCAGGAACCAGACCGGCCCGGACTGGCCGCTGGCGCACAGGCTGCCGTCGGTGTCCGCCACGGGGCTGTCCTCTTCGTCGAAGGACAAGGCCCAGTGCCACCAGCGCTTGGACCATTCCTCCTGCGTGGCGCCAGCGATAGCCTTGCCCGGCGGGATGAGCTGGGCCTGGGCCTGGGTCGGCACGGTCGTGGCCAGCAGCAGGGTCAGAAGGAGAGCGTGTCGCATCGATGCTTTCAGGATTTGCGCTTGCGTTCCATGGCCACCTGGGAGACCTGAAAGCCCAGCTTTTCGTAGAAGGTGGCCACGCCGTCGCGGCCGGCGCGCAGCACCCAGGTCATCTCGTCGTTGTCGCCGACGGCCGCCTTGACGAGGGCGCTGCCGACGCCGCGGCCGCGGTGGGAGTCCGCCACGACGACCATGGAGATATAGCCGTTGAAGAGGCCGTCGGTGATGGCGCGCAGGAAGCCGATGACCTCACCGTCGTCGTCCACGGCAGCCAGGGCCACCTGGGAGCGCCGGACCAGTTCCGCAAAGACGTCGGCATCGGCCACGCGCGGTCCCCAGTGGTTGGCGATCAGCAGCTCGCGCGCGGCTTCGACCTCGGCAGGCTGGATGGGTCGGATCTCCAGATCAGCCTCCGAACATCATGCGGTGCGCCAGCGCTTTCTTCAGCGGCGTGGCCAGCTCCAGGCCGGCCAGGGCCAGGCCACGCAGCGCCGGCAGCCCCGGCAGCCGCCAGGCAAAGCTGCGGGCGAGGAAATCGGTCGCGGCAATCATGGGCCAGCGGTCGGGGGCGCGCTGCCAGTCGACGCGGGCCAGCACGGCGTCCAGGCCCAGGCCGGTTTCCGTCGCATCGCGCAATGCATCGATCAGGGCCTGGGCGTCGCGCAGGCCCAGGTTCAGCCCCTGGCCGGCGACCGGGTGCAGGGTCTGGGCCGCATTGCCGATGCGCAGCGCCCGGCCTTGCAGCAGCCGCGTCTCGGCGTTCAGGCCGAGCGGGAAGCACTTCAATGCCGAGATGCCGGTCAGCCGGCCGGCCACGGCGGGCAGTTGCTGCTGGATGACGACCAGGCGCTGGGCGTCGTTCAAGGTAGCGATGTCGTCCTCGGCCTGGGGCAGGCACCAGACGAGGGCTGCGCGCGGGCCTTGCGCGTCGTCGGGCAGGGGCAGCAGGGCCAGGGGCCCGTTGCGTGTGAAGCGCTCGATGGCCAGGCCCTGCAGGCCGGGCGGCGCCAGGCGCACCGTGCCGACCCAGGCGTTCTGGTGATAGTCGCTGGTGATGGACTTTCTATCCTGCTCGGCAAACACGCCGCCCTCGGCGACGACGGCGAGGTCAAAGCTGTCGACGACTGGACCTTCGCCGCAGTCCAGCTCCACGCCAGCCAGGTTCGAGCGAATCGCATGCACGGCGGTCCCGAAGCGGGTGAACAGGCGCTCGCGCTGGGCGGTGGCCAACTCCAGCCAACGCTGCTGCAGCGGCGCGACCAGGGCGCCATAGGGCAGCACGGCGCCAAGCTGGGGCAGGCCCTGCTCGGTGGCACTGATGCGCACCTCGCCGGCAATCGGCGCGGGCGGCGCCTGGCTGACATGCACGGTCTGGATGGCCTGGGCGCTCTGGGGCTGCCAGGCGTGCAGGCGCTGCAGCAGCCGGATGCTGCCGAGGTTGAGCGCCAGCGTGCGGGCGTCGCCGCTGATGTCGTGGTCCAGCGGCCGGGTGTCGAAAAGATGGATTTCAGCGCCTGCCAGGCGCTCGGCGGCGAGCAGGGCGAGGGCGAGGCCGGCAGGACCGGCGCCGATGACGGCGAGCTTCATGGGCTCAACGATAACTGCCGGCGATGCAGCTGCGCGGCGACTCGGGGTGTCGGGCGCCTCGCCCCCGGCGCGCTCGGGGCCATTGTGGCCATGCACCGGCCGGGCCGGGCGGCCCCGATAAGCTGCGGCTTTTCCGCCCCTCCCGCACAGGAACGCTCCATGCAATACCGCCGTCTCGGCCGCGCCGGCCTCCAGGTTTCCGAACTCTCCCTCGGCTCCTGGGTCACGTATCACAACCAGGTCGGCACGAAGGCCGCCACCGAGATGCTGGCCGCGGCCTTCGACGCCGGCATCAACTTCTTCGACAACGCCGAGGTCTATGCGCAGGGCGAGAGCGAGGTCGTCATGGGCCAGGCCTTCAAGGCGCTGGGCTGGAACCGGCTGGACTACATCGTCTCCAGCAAGTTCTTCTGGGGTCTGCAGCGTGATGGCGTGACGGTCAACCGCAAGGACACGCTGAACCGCAAATACCTGATGCAGGCGGTCGACGCATCGCTGAAGCGCTTCCAGCTCGAGCATCTGGACCTGATTTACTGCCACCGCCCCGACCCGAACACGCCCATCGAGGAAACCGTCTGGGCGATGAGCGACATCATTCGCCAGGGCAAGGCGCTGTACTGGGGCACCAGCGAATGGAGCGCCGCCGACATCCGCGCCGCCTGGGAGATTGCCGAGCGCCATCACCTGCACAAGCCCGTCGTCGAGCAGCCGCAGTACCACCTCTTCCACCGCCGCCGTGTCGAGCAAGACTACGCCCGCCTGTACGAGGACATCGGCCTGGGCCTGACGACCTGGAGCCCGCTGGCCTCGGGCCTGCTGACCGGCAAATACCGCAGCGGCATTCCCGCCGGCAGCCGCGGCGCGCTGGAGAACATGAGCTGGATGCGCGAGCAACTGCAGGACAAGGCCAGGAACGACGCTGTCGGCAAGCTGTCCGAGATCGCCGCCGAGCTGGGCTGCAGCATGGCCCAGCTCGCCATCGCCTGGATCAATCGCAACCCGCGCGTGTCCACCGTCATCCTGGGCGCCAGCCGCATCGAGCAGCTGCGCGACAACCTCGGCGCCCTGGCCGTGACGCCCAAGCTGACCCCGGAAGTCATCGAACGCATCGACAGCATCGCCAAGCCTCTTGCGCAGTGATCATTCACGTTCTCTGAGGGCAAGACCCGGCAAAGCAGGCCCTTTGGGTGCCTGAGAATGCCGTTATGAGGGTCTTGACAACAAAAGGGTGCGCTGCAGCGCTGCTGATCGCCGCGGCGCTGCTGGCCACCGCGGCACAGGCGGTGGTGCCGCGCTTCGAGCCCATCGGGGAAGCGGGCGCGGTAAGGGACAACGTTGTCTCCGCGCTAGCGCTGGATGCCCGCGGCGTGTTGTGGGCCGGCTCGCCCGAGGGGCTGCTGCGCTTTGACGGCTATGCCTTCCGGCGCTACCCCTTGAGCGGCCCCGACGGCCAGCTGCTGCCCGAGCAGTTCGTGCGCGCCATGCTGCCCGACCCGCGCGGCTGGATGTGGGTGGCCGCCGGCAACAGCGGCCTGGTGCGCCTGGACGTGGCCACCGGTCGCTGGGATCGCTGGGCGCGCAACGGCAAGTCGGCCGACGAGACCGCGCCCGCCGCCAATACCGTGCGCACCTTCGCCCTGGAAAAGGACGGCACGCTGTGGATAGGCGGCAGCGGCGGCCTGGACCGCTTCGACGTCAAGAGCCAGCGCTTCACCCACCACCGCGGCAAGGAGGACGGCCTGCCCGACCCGCGCGTGCAGACCCTGCTCGTCGACCGCCAGGGCACGCTGTGGATCGGCACCTGGCGGGGCCTGGCGCGCAAGGCGCCCGACGGCCCCATCGAAGCGCTGGACGTCGGCATCGGCGACCAGCTGGTCACGCTGATCAGCGAGGCCCAGGACGGCCGCATCATCGTCGGCACGGCCCAGGGGCGGCTGCGCGCGCTGTCGCCCAATGGCCAGCCGCTGCCCTTCAGCCCCGGCGCCCAGCCAGGCGCCACCTCGGGCGTCTGGCCCGTCATGGCCATGGCCCAGCCCGATGCCGACGAGCTGTGGTTCGGTGACGCCTCGGGCGTGTCGCGCCGTCGCGCGGTCGACGGCGCGCTGATCGAGCGCCTGCCCGCCACCGGTGCCGGCACCGCGCCGCGCAGCGATGTGCGCGCGCTGATGCGCGATCCGTCCGGCACGGTCTGGGCCGGCAGCTATGGTGGCGGCCTGATGCGCCATGTGCCGTCGCTGCCTGGCCTGTCCATGGTGCGCGAGGCCATCGGCTCGGTCTCGGGCGGCCTGGACGTGCGCAGCATCCTGCAGCTGGACAACGGCGAGATCTGGCTGGGCACGCTGGCCGGCGGCATCGAACGCCGCGACCGCCAGCTGATGCCGCTGGGTGTGGTCGCCCAGGGCAGTGGCGGCCTGCCGTCAGGGCGGGTCAATGCACTGGGGCAGAGCAAGGACGGCTCCGTCTGGGTCGCCATCGACACCCAGCTGCTTCGTTTCGACACCCAGGGCCGCTGGAAGGAAACCCTGCGCAGCGGCAATGCCGTGCCGCGGCGCTTCCACGCGCTGGACGACGGCTCGCTATGGATCGCGACGCTGGACGGCGTGATGCGCTGGACGCCCGAGCACCCGCAGATGCGCGCCATCCCGACCGCCGGCCTGGTGGGCGGCACCGGCGAGGTCAATGCCTTCGCCAGCCTGCCCGACGGCAGCCTGTGGGCGGGCGGCGCGGCCGGCCTGTTCCGCGTCGCCAAGCCGGGGTCGGACGAGCCCGTGGCCGAATGGGTCGAGCCCGTGGGCCTGACCGGCCAGACCGTACTGGGCATGGCCGTCGACCTGGCCGGGCGCCTCTGGGTGGACACCGGCACCGGCCTGCACCGCCTCATCGACAGCGACGGCAAGAAGGCGCGCTTCGAAGTCGTCGGCGCCTCCGACATCGGTGGGGCGTTCGGCGCCAACCTGCTGTTCGACAAGCAGGGCCGCATCTGGTCGCAGCGCAATATGTACGACCCGCGCAGCGGCGAGCGCCGCGAACTCGGCGCGGCCGACGGGGCCGACCTCGGCACCGGCTGGTTCCGCGCCTACGCCAAGCTCGACGACGGCCGCATGCTGTTCGGCGGCGCACGCGGCCTGCTCGTCATCGACCCTGACCGTTTCTCGCCCTGGACGTACAAGCCGCCGCTGGTCGTTTCGGAACTGCGCGTCGATGGCGAGGAGCGCGCGCTGCCGGCCAACGGCAGCGACATCGTCCTCGCGCCCGGCGAGCGGGGCCTGAGCCTGGCCTTCGCCTCGCTGGACTACAGCCAGCCCAGCCGCAACCGCTACCGCTACCGGCTGCAGGGCCTGGACGCCGGCTGGATCGACGCCGGCATGCTGGGCCGTACGGCGGCCTACACCAACCTGTCACCCGGCCACTACCAGCTGCAGGTGCAGGGCAGCAATCGTGACGGCGCCTGGAGCCCCACCGAGATCAAGATCGGTGTCAACGTGCGCGCCGCCTGGTGGCAGACGCGCTGGGCCCTGGCCCTGGCCGTCATCGCTGCCGTGGGGCTGGTGGCGGCCATCGTCAGCATGCGCACGCGGCTGCTGCTGCGCCACCGCCGCGTGCTGGAGCTGCGCGTGCAGGAGCGCACCGAAGCGCTGGAGGCCGCCACTGCCGCGCTGACGGCCAAGTCCGTCGAGCTGGAAGAGGCCAGCCTCACCGACCCGCTGACCGGCCTGCGCAACCGCCGCTTCCTGGACCGCCAGATGCCGGCCGACGTCGCCATGGTTCTGCGCCACTACGAGCCGACCTCGGGCGCTCTCGTCGCCAACCCCGACAGCGACCAGGACCTGCTGTTCTTCCTCATCGACATCGACCACTTCAAGCGCATCAACGACGCCCATGGCCACATGGCCGGCGACGCCGTGCTGATGCAGATGCGCGGCCGCCTGGAGCAGGTCTTTCGCGCCACCGACTACCTGGTGCGCTGGGGCGGCGAAGAGTTCCTCATCGTCGCCCGCGGCACGCCGCGCCGCCGCGCGGCCGAGCTGGCCGAACGCGCCCGCCAGGCCATCATGGCCCAGCCCTTCGAGCTCGACGGCGGGCTGCGCCTGACCCTGACCTGCTCGGTCGGCTTCTCGGCCTTCCCGCTATGCCCCAGGCTGCCGCGCGCGCTGGACTGGCATGCCGCCATCGACCTGGCCGATGCGGCGCTGTACGACGCCAAGGACACCGGCCGCAACGCCTGGGTCGGCCTGCTGGACGCCAAGGCCGATGGCGAGGACGAGCTGCGCCAGGACATGCGCCGGCCGCTGGACAGCTGGGCCAGCAGTGGCCGGCTGACGCTGCAGCGTTCAGGTCGCAGCTGAGGCCCGCGGCGGCGGCTTGCGAAACGACGCCATGCAGCCCGCCGTCCCGCTTTCTTTCGGTCACGCAGCTCTGGCCCGGCGCCTCGTGAGCGAGCTGGAGGCCAGCCTCAGGCCCGGCGCTGGCAGCAGCACCGAGCCGGCGCTGGTCATCGGTGTCTTCGGCGAATGGGGTGCGGGCAAGAGCCGGTTGCTGCAGACCGTCGGCGATGAGCTGGACAAGCGCAGCCAGAAGAACGGCGAGCAGGTGCTGACGGTCGTCGTGCCCTTCAACGCCTGGCGCTTCGAGCGTGAGGAGCATCTGCTGGTGCCGCTGTTGCGGGTCGCCCAGCAATGCCTGCGCAAGGCGATCGACGACAGCCTGGGCACCGACATCAAGCGGCATGAGCGGCTGTCAGATCAGCTGATGTTGCTGGGCGATCTGGCGCAGGTTATCTACCAGCACGGTGGGCGCGACCTGGCCCAGGCGGCGCTGACGGCCCATGGAGTCGCGCTCAAGCTGCCAGCCATCAAGCCGGCCGAGGGCAAGCCCAACCCCGGCGCCCTGGAGGTGCTGGAGTTGCGTCGCCGCCTGAGGGCGAATGCGCGCCGGCTGGACACGCCCATCAGCCAGCTGCAAAGCCTCTACTACGACTTCCTCGAACAGCTCAAGGCCGTCACGGGGCGCAACCCTTCGGCGCTGACCCTGCACCGGCAGCGCCTGCTTCGACGCGGCACGGGTCTGTGGCCCGCCTTGCGCTTCTATTCGCGCACGGGCTGGGACTGGTTCTTCACGGGTGAGGTGGCTTCGGCGCCGGGCGTGCAGGTCAACCTGGTGTTTCTCGTCGACGACCTCGACCGCTGCCTGCCCGACAAGGCCGTCGAGGTCCTGGAGGCGATCAAGCTCTTCCTGGAGGTGGAGGGCTGCGCCTTCGTGCTGGCGCTGGACGAAGAGGTCATCGAGCGCGGCATTGCGCACCGCTACCGCGACTACGCGCTGCAGGGCAAGGAGGGCATGACGCCCATCACCGGTGCGGAGTACCTGGAGAAGCTCGTGCACCTGCCGGTGCGGCTGCCGCGGCCCACCGGCGCGGCGGCGCGCGACTTCCTGGCCGACAAGTGGCCGGCCTGGTTCGCCGACGCGTCCGCGCAGGCCAACGACCTCGCCACGCTGGTGGCCGCCATCACGCCCGGCGTGCCACGCAAGCTGCACCGCATGACCTCGTTGCTGGCCCTGGCCGAGTCTCTGGGTGCCGGCGACGCCAAGACGCCGCGCAAGCGCGAATGGCTGGCCATCGTCTGCGCGCTGCAGTTGTTTGCGCCGGCCTTGTACCGCTATCTGCGCCTGCACGGCGCCAGGCTGCTGATCACGCTGGCCGATTGGCGCACCGACGCGCTGTTCCGCGATGTCGCCGGCCTGCGCAAGGCCTTGCAGTTGCAGGTGCTGGGTGTCGATTCGCCGGCCCAGCTGCAGTACCGGTTGGTTCTGCAGCGCCTGCCCGATCTGTGCGAAGCGGCCATGCACAACCGCTCGGGATTTGACTTGCTGGAGTTGCTGGCGCGTGTTGGCGAGCTGCACGAAAAGGCGGCGCTGACCGGCGCGCAGCTGGGGGCGCTGATGGTGTTCACGGAGGTGGAAGGCACGGAGACCGCGGCCGGCGCGCCCGCCGTGATGCCGGTCGCGCCGGATGCCGCGACGGCCAAGCCGCCGGAGGCCGCGGTGCCGGCGGTGATGGTGGAGATGCCGGCCGCTACCGCGCCCGTCGCCCCACCGGCCGTGGCGGTCGCGATGCCGGAGCCGGTCGAGCCGCAGGCCGGCGGCACCGAGAGCGACGAGCCGGTCGCGTTGGCGAACGCGCCCCAGGAGGCGCGCCTGGAGAACGAGCGCGCTCTGGTGGAGGCGGTCAACTCGGGCGAGCTGGAGCTGGTGCGCGTGGCGTTGTCGCGCGAGGGCGCGGCACTGCGGGACCGCGTGCTGCCGGCGTCGCTGTGGAGCCTGCTGAGCAGCGGCCGGCTGATGGATCAGCTGCGCGCCTGGGTCGACCGCGGTGCGCCCGCGGATGCCACGCAGTTCCTGCTGCAGGAGCTGCGGCCCCATCTGTCGCAGGCGGCAGCCCTGGACCTGCTCCGGCAGTTCGGGACGCCGGTACTCAAGGTGCTGAAGCGCCCGGACTGGGCCGCCGAGGTGCGCGCGGAGGACGGCACCGCGACGCTGCTGACACCGCCGCTGCGCCGCGGTGAGGCGATCTGGCTGCCGACCGGGCCGCCCGATGCGGCGGCGACCTGGGCGATTCCGAGAGGGTGGGTCTGCCCGGAGCAGTACGGTGCCAGCCAGGCGCGTGAGGCCCGCGTCGTGCTGGGGTCGGATGCAGCTCACGGTGTTTATGCCCGGCTGCGCATGGCGCCGCTGGAGGGGTATGACAAGGCGCTGCAGCATCTGCGGTGGGTGCCGGCCGGCAAGTTCGCCATGGGTTCGCCCAACGGCCCGGAGGAGGAGGGTGAGCTGCGCACGGTGACCCTCAGCCGCGGCTTCTGGATTGCCGACACCACTTGTTCCTGGGCGTTCTGGCGGCGTTTGGGCGGGCGCAGCGTACGCAGCGATGACGGCAGCTTCCCCGTCGTCGGCGTTACTGCGGCCGAGGTGGAGGAGGTGCTGGCGCGCCTGGCCCGTGGCCTGCCTGATTGCGAGATCCAGTTGCCCAGCGAGGCCGAGTGGGAGGCGGCCTGCCGCGCCGGCACGCGCACGGCCTATGCCTTCAGCGACCAGCCGGGCCAGCAGAGGGTGCATGCCGAGGCCGACGCGCCACTCCCGGTCGCCGCGGGCGCCGCCAATTTCTGGGGACTGCGCCAGATGCACGGCAACGTCGCGGAGCTTTGCCGCGACCTGCTGGCGCCGGAACAGCGCAGCGCCGAAGCCGCCTGGGTCGATCCCGAAGGGCGGCCGGGCGCCGATACCGGCTGGCACGCGCTGCGCGGCGGGTCTTTCCGCAGCCGCGTCGAGCAGACCCGCTCGGCGGCCGTCGACCGCATCGCCCGCGATCAGCGCCGCGACGACGTGGGCTTCCGCTTCATCCTGCGGGCCCAGGCCGCCGAGGGTCAGCCACCCGCCTGATCCAGCGCCGGCCCCCAGCCCAGTGGCGCCGGCAGCGCGGCCAGGATGCGCTGGCGTAGCGGCGCGTAGGCCTCGTCCACCGGCTGGCCCGGGCGCGGGGCCAGCGGGTCCTGGTGGCTGCTGAAGGCTTCGTCCAGGTCGGCCCAGTCCGCGGCGCTCAGGAGCCGTGCCGCGCGCGGCAGGATCTCGGTCTCCTCGCGCCGCATGTGGCGCAGGTACCGGGCGGTGTAGACCTTGAGCTGCTGCTCGAACTTCATGCGCCGCGGCTCGCCCATGTGCTCCCAGGCGAGCAGGCTGTGCTGCAGCTCGCGCACCGCGCGTTCGCCCTGGGCATGGTCGGCGTCGAGTTCGTCCAGCGTCTCGCGCAGTTCGGGCGCCAGCGCGCGCAGCTTGGGGAACAGCAGCTCGCTTTCTTTTTGGTGATGCAAGCGTTCTGGAAATTCGTCGACATAGAACAGCATCGCCCGCAGCGCACCGAAGTCGCAGGGCGTGCCGGCGCGCTGCTGGGCCTCGAGCAGCAGGGGCAAAGTGCGCAGCATCGCGGCCAGGGCGTCGTGCTCGGCGCGGATGATGCGCACGGCCAGGGGCATGGGCGTGGTCATGCCCCAAGCGTCGCGCTTCGCCGCGCGGGCGGTCTTGCGCTGGATCAAGCCAATCGAACCACCCCCGTAAAATCCCTGGTTTTGCCCTTCAGCCCCAAGAAAGCCCCGGCCATGACTGCATCGACCGCTTCCCCCACCCTCATGGCCAACGCGATACGCGCCCTCGCGATGGACGCGGTGCAGGCGGCCAACTCCGGCCACCCGGGCGCACCCATGGGCATGGCCGACATCGCCGTCGCGCTGTGGGGCCACCATCTGCAGCACAACCCGGCCAACCCGCATTGGGCCAACCGCGACCGCTTCGTGCTGTCCAACGGCCACGGCTCGATGCTGATCTATGCGCTGCTGCACCTGACGGGCTACGACCTGCCCATCGACGAGCTGCGCAATTTCCGCCAGATGCACAGCAAGACGCCGGGCCACCCCGAAGTGGGCATCACCCCGGGCATCGAGACGACCACCGGCCCGCTCGGCCAGGGCGTGACCAACGCCGTGGGCCTGGCCCTGGCCGAGAAGCTGCTGGCGCGCGATTTCAACCGCGAAGGCCACGAGATCGTCGACCACCACACCTACGCCTTCCTGGGCGACGGCTGCCTGATGGAAGGCATCAGCCACGAGGCCGCGTCGCTGGCCGGCGCCTGGAAGCTGAACAAGCTGATCGCCATCTACGACGACAACGGCATCTCCATCGACGGCCAGGTTGCGCCCTGGTTCGCCGACGACACCGCCAAGCGCTTCCAGGCCTATGGCTGGCACGTCATCGGCCCGGTGGACGGCCATGACGTCGACGCCCTGGACGACGCCATCGGCAAGGCCAAGGAGAGCCAGGACAAGCCCACGCTGATCATCGCCAAGACGGCCATCGGCAAGGGCTCGCCCAACCGTGCCAACACCAGCAAGGCCCACGGCGAACCGCTCGGCGCCGAAGAGATCAAGCTGACCCGCGCGGCCCTCGCCTGGGAGCACGAGCCCTTCGCTGTGCCGGCCGAGGTCTATGCCGCCTGGGATGCCAAGGAACGTGGCGACAAGGTTGAGGCCGAGTGGGACAGCCGCTTCGACGCCTATGCCGAAGCCCACCCCGAGCTGGCCGCCGAGTTCCAGCGCCGCATGGCCGGCGTGCTGCCCGCCAACTTCGCGCAGATCGCCGTCGACGCCGTCGTCAAGGCCCATGCCGAAGCGCAGACCGTCGCCAGCCGCAAGGCCAGCCAACTGGCGCTGGAAGCCTTCACGCTCGCCCTGCCCGAGCTGCTCGGCGGCAGCGCCGACCTGACCGGCTCCAACCTGACCAACACCAGCAGCACGCCGGCCCTGCGCATCGGCGCGGACGGCACGCCCAACAACGGCCGCCACATCAACTACGGCGTGCGCGAGTTCGGCATGGCGGCCATCATGAACGGCGTCGCGCTGCACGGCGGCTTCATCCCTTACGGCGGCACCTTCCTGACCTTCAGCGACTACAGCCGCAACGCCATCCGCATGGCCGCACTGATGAAGGCCCGCGTTATCCACGTGATGACGCACGACTCCATCGGCCTGGGCGAAGACGGCCCGACCCACCAGTCCATCGAGCATGTCGCCTCGCTGCGCCTGATCCCGGGCCTGGACGTCTGGCGCCCGGCCGACACGACCGAAACGGTGGTCGCCTGGACCATGGCCATCGGCAACGCCCAGCGCCCGAGCCTGCTGGCCCTCTCCCGCCAGAACCTGACCTACTCGCCCAAGACCAACGTCGACGAGATCGCCAAGGGCGCCTATGTGCTGTTCGACCCGGTGAGCGCCAAGGGCAACAGCAAGGCCGAGGCCGTCATCATCGCCACCGGCTCCGAGGTGCAGCTGGCGATGGCCGCCAAGGCGCTGCTGGCCGACGAGGGCATCAAGGTGCGCGTGGTTTCCATGCCGTCGACCAGCGTTTTCGACCGCCAGGACAAGGACTACAAGAAGAGCGTGCTGCCCAAGGGCCTGCCGCGCGTGGCCGTCGAGATGGGCGTCAGCGACTTCTGGTGGAAGTACGGTGTCGACGCGGTTGTCGGCATTGACACCTTCGGCGAGTCCGCCCCGGCCGGCGTGCTGTTCAAGCACTTCGGCTTCACGCCCGAGAACGTCGCGGCGACCGTCAAGGCGGTGCTGAAGAAGAAGTGATGCCGTCGCGCCCCGGGCCATGTGCGGCCAGGGGGTGGCGATGGACATCAGGGGCTCGGGGGCGCCGCCGCGGGCCTGCCCGGCGCAGCGGGTGAATGCCGATAGCCGGGGTTCCCGGACAGACATCCAATGGCCCTTGATTCCGGGGGCTCTGGAGGGCTGGCGTTGGCGACTGGCGATTTGTTTCGTGCGCGTTCGAGGGGCTGGCGCGCCATCAGCGCACGGCTATGCAATTTCGTCGCGTTGTTCACCGCGCTTGCTGCGCTCGCCACCTGCAGGGCCGCCTGCGCTCAGGACATCCGCGTCGTCGACGTACCGCTCGTCGCCGGCGCGCCAATGCCGTTCTACCCGCTGCCGTCGCCCCTTGCGTCCGTGGCGGTCCAGCGGATGGTGCAGGACGAGTTCGGCTTCCTGTGGCTGAGCGCCGAGGACGGGTTGCGGCGCTACGACGGCTACGATTTCATGAAGGTCCCGGCGGACCAGCGCGCGAGCAGCGTCGGCTTCATCATTGGCCAGTCGCTGTTCAAGGACCACGCGGGCCGGCTGTGGATCGGCGCCGATGATTCGCTCAGCCGCTATGACCCTGCGACCGGCAGCTTCAAACAGTACCGGTCACCCAACGAAGCCTGCGGCACCGTGGCGATCACCCACGACATCAGCGAGGACCCGGACGGCCTGATCTGGCTCGCGACGGACGACGGCGTGACGGCCCTGGACCCGGTCACGTCGAAGACGACCTGCCATCGGCCGCGCTACACGCCCGGGCTCGGCGAGACGCGCGTCATCGCGACGCTGGCACTGCGCGACGGCACGCTCTGGGTCACCAGCACCGAGGGCCTCTACGTGCTGGACCGGCGCTCGGGCGAGGTCAGGCGACACATTCGGTTGGAGACCAGTCCCGGGCGCAAAGTCGTCGCCACGGGATTCCCGTCCAAGCCGTTCCTGGACAGCCGGGGCATGCTGTGGTTTGGCCTCTCCTCCGGCGGGGACCTTGCCTCGGTCGACGTGGCCAGCGGCGCCGTCACCGTCTATGCGTTGCGGGGCGGCGGGCTGGCGCCGAACGCCTCCTCCGGCGTCCTGTCGATCCAGGAGGATGACGACCGGGCACTCTGGCTCGGCACCGGCAAGCTGGGCCTCGTGAAGCTGACGCCGGACCGCACTCAGGCGCTCTGGTACCAGAGCGACCCCGACGATCCCGACGGCTTGCGCGGCGACCTCGTCGTCGGCACGTTCCGGGATCGCGACGGGAGCTTCTGGTCGACGACGAGGGCGGGGGCCGTCTACCGCTTCGACACCGAGCGTCCGCGTTTCCGGTCCTACCGCCACCAGCAGGCGGACCCGCGCAGCCTCGGCAAGGGCCCGGTGACCGCCGCCTACGCCGAGAACGACCAGACGCTGTGGATCGGCACGGACCGCGGCCTGAACCGCGTCGACCGCACGACCGATCAGGCGACGCAGATCGACCTGCCGGTGTTCGCGCGGGGCGTCCGGGCGATTGCGGATCACGCGGGCGATCTGTGGTTGGGCACCTACGGCAACGGCCTGATCCGCTTCGATCGCCGCACGCAGCGCTACACGGCGTACACCCACGTCGCATCGGACCCGAGTTCGCTGAACCACGACCGCATCACGGCACTGTGGGTTGATCGCGGCAACACCTTGTGGGTCGCCACGGACTTCGGCCTGAGCCGCTGGGAGCCGGCGACGGAAAGGTTCTCGACCTTCAGCCCGCAGCCCGGCACCCTGGTCCAGTACCGCTCGATCGCGGAGGACGCCAGCGGCGTGCTGTGGCTGGCGACGTCATCTCACGGCGTGCACCGTTTTGACCCCCGCACGAGCACCTTCAAGGTCTTCGATGCGGAACTCCGCGCCGCGCGTCCGCCGGGCCATCAACGCGTCAATGCGGTCCACGTCGACCGCGCCGGGACGGTGTGGGCCGGGACCTTCCGCGGGCTGGTCAAGCTCGATCCCCGCGACGGCACGTTCACCTCGTACGACTCGCGCGCCGGCCTTCCCGCGGACAGCGTGTTCGGCATCCTGGAAGACGACGATGGACAGCTGTGGGTCAGCACGCCGAACGGGCTGTCGCGCTTCGACCCGCGCACCGGGACCTTCACGAACTACCGCGCATCCGACGGCCTGCTGACCGACCGGTTCGCGAACCCCGTGGTGGCCGCGAGGAGTTCGAGCGGGGAGCTGTTCTTCGGCTCGCAGAAGGGGCTGGTGGCGTTCATCCCCGGCCAGGTCGTCGACCGCAAGCGCACGCTGCCGGTGTTCCTGACCGACTTCCGCCTGTTCGGCGAGTCGGTGCTGCCAGGCAGCACGCCGCTGCAGCAGCCGATCTGGTCTGCTTCTGCGCTGGCTCTGGAACCGCGCAGCATCGCGTCCTTCGACTTCGCCGCCTTGAACTATGTCGACCCGGCGCACACCCGCTACCGGTACCGGCTCGAAGGGTTCGAGACGAAGTGGAACGACACGGACAGCGCGCGGCGCAACGCGACGTACACGATGCTGCCGCCGGGCGACTACACCTTCCTCGTCCAGGCGCGCGGCACCCGCGGGGACTGGAGCGAGAGCGCGGTGCCGCTCAAGATCCATGTTCCGCCGCCGTGGTATGCCACCTGGTACTTCCGCGCCGCGGTCGCCGTGCTGCTGCTGACGGCGCTGTGGTTGGCCTACCGCCTGCGCATGCGCCAGTTGCACCGCCATTTCGAGATCGCGCTCCAGGCGCGGCTCGACGAGCGCACCCGCGTCGCGCGCGAGGTGGCCGAAGGGCTGGAGCAGCGCGTGCGCGAGCGCACCGAAGAGCTGGCCAGCGCCCAGCACGCCGCCGAGGCCTCCACGCGGGCCAAGAGCGAGTTCCTGGCCAACATGAGCCACGAGATCCGCACGCCGATGAACGCCATCCTCGGCATGTCCTACCTGGCGCTGCAGACCGGCCTGGACGCGCGCCAGCGCAACTACGTCGACAAGGTACATCGCGCCGCCGAGTCGCTGCTCGGGATCATCAATGACATCCTCGACTTCTCGAAGATCGAAGCCGGCCGGCTGGAGATCGAGGAGATCCCCTTCCAGCTCGGCGACGTGCTGGACCAGCTCGCCACGCTGGTGGGCATGCGCGCCGAGGAAAAGGGGCTGGAGCTGCTGTTCGCGCTGTCGCCCACGCTGCCAACCGCGCTCGTCGGCGACCCGTCGCGGCTGGGCCAGATCCTGCTGAACCTGAGCAACAACGCGGTCAAGTTCACCGAGCAGGGCGAGGTCACGGTGGCGGTGGCCGAGACGGCGCGCGAAGGCCAGCGCGTGACGCTGCGCTTCGAGGTGCGCGACAGCGGCATCGGCCTCGCGCCCGAGGCCGTCGCGCGCCTGTTCCAGCCCTTCACGCAGGCCGATGCGTCGACCAGCCGGCGCTACGGCGGCACGGGGCTGGGCCTGGCGATCTGCCGCCACCTGGTGGAGCGCATGGGCGGCGAGATCGGGTTGGACAGCGAGCCCGGGCGCGGCAGCTGCTTCCACTTCAGCCTGCCCCTGGGCCTGCAGCCCGGGGCGGCGCCAGCGCCGCAGGACAACGAACTGCACGGCATGCGCATGCTGGTCGTCGACGACCATCCGGCGGCACGCGAGCTGCTGCACACGCTGGCGACGGCCTTCGGCCTGGAGGCCGAGACGGCGGCCGATGGCGTTGCGGCACTGCAGGCCGTGGCGCAGGCCGACGCCGAGGACCGGCCGTTCAGGCTGTTGCTGCTGGACTGGCACATGCCGGTCCTGGATGGCATCGGCTGCCTGGAACGGCTGGGGCAGGCCGCCGGCAGGCACGCTCCGCCGACGGTGCTGATGGTGACTGCCTTCAACCGCGACGAGGCCGAACGCCAGCTCACCGCACGCGGGCTGCTGGTGGCAGGGCTGCTGGCCAAGCCGGTCACGCCCTCGGGCCTGCTGGACGCCTGCGCCAATGCGCTGGGCCGTCCGCGTGCCGGGCTCAGCCGCAACGTGCAGCGCCACGAACTGCTGCAGGCGCGCCAGGCCGGGCTGGCCGGCGCGCGCGTCCTGTTGGTCGAGGACAACCCCATCAACCAGGAGCTCGCGCGCGACCTTCTGAACCGCGCCGGCATCGTCGTGCACATCGCCGGCGACGGCCAGGAGGCGCTGGCGATCCTCGCGCGCGAGCGCTTCGAGGCCGTGCTGATGGACTGCCAGATGCCGGTGATGGACGGCTACGAGGCGACGCGCGAACTGCGCCGCCGCCCCGAACTGCAGGACCTGCCGGTGATCGCGATGACGGCCAACGCGATGGCTGGCGATCGCCAGAAGGCGCTGGAGGCGGGCATGAACGACCATGTGCCCAAGCCCATCCGCGTTGACGAGCTGTTCGCCACGCTGGCGCGCTGGGTGCGTCCGGCGCTGCCCGCGCCCGCGCCGCAGGCGCCGCCCGCGGCCCTGGACATGGGCGCCGGCCTGGCCGCGCTGATGGGTGACGAGGCGCTGTATCGGCGCCTGCTGGCGCTGTTCCGCGAGCGTGAGAGCGACATCGTCGTGCGCTTGCGGGCGGCCCGTGAGCGCGGTGATGGCAAGGCCGCCCTGCGCTGCGCGCACGACCTGAAGAGCGTCGCGGGCAGCCTGGGCATGCCCGCCCTGCAGCGTGCCGCCACCGCGCTGGAGGAAGCCTGCAGCCAGGGCGTCGAAGCGGTGGGCCTGGAGCCGCTGCTGCAGGCGGTGGAGCGCGAGCTCTCGGCCGTGCTGGCCAGTTTGCAGGAGAAGGGCTTGGCCTGAAGTCAGCGATTTCTGGTGGTAATACGGTGTCGACGCCGTCGTTGGTATCGACACCTTCGACGAGTCCGCGCCGGCCGGTGTGCTGTTCAAGCACTTTGGCTGCACGCCGAAGAACGTGGCCGCGACCGTCAAGGCGATGCTGAAGAAGGAATAACGCGGCGGTCTTGCGGTAAAACCTCCGGTCATGGCGGCAGGAGATGCAATGCGCGACTTCATCATTCTTTTGGCGGCAGGGCTGTGCACATTGGCGGCTCAGGGCCAGGTGCCAAGGCCGGATGACAGGGCCGACCAGATGCTGGCCTGCCTGCTCAATGCCAACGCACTCCCTCAGCTGCCGAGGGAAAAGCGGGAGGCCTTGCGCGGTCAACCGTCGAGTTCACGGATGGTGCGGGTGAAGCTGCTGTTCGAGCGCCCGGACGCGGCCCCGCGCGTGGAGGTGCTGGCCAACACGGCCGATGAGTCCATGCAGGACGAGGTTTTCGACTATCTCAAGGGCCATCGCCTGCCCTGCCTGCCTGCGGGCGCTGCCCCGCTCGCGGCTGTCCAGGAATTCGTATTCGCCGGCGATGCACCGGTGCGGATATCGGCGGCACGGGGGTGGTCGGAGCAGGCCGCGACGCAGAAGTGTGTGGTCATGCCGCGCAAGGCGCCCGATTTCGTGTATTCGCAGATGGAGGGCCCCATCGTCAAGACCCTGGTGGTGGCCCGCTTCGACGGCGACGGCCAACAGCCGCCCAAGGTTCAGGTCCTTTACTCCAACGCCGGCCCACGACCGCAGAAGGCGATCCAGGAATACCTGGAGCAATACCGGATGCCCTGCCGGCAGGCAGGCGATCCCCCATTTGCCTTCGAGCAGCTCTTCCAGTACGTCTTCACGTCCGCCAAGCCGCCGAAGTTCCGCGAGGCCGAGGTGCCGCTGGCCAAGTTCATGGGCTGGGTGAAAGGCCGCAGGACCCTGGACGCTTCGTTTGATTTCGACACCATGGCGTGCCCCTTCAAGGTGACCTGGACGCAACGTCGGCCTCACCTGCCCAACACCGCTTTCGAGCTCGGACGACCCGATCCCAACCGCCTGGAATTCCTGCGCTGGCTGGCCGGGCTGGAGATGGAGCTGGACTCGCGTTCGCAGGACTGGCTGTTCGATGAATCCATGGTCATCGACATTCCCTGCGGCCGGTTTGCCGCCGCGACCGGTGGCTGAAATCGCCCTGAAACCACCCCGTACCGCGAATCGCCGAGAATCGCGCCCGCACCGAATTTTTCATCCTCTGGAGACAGTTCCATGACCATCAAGATCGGCATCAATGGCTTCGGCCGCATCGGGCGCATGGTGTTCCGTGCCGCCGTGGCGAATTTCAAGGACATCGAGGTCGTCGCAATCAACGACCTGCTCGAGCCCGACTACCTGGCCTACATGCTCAAGTACGACAGCGTGCACGGCAAGTTCGACGGTGAAGTGGCCGTGGACGGCAACACCCTGATCGTCAACGGCAAGCGCATCCGCCTGACCGCGGTCAAGGACCCGTCCGAGCTGAAGTGGGCCGAGGCGGGTGCCGACATCGTCATCGAAGCCACCGGCATCTTCCTGGACAAGGCCGGCGGCGAGAAGCACCTGGCCGCAGGCGCCAAGAAGGTCATCTTCTCGGCCCCCTCCAAGGACGAGACGCCGATGTTCGTCTTCGGTGTCAACCACACCAAGTACGCCGGCGAAGCCATCATCTCCAACGCGTCGTGCACCACCAACTGCCTGGCCCCGCTGGCCAAGGTGCTGAACGACAAGTGGGGCATCAAGCGCGGCCTGATGACCACCGTGCACGCCACCACCGCGACGCAGAAGACCGTCGACGGCCCGAGCAACAAGGACTGGCGCGGCGGCCGCGGCATCCTCGAGAACATCATCCCGAGCAGCACGGGCGCCGCCAAGGCCGTCGGCAAGGTCATCCCCGAGCTGAACAAGAAGCTGACCGGCATGAGCTTTCGCGTGCCCACCAGCGACGTGTCGGTCGTCGACCTGACCGTCGAGCTGCTGAAGGACGCCAGCTACGAAGAGATCTGCGCCGAGTTCAAGGCGCAAAGCGAAGGCGCGCTSAAGGGCGTSCTGGGCTACACCGAGGACAAGGTCGTTGCSACCGACTTCCGCGGYGACGCCCGCACCTCCATCTTCGATGCCGACGCCGGCATCGCSCTGGACAGCACCTTCGTCAAGCTGGTGTCCTGGTACGACAACGAGTGGGGCTATTCGAACAAGGTCCTCGAAATGGCCCGCGTGGTGGCTGCGTGAGCCCCTCGTCCAGTCTGCCGCGCTGAACGCGGGCCAGACTAGCCGGTCCCCCAAGGGGACGGCGATGCTTGCCGGATCGACCGGCAAGCACATCGCCAGGCGGGCCGGCTAGGGGCGGCCCGTCGCTCGGCCCGAATACCGCTGAAAAGGCCAGTCGATCTCGCGATCGGCTGGCCTTTCTGCTTTCTTGCGCCCCACACTTGTTTGCGATTGCTTCACAAGGGCGCGCCTAAACTGGCCGCCCCGCCCGTTCGAGCTCGCCGTCATGAAGTCCTTGCGTCCGCTGCTGATCGCCGCCCTGACCGTGATGGCCGCGCCCGTGCTGGCCCAGACGCCAGACACCGAAGCCCGCGTCATCGTGCGCTTCAAGCCTCAGGCCGACAGCGTGCGCGCGAAGGCCTTGGCCTTGCGGGCCACCCGGGCCGAGGCGCGCGAGGTGGCGCAGACGCGCGCGACGGCCCTGGGCCTGCGCAGCGGCCAGCGGCTGGCGGCCGGCATCAGCCTGGACGAGCGCACCCATGTGGTCATCGCCAAGGGCATGACCGGTGCCGCGCTGGCAAAGAAGCTGGCCACCGATGCCGAGGTCGAGCTGGTGGTCGTCGACCAACGCCGCAAGCATGCCCGCCTCCCCAACGACCCGCTGTTCGGTGGCGCGGACGTGAACCCTGAATCGACCGTCGGTGGTGTGCAGGCCCGCACCATCGACCAGTGGTACTTGAAGAAGCCCAGCGCCACGCCGGGCCAGGTTGTCTCCAGCATCAATGCGCCGGCAGCGTGGGACACCACGACCGGCACCGCCACAACGATAGTCGCCGTGCTGGACACCGGCGTGCGCCTGGATCACCCCGACCTGTCGGGTCAATTCGTCAGCGGCTACGACATGATCGGCTTCGGCAGCGCCGGCAACAGCCAGCAAGCGACGTCGATTGCCATCGCCAATGACGGTGGCGGTGCTGACAACGACCCGTCCGACCCGGGCGACTGGGTCAGCCAGACCGATATCAACGGCGGCGCCCTGGGCAGTGGCTGCGACAGCAGCGACATCGGCAACAGCTCCTGGCACGGCACCCGTGTGTCCGGCCTGATCGCCGCCAGCAGCAACAATGGCTTGGGCATGGCCGGCGTCGGCTGGGGCCTGAAGATCCTGCCCGTGCGTGTGCTGGGCAAATGCGGCGGTTATGACAGCGACATCATGGCTGGCATGAAGTGGGCTGCCGGCATTGCCGTGCCGGGCTTGCCGGCCAATGCGAACAAGGCCAAGGTGCTCAATATGAGCCTGGGCGGCAGCGGGACCTGTGGCACCACGGGCACGGGCGCTCTCTACCGTGACGTCATCAGCCAGGTCAACGCGGCCGGTGTCACCATCGTCGTCGCGGCCGGCAATTCCGAAGGCCAGGCCGTCGGCCTGCCGGGCAACTGCCCCGGCGTCATCACGGTGGCGGCGCTGCGTCATGTCGGCACCAAGGTCGGCTTCTCCAGCCTCGGTACGGAGGTGACCATCGCCGCGCCGGGCGGCAACTGCATCAACACGCTGACCAACCAAGCCTGCCTCTATCCCATGGTCAGCACGACCAACTCGGGCACGACGACGCCAGTGGCGGGCGCAGACACCTACACCGGCAGCGGCGCCTCGGTGGGCACGAGCTTCTCGGCACCCATCGTCAGTGGCATCGTCGGGCTGATGGCCTCCGTGCGTCCGGGTCTGACCTCGGCCGAGGCAACGCAGATCCTCAAGAGCACGGCGCGCCCCTTCCCGACAAGCGGGGGCGGCAGCGCCGCGGATGGCAACCCGCCGCAATGCAAGGCACCCAGTGCCACGGCGCAGGACGAGTGCTACTGCACGACCAGCACCTGCGGCGCCGGCATGGTGGACGCCGCTGCGGCCGTGGCCGCGACCCAGGCGCTGAACGGCACGACGGTGACCATCACGCCAAGCCCGGCGAGCGGCCTGACCGCTGGCCAGACGCTGACACTGACCGTCACGGCCACCGGCCTGCCCGGGGACCGCTCGGTCGCCTCCACGGCCTGGGTGCTGGTCGATGGCGGCGGCATCGTGACGGCCTTTGCCTCCGGCGCCAGCACGGCCGCGGCGACGATCACGCCGACGGCGGCCGGCAGCTTCACGGTGCGCGCCGACCTGACCGACAACGCCGGTGTCGTCTACAGCCAGTCGGCGACGATCAGCGTCGCGGCAGCGTCTTCGTCGAGCGGCTCGTCGGGTGGTGGCGGCGGCGGCGCAGCTAGCGCGGCCTGGCTGGCTGGTCTGTTGCTGGCGGCGTCGGCGCTGCGACGCTCAGCTGCTGGCCGCTGATGCGGCTGCGGCGGGCGCCGCACTGCAGGCCTTGAAACCGACGGCCAGGGCCGCGTCCTTGGACGCCTTGAGCCGGGCCGCGAGCAGGCCGTCGGCCTGATTGATGACCAGGCTGTGGCGAGCCAGCGGCGCCTTCAGCGTCAGCACGCGCAGGCCCTTGAGGCCGCGTTTGTCGAAGTTCTCGGCCTGGGCGTTCGCTTCGGCCTGGCTGGGGTGCTTGCTGAGCACGAAGGCCGGTTGCTCGGCGGGCAGGCCGTCCAGCGGTTCGAAGTTGATGCGCAGCTGCTTGTAGGTGGCTTCCTTGCGGGCGCGGAACTCGGGGTCGGCGAGCTTGATGGTCGCCACCACCCACACGCCCGGCTGCTCGCTGCTGCGCACCTGGGCCTCAGCACCGGCAGCCTTCAAGGCGGCCTGGGCGGCGGCGAGGGCCGCATCGCCATCGAGCGGGCCCAGTTCCAGGCAGCTGCGCTGGGCGGCGACGGCGGCCGCACTGGCGGCCAGGGGCTGGATGCGTTCGGGATGCTGCTGGGCCTTGACGCGCTGCGGCTCGCGGCCGCCCTCGGCCGGCAGGCCCGTGACGGTGTCCAGCCAGCCTCGCGACCAGATAAGGAAGAGGGCGTTCACCGCCAGCAGTACCAGCACGACCACGCGCATCACAGCGATTTCTCCAATCTGAGACTCAGTTCGCCTCCGCTGATCGGCAGCAGGCCAGCGGCGGTTTCCAGCAGCAGTTCACCACGCTCGCTGACGCCGCGTGCGGTGCCGGCCTGCTCGCCGACGCGCACACGCTGGCCGCCCGCGAGGTCGCGGCGCGCGAATGCGGCCTGCCAGGGCGCAAAGCCCAGGGTCTCGAAATCGGCCAGCATGCCACGCAGTGCGGGGGCCAGGCGGTCCAGCGTCTCGGTGGCCGTGGCGGCCGGGTTCAGCGTCTGCAGCGCCGCGTGGCCGCTGGCAAAGGCGGTGCGGTCGGCGCCTTCGGGCAAGGGCCGCAGGTTGAGGCCGATGCCGATGACGACGCCGCGCTGGTCCACCGGCAACGGCACGGTCTCGATGAGGATGCCGCCGAGCTTGGCGCCATCCAGGAAGAGGTCGTTGGGCCATTTGAGCTGGATGTGCCGGCCCGCCGGGTCCAGCGCATCGGCCACCGTGCAACCCACGGCGAGGGACAGGCCGCTCAGGTCAAGCGCGGCCGGCAGTGGCAAGGCGATGGAGAAAGTCAGCGCGGCGTCATCCCCCCCCTGTTCAGTCAGCCAAGCCCGGCCCAGGCGCCCACGACCCGCGGTCTGGCGCGAGGCCGAAACCAGCAGCGCCCCGCCGCCCTCACGCAGATGCGCCAGCGCCTCGGTGTTGGTCGAGCCGCATTCGGCGAGGTGGCGCCGTTCCATCAGGTCAGCGCCCCGACTTGCGGGTTTTGGGGGCGAGCATGGTGCCGCGGCAGGTCAGCGCGCCGCACCAGCAGGCGAACTGTTTCTTGACTTTGGCCGTGTGGCGGTCGTCCAGCACCAGGCCGTAGTCATAGAACAGCTCCTCGCCGGGCTCCAGATCGCGCAGGGCCTGGATGAAGACGCGGCCATCGACCTCGTCGGCTTCGCAGTTGGGCTCGCAGGCGTGGTTGATCCAGCGCGCGTCATTGCCGCCATACAGCGCATCGATGACGAGGCCGCCGTCGAGGTGGAAGTAGAAGGTGTGGTTGGGCTGGGCCGGGTCGTGCGGATGGCGGTCAACCGCCTGCTCCCAGGTGATGCGCTCGCCGGTGTACTCGATGATGCGCGCACCGGCGGCGATGGGAGCTGCTGCATAAACCCCCCGGCCATGCACGCCGGAATCACGGACTTCGATCTTGCGGCGCGGGGCAGGACGCGGGGATTTGGCGGTCATCGGCGCTGTGGTACGGTGATTTCATGGGTGCGCGTGTGCGTAGGCGTGCGCGCGAGGCCCGGATTGTAGGCAGCAAGAATGAGACCCCTCGTCCAAGGACTACCTTGGCCGGTCCCCCGAGGGGACGGCGATACACGCGGCTTCGAGCCGCGTGCACATCGCCCGGCGGGCCGGCTTGGGAACGGCCCGGCGCTCGGCCCGGGAAGACGAACTGACAACTGATTGAAAGACCGATGAGCAAGACTCTGATCATTGCCGAGAAGCCCTCCGTCGCGCAGGACATCGTCCGCGCGCTGACACCCGTGGCGGGCAAGTTCGACAAGCACGACGACCACTTCGAGAACGAGCAGTACGTCGTCAGCTCGGCCGTCGGCCACCTGGTGGAGATCGCGGCGCCCGAGGAGTTCGACGTCAAGCGCGGCAAGTGGAGCTTCAACAACCTCCCCGTCATCCCGCCGCATTTCGACCTCAACCCGATCGACAAGAACAAGGGCCGGCTCAACGCGCTGGCCAAGCTGATCCGCCGCAAGGACGTGACGGCGCTGATCAACGCCTGCGACGCGGGCCGCGAGGGTGAGCTGATCTTCCGGCTTATCGAGCAGTACGCCCAGCCGGCCAAGGGCAAGCTCAACAAGCCCATCGAGCGGCTGTGGCTGCAGTCCATGACGCCGGCCGCCATCCGCGAGGGCTTCGAGAAGCTGCGCAGCGACGCGCAGATGCTGCCGCTGGCCGACGCCGCGCGCTGCCGCTCCGAGGCCGACTGGCTGGTGGGCATCAACGGCACGCGGGCCATGACGGCCTTCAACTCGCGCGACGGCGGCTTCTTCCTGACCACGGTGGGCCGCGTGCAGACGCCGACGCTGTCGGTCGTCGTCGAGCGCGAGGAAAAGATCCGCAAGCACGTCGCCCGCGACTACTGGGAGCTGCGCGCCAACTTCGACGCCCAGGCCGGCCAGTACGAAGGCAAGTGGTTCGACCCCGCGTGGAAGAAGAACGACGACCTGGAGCGCCGGGCCGACCGCCTCTGGACCCAGGCCGAGGCCGACGAGATCGCCAAGGCGGTGCTCGGCAAGCCCGCCGTCGTCACCGAGGAAAGCAAGCCCAGCACGACCAGCTGCGGCGGCCTCTACGACCTGACGACGCTGCAGCGCGAGGCCAATTCGCGCTTCGGCTTCTCGGCCAAGACGACGCTGTCCATCGCCCAGGCGCTGTACGAGAAGCACAAGGTGCTGACCTACCCGCGGACGGACTCGCGCTTCCTGCCCGAGGACTACGTGGCCGTGGCCAAGGACACGGCCAAGATGCTGGCCACCGAGGACCTGCCGGGCCCGCTGGCCGCGCTGTCCCAGCATGCCGCCACGTCGCTGAAAGAAGGCTATATCAAGCCGACGAAGAAGGTCTTCGACAACGCCAAGGTGTCGGACCACTTCGCCATCATCCCGACGCTGCAGGCGCCCAAGGCCCTGACCGAGATCGAGGCCAAGCTCTACGACATGGTCGTCAAGCGCTTCCTGGCGGTGTTCTTCCCGCCGGCCGAGTTCCTGGTCACGACGCGTATCTCGAAAATCGACAACAAGCACCATTTCCAGACCAACGGCAAGGTGCTGGTCAAGCCGGGCTGGCTGGCCGTCTACGGCAAGGACGTGGACGATGAAGACGCCAACCTCGTACCGGTGCAGCCGAACGAAGTCGTGCGCACCGAGAGCGTGGACGTGAAGGCGCTGCAGACCAAGCCGCCGGCGCGCTACACCGAAGCGACGCTGCTGTCCGCCATGGAAGGCGCCGGCAAGCTCATCGACGACGACGAGCTGCGCGAGGCCATGGCCGAGAAGGGTCTGGGCACGCCAGCCACGCGCGCGGCCACCATCGAAGGCCTCATCAGCGAGAAGTACATGCTGCGCGAGGGCCGCGAGCTGATCCCGACCGCCAAGGCCTTCCAGCTGATGACGCTGCTGCGCGGCCTGGACGTGGAGGACCTGACCAAGCCCGAACTGACCGGCGACTGGGAATACAAGCTGGCCGAGATGGAGAAGGGGCGACTGAAGCGCGAGGTCTTCATGGCCGAGATCGCGACCATGACCGAGAAGATGGTCGCCAAGGCCAAGGGCTATGACCGCGACACCATCCCCGGCGACTATGCGACGCTGAAGACGCCCTGCCCCAAGTGCGGCGGCATCGTGAAAGAGAACTATCGGCGCTTCACCTGCACCGGCAAGAGCGGCACGGGTGAGGACGCCTGCGGCTTCTCCATCGGCAAGATCCCGGGTGGGCGCAGCTTCGAGTTGAACGAGGTCGAGACCTTCCTGGCGAACAAGAAGATCGGCCCGCTGGAAGGCTTCCGCTCCAAGGCGGGCTGGCCCTTCACGGCCGAGCTGGCGCTGGTCTATGACGAGGAGATCGCCAACTGGAAGCTGGAATTCGACTTCGGCGAGGACGCCAAGAAGGCCGAGGGCGATGGCGAACCGGTGGACTTTTCCGGCCAGAACTCGCTCGGGGCCTGCCCCAAGTGCAAGGGCCACGTCTACGAGCACGGCGCCAACTACGTCTGTGAGCATTCGGTCGGTGCCACCGTCACCTGCGACTTCAAGACCGGCAAGGTCATCCTGACCCAGCCCATCGAGCCGGCCCAGGTGCACAAGCTGCTGGCCAACGGCAAGACCGACCTGCTGGAAAACTTCGTCTCCAACAAGACGCGCCGCAAGTTCAAGGCCTTCCTGGCCTATGACAAGAAGGAAGGCAAGGTCATCTTCGAGTTCGAGCCGCGCGCTGCCAAGGCGCCTGCTGCCAAGAAGGTGGCAGCCAAGAAGACGGCGGCCAAGAGCTGAGCGGGCAGGAAATTCGCGGCGCCACAGCATTTATGCTCGCCGCATGGCCTGACAAGGCTGCACCGGGGGAGAGGGGATGGCGTTGGCACCGATCAGCATCGGCATACAGACGCGCCTGACGGCCGGCATTGCGCTGGTTGCGAGCCTGCTGGTGCTGGCGGTGGGCTGGTACTGGACGACACACGAAGAGGCCGAGCTGATGGCCGGCCTGCGCCAGCGCGAGGCGCGCATGGCTGGCCTCATCGAGCGCGGTTTCGCGGGCCCGATCTGGAACCTAGACCATGTCGCCATCGAGAACCTGCTCGACGCCGTCATGGCCGACCCCGAGGTGCATGCCATCGAGCTCAAGGGCCTGGGCCTGCGCGGCGGCCAGGCGCGGCGCGGCCGCGACACCCCGGCCGTGGGGCCGCTGCGACGCGAGTTCGCCATCACCTACCAGCCCGCGGCTGACACGGCCGGCACCCAGGTCGCCTCGGCCGTTCTCACCGTCACGCGTGATCTCATCGACGAGCAGATCAGCCGCACCCGCCTCTTCGTCGTCGAGCTGCTGGCCGTCGTCGTCATCGGCATCGTCATCGCCAGCTCCCTGCTCGTGCAATGGCTGGTGCGCCGGCCGGTGCTGAAGCTGGGCGCCCTGGCCCAGCGCGTTGCCAAGGGCGACCTCGGTGCGCAGGAGACCGTGGAGCGCGGCGACGAGATCGGCGAGCTGACGATGCGCTTCAACGCCATGAGCCTGAAGCTGCGCAGCGCGGCTGACCAGGTGCAGCTCAGCTCCGAAGGCCTGCGCGCCAGCGAGGCGCGCTACCGCAGCCTGTTCGAGAACGCGACCGAGGGCGTCTTCCAGGCCGACGCCGATGGCCGCGTGCTCAGCATGAACCGCGCCTTCACGCAGATGCTGGGCCTGGGTTCGCAAAGCCCCGTCGGGCGGCGGCTGCGCGAGCTGTCAGGCATTGACCGGAACGAGATGCAGCGCGTCGCTGCCGTCATGAACGAGCAGGGCAAGATCCAGCAATGCCAACTGCAGCTTCGCGGCGCGGGTGGCCGGCCGTTGTGGGTCGAGCTGAACGCGCATTGGGTTGAGGGCGAGAGCGGCCAGCGTCGCATCGAGGGCATGGTCAGCGACATCTCGCTGCGCCGCCAGGCCGAGGCCGAGTTGACCCGCCACCGCGACCACCTCGAAGAACTCGTCAACGAGCGCACCGCCGAACTCAGCGAGGCCAAGCTGCGCGCCGAAAGCGCCAACCAGGCCAAGGGCCGTTTCCTGGCGACCATGAGCCACGAGTTCCGCACGCCGTTGAATGCCATCCTGGGCTTCACGCAGCTGATGCAGATGGATGCCGCCATTCCCGCCGGCCAGCAGGCCAAGCTGCAGTTGATGCGTGACTCCGGCCTGCATCTGCTGGAGCTGATCAACGACGTGCTGGACATGGCCAGCATCGAGGCCGGCAAGGTCTCGCTCAAGCCGGCGTCCGTGGACCTGCGCGCCCTCGTCGACATGGCCTGCGACAGCGTGCGCCTGCGCGCCGAGCAGAAGGGCCTGGCCTTCTGGCTGGACATCGACGCCCGCCTGCCGACCCAGGTCATCGCCGACGGCCAGCGCCTGCGCCAGGTGCTGCTCAACCTGCTGTCCAACGCCGTCAAGTTCACCGACAGCGGCAGCGTGCAGCTCGACGCGCGCGTCGTCGAGCTCGATGCCAGGCACACGCGGCTGCGCTTCGAGGTCAGCGACACCGGCATCGGCATGACACCGGCCCAGCAGGCGCGGCTCTTCCAGGCCTTCGAGCAGGTGTCCGACGCCTCGCGCCACCTCGGCGGCACAGGCCTGGGCCTGTCCATCAGCCAGCAGCTGGTGCGCCTGATGGGCAGCCAGATCCTCGTGCAGAGCACGGCCGGGCAGGGCAGCAGTTTCGTCTTTGAATTGCGCCTGCCGTTGGCATGATGTTCTCTGACGCCTTTCGGGCCGAGCGCCGGGCCGCTCCCAAGCCGGCCCGCGATGGCGATGTGCTTGCGGCTCGATGCCGCGAGCATCGCCGTCCCCTCGGGGGACCGACCAGGCGCGCCCGCGTCCAGCGCGGCGCGACTGGGCGAGGGGCCTGAGATGACCTGGGCAATTGCGGCCAAGCTGTTGGCGATATTGGTTGCGGTGGCCATCGGCTGGGCGGTCGGCCGCATGCGCTGGCTGGGTGGTGGCGAGGCGGGCAGTGACAGCGACCCGGCCCGTGTGCTGGCCAATGCAGCCTTCTACATCTTCGTGCCGGCCCTGCTGTTCCGCACCACGGCGCGGCTGGATACGGCGGCGCTGCCCTGGGCCTTCCTGTTCGCCTTCTTCGTGCCGGTGCTGGTGCTGATCGCGTTGCTCTATGTGCTGTACCGCGGGCTGCGCAAGCCGGGTGAGAACGTCGTCGCGCCCAGCGTCAGGGCCATCACGGCGGGTTTCGGCAACACGCTGCAGGTGGGCCTGCCGGTCGCGGCCGGCGTGTTCGGCGAGAAAGGCCTGGCCATCCACATCGCCGTGGTGAGCCTGCATGCGCTGTCGATACTCACGCTGCTGACCGCCATCGTCGAGCTCGACCTGGCGCGTGAGCGCAGCACCGGCAATCTGGCCGGCACGCTGCTGCAGACGGTGCGCAACACCGTCATCCACCCCGTCGTGCTGCCGGTGCTGGCCGGCCTGGCCTGGAACGCGACTGGCCTCACCCTGCCCGCCGTGGCCGATGAGGCGCTGCAAAGCCTGGGCACGGCCGTCGTGCCGCTGTGCCTGACGCTGATTGGCATGTCGCTGGCCTATTACGGCTGGCCACGCACATGGCGCGGCCTGGCCGGGCTGGTGCTGGCCAAGCTGCTGCTGATGCCGGCCGTCGTGCTGGGCGTCGCGCATTGGGGCCTGGGGCTGAATGGTATGCCGCTGGCCGTCATCGTCATGATCGCGGCGCTGCCGACCGGCTCCAACGCGCTGATCTTTGCCCAGCGCTACCGCGCGCTGGAGGCCGAGGTCACGGCCGCCACTGTCGTCTCCACCATCCTTTACGTCGCCACGGCGCCACTTTGGCTGGCACTGCTCGCCTGGCTGTCGCCTTGGTAGGCTCATGGTGACTCCCGGCACTTCCGCACCGTGTTGAACACGTCGCCCAATCCCGCATTGCCCTTCGAGGACCGATACGAATGAAAGCTCCCGCCCCCCGCCGTCTCGTCGCGCTGCTGGCCCTGGCCGGCGCCCTCTCGGCCGCCCTGCCCGCGGGCGCCGCCCCTGAATCCGCGATGAAGGGTGCGGTCAACACCGAGGCCGGCCAGCTCGCCGTGCGCCAGGAGAAGCTCACCCTGGCCAATGGCTTCGAGGTCATCCTCGTCGAGGACCACCGCCTGCCGCTGGTGGCCTTCAACCTGTGGGTGCATGCCGGCCCGCGCAACGAGGCCAAGGGCCAGACCGGCTTTGCCCACCTGTTCGAGCACCTGATGTTCGCCGGCAGCAAGCACATCCCGCGCGGCGAATTCGACAAATTCGTCGACGCCGCCGGCGGCACCGACAGCAATGGCTCGACCAACTTCGACCGCACCAACTACTTCTTCACGCTGCCGTCCAACCAGCTCGAACTCGGCCTGTGGCTGAAGGCCGACATGCTGGGCTACATGATCGACGAGGTCGATTCGGTGTCCCTGGCCAACCAGCAGGACGTGGTGCGCAACGAGCGCCGCCAGAGCTTCGAGAACCGGCCCTACGGCATCGTCGAGGAGGCGATGTACCAGGCCCTCTACCCCGAAGGCCACCCCTACCGCGCCGCCGTCATCGGCTCGCATGCCGACATCCAGGGCATCCAGCTCAAGGACGTGAAGGACTTTGCCCGCACCTACTACCGGCCCAACAACGCCACCCTGGTGCTGGCCGGCGACTTCGACCCCAAGCAGGCCAAGGCCCTGGTGCAGAAGTATTTCGGCTCGCTGAAGGCCGGCGCCAAGGTGCCCGAGGTCAAGGTCGCCATGCCCGAGATCACGAAGGAGCGTCGCCTCGTCGTGACCGACCGCATCGAGCTGTCGCGCCTGAACCTCGCCTGGCACACGCCGCCCATGTTCGCAGCCGGTGACGCCGAGCTGGACGTCGCCGCCCATGTGCTGGGCGGCGGCAAGGCCAGCCGCCTGTACGGCCTGCTGGTGCGCGACAAGCAGCTCGCCCAGAGCGTGCAGGTGGGGCAGGACTCGCAGTCGCTGAGCTCGATCTTCAACATCGAGATCGTCGCCCGCCCCGGCGCGTCACTGGACGAGATCGAGAGGCTGGTTGACGCGGAGATCGCCAAACTGGCCACCACGCCGCCCACGGAGGCCGAGCTGGGCCAGGCCCGAGCCACCATCCAGACCCAGCTGCTGCAGCGCATGGAGAAAGTGACGTCGCTGGCCGATCTGATCAACCACTACAACCAGATGGCCGGCGACCCCGGCTTTGTCGGCAAGGATCTGGCGCGCTATGGGCAACTGGGCCCGGCCGCCGTCAGTGCCACCGTCACGCAATGGCTCAAGAAGGACCGCCGCGTCGTCGTGCAAGCGAAGCCTGGCGAGCAGGTGCTGCCGCCCGAGGTGGCCACGCCGCCGGCGCCCACCAAGGCCGCCAAGGGTGAGCGCGAGTCGCTGAACGCGGCAGAGGCCTGGCGCGCCAAGCCGCCCGGTGCCGCCAAGGCCAAGGCGCTGACGCTGCCGGCCGCGCAGAGCTTCACGCTGGCCAACGGCCTGACCGTCATCTACTCGCCCAAGCCCGGCCTGCCGCTGGTGAGTGCCGCCCTGGTGCTGCGTGCCGGCCAGGGCGCCAACCCGGCGGACAAGCCCGGCTTGGCCGGCTTCACCGCCGCCATGCTGCCCGAGGGCACGAAGACGCGCAGCGCCCAACAGATTGCCGAAGCTGCCGCGGCCCTGGGCGCCACGCTGAACGCCCAGGCCGGCAGCGAGGAGGCGCGCATCGACTTCTCCGGCCTCAAGGCCAGTGCCAAGGAAGGCCTGGGCCTGCTGGCCGACCTGGCGCTCAATCCGGCCTTTGCCGCGCCCGAGATCGAGCGCCAGAAGGCGCAGCGACTGGCCGCCCTGGCCCAGATGCGCGAGCAGGCACCGCTGCTGGCCAATGCCGTCGGCAACCGCGTGACCTATGGCGAGGGCCACCCGCTCAGCGCCAATGCGCTGGGCACCGAGGCCAGCATCAAGGCCGTGGATGGCGCTGCGCTGCGTGCCTTCTGGCAGGCCCATTACCGCCCCGAGCGCGCGGCCCTGGTGGTTGCCGGTGACCTGACCGAGACCGAGCTGCGTGCGCTGATCGAGCCGCTGTTCGGCGCCTGGAAGGGCGAGGGCGCGGCCGCAGCCGCCGCGCCGCTGCCCGCGTCCAGGCCCATCGCCGCGCGCACCGTCGTCGTCGACAAGCCCGGCGCGCCGCAGACGGCCCTGGCCGTCGTCTCGCCCGGCCCCTTCGCCGCCGCGCCCGATGCAGCCGCCATCAATGTCATGAATGCGGCCCTGGGTGGCCTCTTCACGTCGCGCATCAACAACCAGCTGCGCGAGGTCAAGGGCTACACCTATGGCATCCATTCCGGCTACACCATGGGCCGCGAGCGCGGCCAGTTCGGCATCCGCGGCAGCGTGCGCACCGACGTGACCGGCCCGGCCCTGGTCGACATGTGGAAGGAGATCGAGGGCATGCGCGCCAAGCCCATGGGCGCGGCCGAGCTGGGCCGCGTGCGCAACGCCCAGCTGCTGTCCCTGCCCGGCCTGTTCGACACCAACCTCGCGGTCGTGGCCGGCTACTCGGGCAATTGGTCCGCGGGCCGGCCGCTGGACGCGATCACCGAGCTGCCGAAGAAGGTCGGTGCCGTCACCGCTGCCACCGCGCTGAAGGCCGCCCAACAGCACCTCGACCCGGCCCAGCTCATCGTCGTGGCGGTGGGCGACAAGGCCAAGATCGTGCCGCAGCTGGAAGCGATTGGCCGCAAGCCCGAGGTTCGCGACGCCGAGGGCAAACCACTGCCCTGACCCGGCCCTGATTGCGGCCGCGCGGCGCTGGTGCGAGCATGCCCCTCCTGGCCCCTGCCGGGCCTGGAGGTCGCATGCCATCACGCCATCACCCCGCCACCCGCCTGCTGCAGGCCCTCGCCGCGCTGGGCCTCGTCGCCCTGGCCGGCAGTGCCGATACGGCCGCTGCCTTTGACCCGCTGCTGAGCAGCCCCGGCGGCGTCTGCGCCCCGTCAGTGGCCGGTCGGCCCGTGCTGCTGCAGGCCCTGCTGGCCTCGGCCGCCTCCGCGCCCAGGACGGAGACCGCGCCCTTCCAGCCCGCGCCCATGAAGGCCGCGCCGGGCGACGTGCCGCTCTACAAGGACTTGGGGCGCATGAGCTTCAAGCTTGAGCATGCGTCGCCCAAGGTGCAGGCCTATTTCGACCAGGGCCTGCGCCTGTCCTTCGCCTTCAACCATGCCGAGGCCCAGCGTGCCTTCCAGGCCGCGCAGAAGCTCGACCCGGGCTGCGCCCTGTGCTTTTGGGGCGAGGCGCTGGTGCTGGGCCCCAACATCAATGTGCCCATGCAGGCCGAGGCCAACGCGCCCGCCTGGACGGCGCTTGCCCGCGCCGTCGCGCTGAAGGACAAGCTGCCGCCGCGCGAGCGCGTCCTCATCGAGGCCCTGCAGCAGCGCTACGCCGCTGAGCCACCGGCCGACCGCAGTGCCCTGGACGCCGCCTATGCCGACGCGATGAAGCGCGTCGCCGCCCAGTTCCCCGGCGAGGACCTGATGCAGGTGCTCTACGCCGAGGCGGCCATGGACACCCAGCCCTGGGACTACTGGGAGGCCGCCGGCGCAAAGCCCAAGGGCCGCACCGCCGACATCGTGGCCGCGCTGGAGACCGTGCTCAAGCGCCGCCCCAACCATGCCGCCGCCATCCACCTCTACATCCATGCCGTCGAGGCCTCGACGCGACCCGAGCGCGCACTGGAACCCGCGCGCCGCCTGGCCGCGCAGATGCCCGGCGCCGGCCACATCGTGCACATGCCGGCCCACATCTACTACCGCGTCGGCCTATACCGCGAGTCACTGGATGCCAACCGCCAGGCCATCGCCGTCGACGAGGCCTATTTCAAGAGCTCGCCGTCCGACCCGCTCTACCGCTCGGCCTACTACCCGCACAACATCCATTTCCTGATGGTGTCGGCCCAGATGGGCGGCGCGGCCAAGACGGCCATCGACGCGGCGGCCAAGCTCGACGCGTCCATGCCCGTCGACGTCGTCAAGGCCTTCCCCATCATGCAGCCCGTCAAGGCCGCGCCCTACACGACGCACGCCCAGTTCAGCCCGCCCGACGTCATCCTGAAGCTGGCCGCGCCGCCCGACGACCTGGTGCTGGTGCGCGTCATGTACCACTACGCCCGCGCGCTGGCCCAGGCCGCCCGCCACGACGCGGTGGCGGCCCGGCTTGAGATCGAGGCGATCACGGCGCTGGAGAAGGGCGCCGACTTCAAGCCCTTCGACGCCTGGGGCATTCCGGCTCAAGCCATCGCGCAGACGGCCCGCCTCGTCGCCACGGCACGCCTGGCCGACGCCCAGGGCGACCTGGCGGGCGCGGCCGCCGCACTGGAGCAGGCCGTCGCCATCGAGGAGGGCCTGGCCTACACCGAGCCGGCCTATTGGTACTACCCGGTGCGCCAGTCCCTCGGCGCCGTGCGCCTGCGCCAGGGGCGGCTGGACGAAGCCGAGAAAGCCCTGCGGGAATCGCTCGCCCGCGTGCGCAACAACGGCTGGGCGCTGGCGGCCCTGGCCGAGGTCTACAGGAAGCGCGGCGACACGGCCGCCGAGAACAGCGCTCGCCAGGCGTTGAGCAAGGCTTGGTTCGGCGCGGAGGGCGGCCCAGACCTTACGAAGCTGTAGGTCGAGGGTCGTCGACGAAAATGGCGGCCATGAGCCTGCCTGCCTACATGGACGACCTCGGCCGCGCCGCCCGCGCCGCCGCCACCGCAATGGCTGCCGCGCCCACGGCCGCCAAGAACGCTGCCCTGCTGGCCCTGGCCCGCCGCCTGCGCGCGGCCGGCCCGGCGCTTGCCGACGCCAATGCCCGCGACCTGGCCGGTGCCGCCGAGCTCAGCGGCCCGCTGCGCGACCGCCTGAAGCTCGACGCCAAGACCCTGGCGACGGTCGCCGAAGGCTGCGAGCAGATCGCCGCCATGCCCGACCCCATCGGCGAGATCACCGGCGTGAAGCGCCGCCCGACCGGCATCAGCGTCGGCCACATGCGCGTGCCGCTGGGCGTGTTCGGCATGATCTACGAGAGCCGACCCAACGTGACCATCGAGGCCGCTTCGCTGGCCATCAAGAGCGGCAACGCCTGCATCCTGCGCGGCGGGTCGGAGGCGATTCACTCCAACCTTGCCCTGGCCGAGCTGGTGGCCGCATCACTGGAGGAAGCCGGGCTGCCGCGCGCGGCCGTGCAGCTCGTCAACACGACGGACCGCGCCGCCGTGGGACTGTTGATCAGCTCGCCGCAATGGGTGGACGTCATCATTCCGCGCGGCGGCAAGGGGCTGATCGAGCGAATCTCTGCCGAGGCCAAGGTGCCCGTCATCAAGCATCTGGACGGCAACTGCCACAGCTATGTCGACGCCGAGGTGGATCTGGAGCAGGCGCTCAAGGTCGTCGACAACGCCAAGACGCAGAAATACAGCCCCTGCAACGCGACCGAGTCGCTGCTGGTCCACGCGGCCCAGGCGCCGGCCTTCCTGCCGCGCATCGCGGCCCTCTTCAAGGCCAAGGGCGTGGAGATGCGCGGCTGCCTGCGGACTTTGGCTTTGGTGCCTGGTGCGATGCCGGCGACCGAGGAAGACTGGTCCACCGAATACCTCGCCCCCATCATCAGCATCAAGGTGGTCGATTCACTTGACGAAGCCATTGCCCACATCAATCGCTATGGATCGCATCACACGGATGCGATCCTGACGACGAATCATCCCAACGCGATGCGATTCCTGCGCGAGGTGGATTCGGCCAGCGTGATGGTCAATGCCAGCACGCGCTTTGCGGATGGCTTTGAGTATGGGCTGGGTGCCGAGATCGGCATCTCCACCGACAAGTTCCACGCCCGCGGGCCGGTGGGGCTGGAGGGGCTGACGTCGATGAAGTGGGTGGTGTTGGGGCAGGGTGAGGTGAGGGGTTGAGGCTCGAAACTCTTCCCATTGACGATGCACTTAAGTCTTGATTTCGAGGACAACGAGAGCGGTCATGGCGACATCGCCTTGCGATTTGCCGGTCGAGAGTGGGTCTGTGATTCCTACTACCTTGCTCTCGATGACAAGCTTCTTCCGCAGGCCGAAGACGCGGCCAAGGTCAGGGCAGTTCTTAAGCGGCTACACGAGCAGTGGCTGGAAACGGCGCAATCTCTATGCGCCGGGGAGACTGCTTACCTGCCATATGACTTCTCAGATCAGTACACCGGCTGGCTGCGGTGCTGCAGGACTCAGAATGGATATTTGCTGACTCAGGGTTGGTCAAGCGTGGAAGGTTGGTCGTTCTCACCTTCGGCGGTTGGGCCCTTGCTACGCGAACTCAGGGAATTCCGTGCGGACGGCCCGGAGCTAGAGATAGGTGATAGCGAATTCACAACAGCTATCCAAACCTCGGCCTCTCGGACAAGCTGAGTCGGTCGATGACGCTCGGCAGGCTGGGGTGAACACCGTGAACCCCAACGAATCCTGCCTCGCAACGCGATGCACCCGCGAGCTCATGTCCAGTCGACCGGCCTCTTGCTGATGAGTCATTTGGCCTGCGCGTGATGCCCATGCCGGGACGTCGCCCCGGCGGGCGACCTTCTTTTTGAGCGACCAAAAAGAAGGCAAAAAGTCGCCCCCCGATCCGCCCGCCCCTCCGCTGCGCTGCGGGGTTCCCTGCGCTGCTCAGCCCTTGAGGGCCCGCGCAAAACTCGCGCCGCTACGCTCTGCTCAAACAGTTGCGCGGAGTCAGCTCTTGAAGCGAGCTGCGCTCGCGCCCTCAAGGCCTTGCGCTGCTCGGCGGGCTCAGAGGGGGTGTGATGGAACAGCCGGCGACAACCGACCTTCGGGCTTGGCTGTCGTCCGCCGGGGCGAACTTCCGGCACGGTCCGTGGCAGCGAGCGAAAGTGGCCAATCCGAGCCGTTCAACGCAACCCCGTCACCTGCGCTTCCTTCGGCGCACTGATCACATAGTCCGCCATGAACCGCTGGCTGGCTCCCGCCGCCAGAGGCTGCTCCCACATCACCAGCCCTGCCTGCTTGCGCCACGCCTGAGTCGTCGGCGCCGGGCTGAATTGAGACTGCACCTTGATGTCCTCGTGTTGCGACACGGGCGCGGCCTCGATGAGCTGCAGGGTCACCGTGCCCGCCGTGTGGCGGTTCTCGACGACGTAGGCGCGGCCATAGCGGTGCTCTGCTCGCGTGCTGATGAAGCCGGTGTTGCCGGCATTGCGCTGCTCGGGCTCAACCAGCACGCGCAGCGCGTCGTCGCGGCCGAAGGGCAGCTCCAGGCGCTCGTCGCCGCTGGCGATATTGAGCAGGGTGCTGCCCACCAGCGCGCCGTCGCGCACCAGTTGCACGGCGCCGCGGGGCCACGCGCCGGCGGGTTTGGCGGCGTCAGCGACGAGATAGGCGGCAGCCTCGCTTTGCGGCTGCACGCGTGCCAGCACCTTGGCCTGCAGCTTCTCGCTGCCGAGCGTCAGGCTGGCGCGCTGGGTGCCGCTGTCGACGGTGACGCGCAGCGGCAGCACGAACTCGGTCGCGTAACTGCCCTCGAACACCCCGAGGTCGAAGCGCTCCAGCTTGCCTGCCGCCTCTTCGGCGGCGGTCCGGCTGACGAGGTTGGCCCGTTGGCCTGTCACGACCACCGAATCGGCAACTGACATCGCGGGTGCCGGCACGCGGGCGGTCGCCAGGTCGAGCTGCCAGGGCCGGGGCGAGCCGGGCCCGACCTTCTGAGCCACCTGCGCCGTTGTCAGCCGCAGCTTCACATTCTTCCAGTCCTCGCCGCTTTGCTGCGACACCTGAGCCAGGCGCTCCAGGTTCAGCGCGCCCGTGGCCGTGTCGAGCAGTGCGCGGTAGCTCGGCGCCCAGCCGGCCTGCGTCACCCGGTAGTTCAGCTTCAGCTCGGCCTCGCGCGCGGTCGACAACCGCAGGCGCAGGCTGCGCCACTGCGGGTTGGCCGCAGCCACGCCGTCTCGCTCGGACTTGAGCGGGGCGAGCTGCTTGTCCAGGTCTTCCAACTGGCGGCGGATGGCGGCTTGGCGCAGCAGGCCCTCCAACGCGGTCTTGCGGATCGTGTCTGCCGTCGCGCCGATGCCTGTGGCCGGTGTGGCCCGTGCCTCGCCAGCGCCCAGGGCCTTGAGGTAGCCGAGGCCGGTGTCCAGTGCGCTTGACTCGGCGGTCAGCGTGTCACGCTGGCCCTCCAGCTTGCGGACCTGCTCGTCCAGCGGGCTGTTCGCGCACTCGGGCACGCGCTCGCGCGGCAGCGTCTCCAGTTGCGCCGGCCCGAGGTTGACGCCGGCGGGCGCCTCGATCTGCAGCGAGTCAGGGTCGAAGCGGGCCGACAGGCAGCTCAGCACCAGCTCGCGCGCGCCGGCCGCGACGGTGGCCAGCCGCGTGACCTGGGCGCCGCCCGGGTAGACGAGGACTTCGTCGATGTGTGATGCCGGTGCGGCTGCCAGTACGCTGCCAGCCCCCAGGGCGGTGGCCAGGCTGAAAACGGTCGATTTCATGTTGTTGCTCCCCAGGCGAAGGCGCCCACGCGGCGCGGAAGTTACCACCTGGTGAGTCGGGCCGCGGCGAACCGCAGTGGGCGGCTCCTAGACCACCGCCCGCGCGAACTCGGCGTTCAGCGCCGCCACCCAGGGGGCGCGGGCCGGCGGTGGCAGGAAGCTCGCTTCGAGGCTGTTGCGCAGCAGCTGATAAGCCTCGCGCGCGCCCCATTGAGGCAGAGCGTCGAACAGCGCCGACAGGTTCTTGTTGAGGTAGCCGCCGAAGTAGGCCGGATCGTCGGAGTTGATGGTCACGGCCAGGCCGGCGGCCAGCAGCTGTGGCAGCGGGTGCATGGCCAGGTCGGGCACGACGCAGAGCTTGACGTTGGACAGCGGGCAGACCGTCAGCGGCATGCGCTCAAGCGCAAGGCGGTGCATCAGCGCCGGGCTCTCTATGGCCCGCACGCCGTGGTCGATGCGCTCCACGCGCAGCAGGTCCAGGGCCTCTTCGATGTAGGTCGGTGGCCCCTCCTCGCCGGCATGGGCAACGCGGTGCAGGCCCAGCTCGGCGCAGCGCACGAACACGCGCGTGAACTTGCTTGGCGGGTTGCCGCGCTCCGAGCTGTCCAGCCCGACGCCGATGAAATGCGCGCGGTAGGGCAGGGCTTGTTCCAGCGTGGCGAAGGCGTCAGCCTCGCTCAGATGGCGCAGGAAGCACAGGATGAGCGCGGCGCTGACCCCCAGCTTTTCGCGCGCATCGGTGCAGGCGCGCGACAGGCCCTGGATGATCGTGCCCATGGGCACACCGCGCGCCGTGTGCGTCTGCGGGTCGAAGAACAGCTCGGCATGGACGACGTGGTCGCGTGCGGCCTTCTCGAAGTAGGCCCAGGCCATGTCGTAGAAGTCCTGCTCGTGCAGCAGCACGCTGGCCCCGGCGTAGTAGATGTCCAGGAAGCTCTGCAGGTCGGTGAAGGCATAGGCAGCGCGCAGCGCCTCCACGCTGGCGTAAGGCAGGGCCACGCCGTTGCGCGCCGCCAGCGCGAAGATCAGCTCTGGCTCCAGCGAGCCCTCGATGTGGATGTGCAACTCGGCCTTGGGGCTGCGTGCCAGCAGGCCGGAAAGGGCTGAGCGCGGGATGCGGTCGAAGTCGATTTCAGTACTCATGGCCGTAGTGTCTTTGTGGGCCGAGCGCCGGGCCGTTCCCAAGCCGGCCCGTCTGGCGATGTGCTTGCGGCTCAATGCCGCAAGCATCGCCGTCCCTTCGGGGGACCGACTGGGCTTGCCCGCGTTCAGCGCGGCAAGACCAGGCGAGGGGTTCCTACTTCTGTCCAGGCACCTTGCCTTCGACGCCCTTGACGAAGAACTTGATGCCGCCCAGGAAGGCATCGTCCGCCACGGCATCCTTGGCCAGCACTTCCTTGCCGGTGTTGTCGACCAGCGGGCCCTTCCAGATCGAGAAGCTGCCGTCCTTGAGGCCGGCCTTGACCTGCTCGACCTTGGCCTTGGCCTCGGCCGGCACGTCGTCGGCGAGGGAGACGATGTCGATGGCGCCTTCCTTCACGCCCCACCAGGCCTTGCCGGTGGCCCACTTGCCGTCCAGCGCGTCACGCGTGGCCTTGATGTAGTACGGCGCCCAGTTGATGACGGCCGAAGCCAGGTGGGCCTTGGGGCCGTAGGCCTTCATGTCGGAGTCCCAGCCGAAGGCGCGCTTGCCCTTTTCCTCGGCTGTCTTGAGCACCGCGGCGGAGTCGGTGTTCTGCATCAGCACGTCGGCGCCGCCGTTGATGAGCGCGGTGGCGGCCTCGGTTTCCTTCGGCGGGTCGAACCACTCGTTGACCCAGACSACCTTGGTCTTGATCTTSGGGTTSACSSWCTGCGCGCCMAGCGTGAAGCTGTTGATGTTGCGGATGACCTCGGGGATGGGGATGGAGCCGACCACGCCGAGGGTGTTGGTCTTGGTCATGGCCCCGGCGATGACGCCGGCGAGATACGCGCCCTCGTAGGTGCGGCTGTCGTAGGTGCGCAGGTTCTCGGCCGTCTTGTAGCCGGTGGCGTGCTCGAACTTCACGTCCTTGTGCTCGGCCGCGACCTTGAGCATGGGTTCCATGTAGCCGAAGGTGGTGCCGAACACCAGCTTGTTGCCCTGGCCCACCAGGTCGTTGAAGACGCGTTCGGCATCGGCGGCCTCGGGCACCTTCTCGACGAAGCTGGTGGCGATTTTGTCGCCGAACTCCTTCTCCAGCGCCTTGCGGGCGTTGTCGTGGGCAAACGTCCAGCCGCCGTCGCCCACCGGGCCGACGTAGGCGAAGGCGATCTTCAGCGGCTCGGGCTTGGCAGCGGCGGCGGACGCGGGCTGCGCGGCGGCAGGAGCTTCTTCCTTCTTGGAGCAGCCCGCGAGGGCGGCGGCGGCCAGTGCGGCAAGCGCGAAGGTCCGGCGGGTGGCAAGGGATGTCATGCGTTTCTCCTGAGGGGTGAGCGGTTGAGACAGGGAATTCAATGGCCGGGTTTGAAGGGCTTGCCAAGCGACGCCGGCATGTTGGCCTTGATCCAGGCCGGGTTGCGCGAGATCAGCACCAGCACGGCGATGGTGGCGAGGTAGGGCAGCATGCTCAGCCAGTGGCTGGAGATGGCGATGCCTTCGCTCTGCAGGTGGAACTGCAGCATCGTCACGCCGCCGAACAGGTAGGCCCCGAGCAGCACGCGGGCCGGCCGCCAGGTGGCGAAGGTGGTCAGCGCCAGTGCGATCCAGCCCTTGCCGGCCACCATGCCCTCCACCCACAGCGGCGTGTAGATGAGGGACAGGTAGGCGCCGGCCAGGCCGCACAGCGCGCCGCCGGCGGCCACGGCGGCGAGGCGGATGCGCCGCACCGGGTAGCCCAGCGCATGGGCCGACTCAGGCGACTCGCCCACCGCGCGCAGCACCAGCCCCGCCCGCGTGCGGTACAGGAAGAAGTGCAGCGCCACCGCCAGCGCCATGGCCAGGTAGACGACCGGGTGGTGCTCGAACAGCGCCTTGCCCAGCACCGGCAAATCGGCCAGGCCGGGTAGGGCCCAGTGCGCCCGCTCGGCCAGCCGCTGCTGCGTGTACTCGATGCCCACGAAGGCCGAGAAGCCGGCGCCGAACAGGCTCAGCGCCAGCCCGGTGGCGTATTGGTTGGTGTTGAGCCAGATCACCAGCAGCCCGAAGAACAGCGACAGCACGACGCCCGCCGCCATGCCGGCGATGAAGCCCAGCAGGTCGGAGCCGCTGTGTACCGCGGTGGCAAAGCCGGCGATGGCCGCCACCAGCATCAGCCCCTCGGTGCCCAGGTTGACGATGCCGGCCCGCTCATTGATCAGCAGGCCCAGGCCGGCGATGGCCAGCACGGTGCCGGCGCTCAGCGTGGCGGCAATGAGCAAGGCAATCTCGTTCATTGATGCACCCTTCGGCCTTCGGCCTGTCCCGCCAAGCGGGAGCGAGCTTGCTTGGGGCGGCCCGGCGCGGCGCTCATGCCGCCGCCCTCGCCTTGACCGCCGCCACCCAGCGCATGCGGTACTGCAAGCCGTGGTCGCAGGCCAGCAGCGTGAATAGCAATACGCCCTGGAAGACACTGGTCAGCGCCTTGGGCAGGCCCATGCGGCTCTGAGCCAGCTCGCCGCCGATGTAGAACATGCTCATCAGCACCGACGAGAACACGATGCCCACCGGATGCAGCCGGCCGACGAAGGCCACGATGATGGCCGCGAAGCCGTAGCCCACCGGCACGTAAGGCGTCAGCTGCCCCAGCGGCCCGGCCACCTCGAAGGCGCCTGCCAGCCCCGCCATGCCGCCGGAGAGCAGCAGCGCCGTCCACAGCGCGCTGCGCGACGAGAAGCCGGCATAGCGCGCGGCGGCCGGGGCAATGCCGCCGACCGTCAACGCATAGCCGCGGTAGGTGCGGAACTGGAACACCGCGAAGGCCGCCACGGCCAGCAGCGCGATGACCACGCCCGCGTTCATGCGCAATCCGTTCACCAGGCGCGGCAGCCGCGTCGAGGCCGCGAACAGCACGGTCTGCGGGAAGTTGTAGCCGTCGGGGTCCTTCCAGGGCCCGTAGACGAGGTAGTTCAGCAGCAGCGTGGCCACATAGACCAGCATCAGGCTGACCAGGATCTCGTTGGTGTTGAAGCGGTCGCGCAGCAGCGCCACGACCCCGGCCCACAACATGCCGCCGACGACACCGCCGAGCAGCACCGGCACGACGAACCAGGCGGAGGTGTCCGGCCCGGCCTGCATGGCCACCCAGCCGGCGCCCAGAGCGCCAAGCACGAACTGGCCCTCGGCGCCGATGTTCCAGATGTTGGCGCGAAAGCACACCGCCAGGCCCAGCGCGATCAGTGCCAGCGGCACGGCCTTGACGCTGAGTTCCGACAGTGCCCGGCCATTCTTCAGCGGCTCGACGAAGAACAGCCGCAGCGCCTGCAGCGGGTCCTTGCCCAGGGCCGTGAACAGCAGCACGCCGATGGCCACCGTGAGCGCCAGCGCCAGCAGCGGCGCGGCCACGGCCAGCAGCATGGAGGTTTGCGTGCGCGGCTCAAGCCTGAGCATGGACCGGCTCCTCCGCGGTCGCGGGCCACAGCCCCGACATCCATTCGCCGACCTGCTCGCGCGTGGCCTGGGGCGTGGGCACCGATGGCGACAGCCGGCCGTCGGCGATGACGTGCAGCCGGTCGCAGATCTCGAACAACTCGTCCAGTTCCTCGCTGAACACCAGCAGCGCGCAGCCCTGGTTGYGCAGCCGCAGCAGCTCGCCGCGGATCTGCGCGGCGGCGCCCACGTCCACGCCCCAGGTCGGCTGGGCAATGATCAGCAGCTTCGGGCTCGCGTCGATCTCGCGGCCGACGATGAACTTCTGCAGGTTGCCGCCCGACAGCGTGCGGGCCATCGCGTCCGGCCCCGAGGCCTTGACGCGGAAGTTGTCGATCAGCCTGGCCGCCAGCCGGCGCGCCTGGGCGATGCGTATCCAGCCACCCCGGCCCAACGCCTCGGTGCGCGTCAGCAGCGTGTTCATGGCCAGCGACAGCGTCGGTACCGTGCCGCGGCCCAAGCGCTCCTCGGGCACGAAGTGCAGCCCGGCGGCGCGGCGCCGGCCCGGCGTGGCGCGGGCGATGTCCTGGTCGAAGAGCTGGATGGTCCCTGCCGCCGCGCGCGGGTCCTCGCCCGACAGCGCCGCGAGCAGCTCCTGCTGGCCGTTGCCCGACACGCCGGCCACGCCGACGATCTCGCCGGCGCAGACGTCGAAGTCAATGTCCTTGAGCGTGACGCCGAAAGGGTCGAGCTGCTCAAGGCCAAGTTCAGCCACGCGCAGCACGTGTGCGCCGCGCTGGCCTTCGCGGGCGGTGAGCACCGGCGCATCGGCGCCGATCATCAGCCGCGACAGGCTGGCGTTGGTTTCCTTGCGCGGGTCGACCTCGCCCACCACGCGGCCGCCGCGCAGCACCGTGCAGTGGTCGCACAGCGAGCGGATCTCGTGCAGCTTGTGGCTGATGTAGAGGATGGAGCAGCCCTCGCCGCTCAGCTTGCGCAGCGTCACGAACAGGCTTTCGACGGCCTGCGGCGTCAGCACCGAGGTGGGCTCGTCCAGGATCAGCAGCTGCGGCCGCGTCAGCAGCGCACGCACGATCTCGACGCGCTGGCGCTCGCCGACACTCAGCGTATGCACCGGGCGGGCCGGGTCCACATGCAGGCCGTACTGCGCCGACACCACCCGCGTCTGCTCGGCCACCTCGGCCAGCGAGCCCGACTTGTCCAGCCCCAGCCAGATGTTCTCGGCGGCGGTCAGCGTGTCGAACAGCGAGAAGTGCTGGTAGACCATGCTGATGCCCAGCGCGCGGGCCTGCGCCGGGCTGGCCACCTCGACCTCGCGGCCGTTCCAGGCGATCTGCCCGGCGTCCGGCTTGGTGGCGCCGTAGATGATCTTCATCAGCGTCGACTTGCCCGCGCCGTTCTCGCCGAGAACGGCGTGGATCTGCCCCGGCGCCACCTTGAGATGGATGTCGTCGTTGGCCCGAACGCCGGGGTATTGCTTGGTGATGCCGATCAATTCAAGGCGAGACATGCCGGACGTCGCGGGAACTTCAGAAGTGGTATTCCGCGCGGATCATCGGCGTCTTTGCGAATGCGCCGCTGCCGGCCGGACCCTTGTACGGGTTGCCGAACTTGTTGCGCCAGTACTGGTACTCCAGCCCCACCTTGAACTTGTTCGGCGTCGCGCCGGTGGCCGCGCCCACGTCGTACATGATCTGGCCGTCGAAGTCGGTCTCGGGGCCTGTTGCGCCGCCGAACTCGTCCGTGCCCTTGCTGGCGATGTAGTTGGCAAAGCCCTCGAAGGCCAGGGGCAGCTTGCCCAGCGGGATGCTCCAGGCCGCCGTCAGCATCACATGGCTCTTGTAGTTGTAGCGCGGCGTCGCCGTGCTGCTGAACTTGTTGTACGGCGCGTTGCTTTCCTTCAGCAGCAGCAGGCTGATGTTGAGGAAGCCAGGCACGTCCATCATCAACGTGGGGCCGAGCACGAGCATCTGCTTGCGCGAGTTGTAGCCGGCATCCACCTTCACGTTGGCATCGAAACCGGCGGTGAGACCCATGCCACGGACAGGGCCGAAGGCGATGGGGCTGCCGGTGATCTTGCCGAAGTCCAGCGTGTGGCGATAGACGATGTAGACCTCGCTGGCGCCGCTGCCGGAGTTGGGGCTGGACGGGTCCTTCTTGTCGGACAGCAGCAGGTCGACGTTGAAGAAGTTGGTGCCGTAGGCGTAGCCGCTGGCATGGTTGAGGTCGAGGATGTTCTTGTGGATGTCGTTCGTGCCGAAGGGCTCGGCAAACTTGGTGCCGTAGCGGTAGCCGATGGAGGTGTCGGCCCAGTCGGCGGCCTGGGTGGCGCCGGCGGCGAAGGCGGCGAGGGCGGTGCAAAGCAGGCGTGCGGTGGGTTTCAAGGCAAAGCTCCTAGGGGGTGGATGAAGAACGCGTGAATTGACTCTTGGCGGCCGGCATCGCCATGGCCGCTCGCACGAACCGGCATGGCAGGCTCATGCAATTCATGTGCCATTCGCATGCCCAGGAGCTGCGCGGCATCAGCTGCTCCGCCTGGCGCGGTAAAGCATGTCGAGCGTGATGTGCCGCACTTCGAGCTTGCTCTGCTGGATGTGGGCGCGCAGCAGGCGCTGGGCTTCGTCGGTGCGCCGCCGCGTGATGGTGCGCAGGATGCGGGCATGCTCGTCGTAGGTTGCATCCACGCGCGCGGGTTTGGTGAAGTCCAGCCGCCGGATGATGCGGATGCGTTCGGTGATTTCCCTGTGCACGCGGACCATCTCGCGATTGCCGCTGCCCTGCACCAGCAGCGCATGGAAGCGCTCGTCCAGCGCGCCTACCTCTGCCGCGTCGGCCAGCCGCTCGGCAGGCGGCACCATCCAGATGTCGGCCAGTTGCTGCAGCCCGGGCCGTTGCTCGTGCTCGCAGAGGTGGCGTGCGGCCTCGCACTCGATGAGGGTGCGCAGGTCGTAGAGCTCGTCCATCACGTCGAAGTCCAGCGGCGCTACCTGCCAGCCCAGGCGCGGCAGCAGCTGCAGGAAGCCCTCGCGCTCCAGCCGCTGCAAGGCGGCGCGCAGCGGCGTGCGGCTGACGACGACGCGCTGCGCCAATTCGGTCTCGGAGACGCGGTCGCCGGGCATCAGCGCAAAGTCAAAGATCATCTGCTTGAGCCGCACGTAGGCCTGGTCGGCCAGGCTCGGGGCTTCGGCGGGCGGGGTGGGGGCGGGCTGGGTCACGGCAAGGTCGCGAGAGTCTCGGGCTCCACGATGGTTGGCGTGCCGCAGGCGAAGGGAATCATGCTGACGTGGGCCGCCACGATGCGCCAGCCCTCGGGCAGCCGCACCCAGGTCTGCGTCTGGAAGCCGCGCAGCGGCGTGTCGCTGCGCACGAACTCGACCTGCGCCACCGCCATGTCGGGCCCGAAGGCGTGCAGGCGCAGGTGCTCCAGCCGCCGCGTGAAGGCCGGCGCGGGCGTGGCGGCGCGGTAGGCCTCCAGCTCGGCGATGCCCCATTGCCGGTCGGCGATGCCGTAGCGCGTGACGCGCGCGTCCTGCCAGAAGAAGGCGTTGAGCGCGGCCACGTCGTTGCCCATCAGCGCCTGCTCGTAGGCGTCGAACACGGCGCCGAGCTCGGCCAGCACGGCGGGGTCGTCGAAGCGAGCGGCGTCCATCATGACGAAAGCAGGAAGGCGCGCCAGCCGCCGTGATGGCTGATGTCGGGTGCACCCAGCAGCGCGGAGCCTTCGCAGATGAAGCCCTTGACCCAGCGGCCATCGGCCAGCTCCAGATTGCCGAGACCCAGCGGCGGCGGGATCAGCGCGAGCAGCGAGCCGACGCTGGCCACCGGCAGTTCGTAGACCTCGACCTCAATTGCGTGGCCGGCCTCGCCTTCAGGCACACGGGCCAGGCCGGGCTTGGGCGGCACGGTGCCTGGCAGTGCGTGCAGGCGGTAGCGCGGCGCCGTTTGCGTGCGGGCCTGCAGCCGCGCGCCGCGCTCCTGCAGCTGGCCATGCAGCGGCAGGCCCTGCAGATGGGCGCCGACGACGGCCAGCAGCAGCGTCGACTCGCTCAGCGGCCGGGCTTGCACGCGGCGGTCGGCCGGGCGGGCCTCGCGCAGGCGCGCGCCCAGCAGCGCGGGGCCGGCGGCCTCCCAGCGCAGCCCGAAGTCGACCAACGCCGCGTCGGCCCCGCCGGGGGCGATCAGCGTGATGCCGAAGGGCAGCGGGGATGGGTCATCGGGCAGTTGGCAAGGCAGGGCCAGCGCCGACCAGCCCAGCAGGTTGACGAAGTTGGTGTAGCGGCCCAGCTCGCTGTTGCGCAGCACCGGCTCGGCGGCCACGGCGGCGCGCGTGGGGCAGGTGGTTGCGGTGGGCACGAGCAGCGCATCGACCTGCTGCCACAGGCTTTGCAACTCGGCGCGCAGGCTTTCCAGCTTGTAGCGGCCACGGAAGGCGACCACTGCGTCGTGGTTGCGGCCTTGCGTGATGACGTGGGCCACGGTGGGGTCGAAGGCCTCGGGTTCGGCGGCGAGCAGGGTGTCGACAACGCTCAGCCGCTCGGCCACCCAGGGGCCTTCGTACAGCAGCTTGGCGACTTCGAAAAGCGGCTCGAAGTCCAGCAGCACCAGCTCGGCACCCAGCGCGCGGGCGCGGGCCTGCGCGGCCTCGAAGGCGGCCGGCCAGCCCAGGGCGGCGTCGCAGCCAGGCTCCAGCGGCACACCCAGGCGCAGCGCTGCGCGGGCGCMGCCCAGCCACGGCGGGCGCGGCGCGGCGACGTGGAAGCGCGCCTCGTCGCCTTCGGCGCCCTCGAACAGCGAGAACGCCAGCGCCGCGTCGGCCACGGTCAGCGCGAACACGCTCACCACGTCCAGCGTGCGGCAGGCCGGCAGCACGCCGCGCATGGGCACGCTGCCCGGCGTGGGCTTGAGGCCGACGAGGTGGTTGAAGCCGGCCGGCACGCGGCCCGAGCCGGCGGTGTCGGTGCCCAGGGCCAGCGGTACCAGGCCCCGCGCCACCACCGAGGCCGAGCCCGAGCTGGAGCCGCCGCTCACGTATTCAGGCGCGAAGCTGTTGGGCACTTCGCCGTACGGCGAGCGGGTGCCGACGAGGCCGGTGGCGAACTGGTCGAGGTTGGTCTTGCCGATGACGATGGCGCCGGCTGCCTGCAGGCGCTGCACGCAGGTGGCCGAGTGCTCGGGCTGGTGGGCGAAGGCCGGGCAGGCGGCCGTGGTGGGCATGCCGGCCACGTCGATGTTGTCCTTCACGGCCAGCGGCACGCCCCACAGCGGTGTGGCGGGCCCGCGCGGCGGCAGTGCGGCGAGCTGGGCGACGAGCTGCTCGGGCGTGCAGACGTGGATCCACGCAGGGTCGGTGGGTTGCAGCCGGGCCAGCAGGTCGGTCAGCAGGATGAAGGGGCCTGCGCCAGCGGCATAGGCGGCCTGCCAGTCGGCGACGGTGTGCAGAGTTTCGGTCATGTGATCGCTTTGATGACTGCGCTCGACGGCGCTGCCCAGCCGACGATGGCGCCCTGGGCGGTCAGCATGGCCAGCGCGGCGGCCTTGAATTCGGGGAAGTAGCTGGCGGAGCCGTCTTCGATCAGCAGGCACTCGTAGCCGCGGTCGTTCGCTTCGCGCATCGACGTCTGCACGCAGACCTCGGTCGTGACGCCCATGAAGAGCAGGTGGGTGATGCCACGCTCCTTCAGCAGCGCGTCCACCGGCGTGGCGTAGAACATGCCCTTGCCGGGCTTGTCCACCACCAGTTCGCCCGGCAGCGGCGCCAGCTCGGGAATGATCTCGGCGCCGGGCTCGCCGGCAACCAGGACGCGGCCCATGGGCCCGACGTCGCCGATGCGCAGCGACGGCTGGCCGCGCAGCCGCTTGGCCGGCGGGCAGTCGCTGAGGTCGGGAAGGTGCGCCTCGCGGGTGTGCAGCACCACGCCGCCGATGGCACGCCAGGCCTCCAGCATGCGGCGCACGGCCGGCACGATGGCCTGCAGCCGCGTCACGTCGTTGCCCAGGCTGGCGCCGAAGCCGCCGGGCTCGATGAAGTCGCGCTGCATGTCGATGACGACCAGCGCCGTGTGCGCCGGGTTGAAGGTGTAGGGAAAGGGTTGCGCGGTTGCCAGCGTGAGCAGCGTGTTCATGCGTGCCCCTTTCCACCCATGAATTCGCCGAGCGACTGGCGCGTGGCTTCCGCAGCGGGCACGTCATGCACGATGCGGCCTTCGCTCATGACGACGATGCGGTCGGCCAGCGCCAGCAGCTCGTCCAGGTCCTCGCTGACGAGCAGCACGGCCGCACCCCGGTTGCGCGCGGCCGTCAGGCGGCCGTGGATCTCGGCGACGGCGGCGAAGTCCAGCCCGAAGACGGGGTTGCTGACCAGCAGCAGCTCGGACTCGCCGGCCAGCTCGCGGGCCAGCACGGCGCGCTGCACGTTGCCGCCCGACAGCGTGCGGATGGCGGCGCGCTCGCCCTGGGTCTTGACGCCGTACTCGGCGATCCATTCGCGCGCACGCTGGCGCAGCGCGCCCCAGCGCACCAGGCCGCCGCGCGCCCAAGGTGTCTCGTCGAAGCTGCGCAGCGCCATGTTCTGCGCCACGCTCAAGGGGCCGACGCAGGCATTGGCCAGCGGCTCCTCGGGCAGGCTGCGCACCTTGCGGGCGCGGTTCTCGGCGCGGCGGGCCAGGAAGGGCTGGTCGTCCACCATCACCCGGCCGGCGAGGCGGGCGCGCTGGCCCACCAGGGCCTGCATCAGCTCGCGCTGGCCGTTGCCGCTGACGCCGGCAATGCCGACGATCTCGCCGCGCCGCACGTCCAGGCTCAGGGCACGCACGGCGGGCTCGCCGCGGTCGCCCATCACGTCCAGGGCCTCGATGGCGAGCTTGACTTCACCGGGCGGACGCGTTTCGCGCACCCACGTCGGGCGCATGACCGCGCTGCGGCCCTCGCCCACCATCGCAGTGGCCAGGCTGTCGGGCGTGCAGTCGGCCACGGCGCCGGTGGCCGCCAGCGCGCCCTTGCGCAGCACGCTCACGTCGTCGGCATAGGCCATCACCTCGCGGAACTTGTGCGTGATCATCAGCACCGAGCAGGCCATGGCGTGCGCCTGCTCGCGCAGCGCGCCCAGCACCTCGTCGGCCTCCTGCGGCGTCAGCACCGAGGTGGGCTCGTCGAGGATGAGCAGGCGCGGCTTGAGGAACAGCTGCTTGAGGATCTCGAGCTTCTGCCTCTCGCCGGCCGACAGCTCGCCGGGCCAGGCGTCCAGCGGCAGGCGAAAAGGTGCCGTGTCCATGAAGGCCTGCAGCTCGGCGCGGGCAGCCTTCCAGTCCACGACCATGGGCAGGTGGCCGCGCGCCAGCAGCAGGTTCTCGGCGACGCTCATGCCGGGCACGACGGTGAAGTGCTGGTAGACCATGCCCAGGCCGAGGTCGCGGGCCACGACCGGCGAGGCGATCTCGCGCTCGCGGCCGTCCACCAGCACGGCGCCGTCGTCGGGGCGGTGGTAGCCGACGATGGCCTTCACCAGCGTGCTTTTGCCGGCGCCGTTCTCACCCAACAGCGCATGCACGGTGCCGGGCCGCACGGTGAGGGAGACGTCATCCAGCGCCGTGAAGCTGCCGAAGCGCTTGGTGAGGCGGTAGGTATCGAGCTGCAGGGCGTGCGGGTGGGACATGGCCGCGGCTCAGAGTTGCGCCAGCAGGTCGAGCACGGCGGCCGAGTCGGCCACCGCGCCGAACACGCCGCCCTGCATCTGGATCATGTTGAGCGCGGCGGCGTGGTTGCCAGGGTCGGTGGCGCCGGTGCAGTCCGACAGCATCAGGCACTCGAAGCCGCGGTCGTTGGCCTCGCGCATGGTCGTGTGCACGCACACGTCGGTGGTGATGCCGGTGAGGATGAGGTTGCGGATGCCGCGCGTGTGCAGGATCAGCTCCAGGTCGGTCGCGCAGAAGCTGCCCTTGCCGGGCTTGTCGATGACGGGCTCGCCCGCGGCGGGGTAGAGCTCGGGAATGATGTCCCAGCCCGGCTCGCCGCGCACGAGGATGCGGCCACAGGGCCCGGCGTCACCGATGCCGCGGCCCGCGGTGCCAATCTGCCGCGAGCGCCACAGCTTGTTGGCCGGCAGGTCGGCCAGGTCGGGGCGGTGGCCCTCGCGGGTGTGGATGACGTGCATGCCTTTGCGGCGCGCGGCGGCCAGCAGCACCTTCAGCGGGGCGATGGGCGCGCGCGTCAGCGACAGGTCGTAGCCCATCTTGTCGACGTAGCCACCGATGCCGCAGAAGTCGGTCTGCATGTCGATGATGACCAGCGCCGTGTTGTTCGGGCTGATGTTGCCGTCGAAGGGCCAGGCATAGGGTTTTGAACGCAGGGTCGGCATGGTCGGGTTCCTTCGGTTCAACGGGACACACCGAGTTCGGCGGGCGCACCTTTGAGAGACTGGCTCGGCGTGCAGGTGGCCACGAGGATGAGCAGGGTCAGCGCGTAGGGCATGGCGTTGAACAGGTAGTAGCCGCCGCTCACGCCCACGCTCTGCAGCGCCGGGCCGATGGCGCCCGCGCCGCCGAACAGCAGCGCCGCGCCCAGGCAGCGCCAGGGGCGCCAGCGCGCAAAGATGACCAGGGCCACGGCGATCAGGCCCTGGCCGCTGGACAGGCCTTCGTTCCAGCTGCCGGGGTAATAGAGCGACAGCGACGCCCCGCCCAGGCCGGCAATGGCGCCGCCCACCGTGGTGGCGGCGATGCGTACGCCGTTGACCGAGTAGCCCAGTGCCCGCGCGGCATCGCTGCTGTCGCCGGCCATGCGCACCACCAGCCCCCAGCGCGTGTTCTTGAAGCCCCAGGCCAGCAGCGTGGCCAGCGCCACGCCGATGGGGAAGAGGGCGTTGACCGACAGCGCCGTCTGGACGGCGGACGAGTCGCTCCAGGCGCCCAGCGGCAGCGACGGGATCTGCGGCGCCTGCGGCTGGATCAGCGGCTTGCCCAGGTAGAAGGCCAGGCCCGCGCCCAGCAGCATCAGCGCGATGCCGGTGGCGATGTCTGACACGCGCGGCAGCGAGCACAGCAGGCCGTGCAGCAGGGCCAGCAGCGCGCCGCAGCCGCTGGCAGCCAGCACGCCCAGCCACGGCGAGCCGCTGAGGTAGGCGCCGCCGAAGCCAGCCATGGCGCTGAAGACGAGCACGCCTTCGAGGCCGAGGTTGATGCGGCCGCTCTTCTCGGTCAGGCACTCGCCGAGGCTGACGAAGAGGAAGGGTGTGCCCACCCGTAGCGCGCCGCCGACGACGGCGAGCAGCAGGTCGGGGACGACGTTCAGCGTGAGGCTCATTGGTGCACCCTTCGGCCTGCGGCCTGTCCCGCCAAGCGGGAGCGAGCTTGCTTGGGGCGGCCCTGCGCGGCGCTCATGCGACCCCCTGAGGTTCAGCCGCCGCAGTGACGGGCGCTGGCCGCTTGGCCACGGCACGCGGTGCAAACAGCCGCCCGCGCAGCGCCTCGGCCGCGAGGATGAAGACGAAGGCGAAGCCCTGCAGCACCAGCACCGAGGCGTCGGGCAGGTCCAGCCGGCGCTGCAGCAGGCTGCCGGCCGCCGCAAAGCCGCCGAACAGCACGGCCACCGGCGGGATGGCCCAGGGGTTGTGACGCGCCACGAAGCTGACCAGGATGCCCGTGTAGCCCAGGCCGGCGATCACCGAAGCATTGGCCGCCGTGTGCACGGCCGCCACCTCGATGGCGCCGGCCAGGCCCGCCGCCGCGCCGCCGAGGGCGCAGGCCAGCAGGATGAGGCGGTCGGTGGGCAGGCCGACGAGACGGGCGGCCCGGGCGTTGCCGCCCACCACGCGCATCGCGAAGCCCGAGGCGCTGAAGCTCAGCCAGGCGCCGCAGGCCAGGCACAGCACGACGCCGATGACCAGGCCCCAGTGCACGTCGCCCAGCCAGGACTCCATGGCCGCGTCGCCCATGATGGGGCCGATGCGCAGGCCTTCAGCCAGCGGATGGGTGGACGGCTTGTTCAGGCTCGCCGGGTCGCGCATCGGCCCTTCGACGAAGTGCTTGAACAGCGCGATGGCGATGTAGCTCAGCAGCAGGCTGGAGATGGTTTCGTTGACGCCGCGCCACTGGCGCAGCCAGCCGGAGAGCATCACCCAGCCGCCGCCCAGCAGCGCACCGGCCGCCAGCACCACGGCGCTGCCGATCACGTTGCCGGGTGGGCCGAAGAGATAGGGCAGGCCGGCACAGCCCAGCGCACCAAGCACCAGCGCGCCCTCGCCGCCAATCATCGTCAGGCCCGCCTGCGCGGGCAGCGCCACGGCCAGCGCGGTGAGCATCAGCGGCGCGGCGCGCAGCAGCGTGTTCTGCCAGGAGAAGGCGTCGCCGAAGGCGCCGAGGAAGAGCAGCTTCCAGGCCTCCACCGGCGACGTGCCGCCCAGCCACACGAAGACGCCAAACAGCAGCAGCGCGGCGGTCAGTGCGAAGACGGGCAGCAGCAGGGCTTCGGCGAAACCCTGCGCTCTTGAGGTGGCGACCATGGCGGCGGCTCCCGGTGCGGGGTCACACCTTGCCGATGACGCCTTCGACCAGGTAATTCATGCCTTCAAGCTCCATGTCGGTCTGCTTGAACACCTTGCCCTTGGGAATGACCACCTTGCCGGCGTTGTCCTTGAGCTCGCCCTTGAAGATGTCGAAGCTGCCCTTGAGCATCTCGGCGCGCACGGCCTCGGCCTGCTTGCGCCCGCCCTCGGGCACCGAGCTGCCGTAGGGGCTGCTCTTGACGAAGCCGTCCTTGAGCCCGCCGCGCACGAAGTTCGGATGCGGCTTGCCGGTCTGCGCGGCGTCGATGATCTGCTTGTAGGCGGTGATCCAGTTCCACTCGGCGCCCGTCAGGTAGGCCTGCGGTGCCAGCTTGGCCTGGCTGGCGTGGTAGCCGCAGACGAACTTGCCGCGTTTGGCTGCTGTCTCGACGATGACCTTGGGGCCATCCACGTGCATGGTGAACACGTCCACGCCCTGGTCGGCCAGGCTGTTGGTGGCCTCGGCCTCCTTGACCGGCATGCTCCAGTCGCCGGTGAAGATCACCGTCGTCGTGATGTCCGGGTGCACGCTGCGCGCGCCCATCGTGAAGGCATTGATGTTGCGCAGCACCTGCGGGATGGGCTTGGCCGCGATGAAGCCGAGCTTCTTGCTCTTGGTCACGTGGGCTGCAACCACGCCGTTGAGGTACTGGGCCTCGTCGATGTAGCCGAAGAAGCTGCCGGCGTTCTTGGGGTGCTTGGCCGCGTCCCACAGCCCGCCGCAGTGCGCGAAGCGCACGTTGGGGTATTTGGGCGCCAGCGCCAGGATGTGAGGGGCGAAGTAGCCGAACGAGGTCGGGAACAGCAGGCCCGCGCCGTCCTGGGCGATCATGCCCTGCATGGTTTTCTGCACCGCGTTGGTCTCGGGGACGTTCTCCTCCTCCACCACCTTGATGCCCGGCATCTTCTTCACCAGCGCCGCGGCCTCGGCATGCGCCTGGTTGTAGCCGTAGTCGTCCCGCGGGCCGACGTAGATGAAGCCCACGGTCAGCGGCTTCTGGGCTTGCGCCAGGCCGCTCCAGCCGGCGGTCATTGCACCGGCTCCCGCAGCACCCAGGCTGCCCAACAAGTGCCGGCGGTTCCATTGCGATCGCGTCATCCTGGCTCTCCTCAAGTTGCTTGACCCACGAAGTGCGCCGGTTGAGTTCCGGCTTGTGTTCAATGCGGTATACAAGCATGTGGCGTGCCAGTTCGACCGCCTGGGCGAGGCGGGTTGGACGCGCACGCGGGCGGTGCAAAGGCGCGCCGCGCAGGGCGATTCGGGGGCGCGCAAGCACGGCCGAGGTGCCTGTCGGCCGGCTCTTGAAGGTGCCGAACCGGCGCGCCGGCACCCGGCCTGGCGCCGAGCATGGGCGGGGTGGCCGGGTAGCATCCCGGCCATGACCGACAACCGCAAAGCCCTGGTTCTGTTTTCCGGCGGCCAGGACTCCACCACCTGCCTGGCCTGGGCCCTGGACCGCTTCGCCGAAGTCGAGACGCTGGCCTTCGACTACGGCCAGCGCCACCGCATCGAGCTGGACTGCCGCAACACCGTGCGCGCCGAGATCGCGCGCCAGTTCCCAGCTTGGGCCGGCAAGCTCGGCGCCGACCATCTGCTGGACCTGTCCCTGCTCGGCCAGATCAGCGACACGGCGCTGACGAGCGAACGTGCCATCGAGCTGCAGGCCAACGGCCTGCCCAACACCTTCGTCCCCGGCCGCAACCTGCTCTTCCTGACCTTTGCCGCGACGCTGGCCTACCGCCGCGGCGCGTCGGTGCTGGTCGGCGGCATGTGCGAGACCGACTTCTCCGGCTACCCGGACTGCCGCGACAACACGATGAAGGCCATGCAGGTGGCACTCAGCCTGGGCCTGGACACGCCGATGACGCTGGACACGCCGCTGATGTTCATCGACAAGGCGGCCACCTGGCGCCTGGCCGAATCACTCGGCGGCGAGGCGCTGGTGAAGCTCATCGTCGAGGACACCCATACCTGCTACCTCGGCGAGCGCGGCGAGCTGCATGACTGGGGCCATGGCTGCGGCCACTGCCCGGCCTGCGCGCTGCGAGCCAATGGGTTTGCTGCTTACCGGGCGGCGGCATGACGATCTGGAGCTGGGCTGGCGTCGCCGGGGCGGCGCTGCTGTTCTTCTGGGGCATTGGTGCCTACAACCGGCTGATGTCGCTGCGCAATGTCATCGGCGAGGCCTTTGTGCAGCTCGATGCCCACTTGAAGGATCGCGGCGAGGTCTGCGACAAGCTGCTCGCGGCCGTGGCGCCGCGGCTGTCCAGCGAGCAGGCGACGTTCGATGCGCTGGCAAGCGCCCAGGCGGAATCACAGGCCGCGGCCCAGGCCTCACGCAGCAAGCCCTGGGCGCCCGACCCGGTCGGCAGCCTGGCCGTGGCCAGCGCGCTGCACGCCGCGGCGCTGACCCGCTTGCTGTCCCTGCTGGACCACCAGCCCGAGCTGCGCAGCGAAACCGAGATCGACGGCCTCGTCAGCGAGTTGAAGCTGATCGAGCGCCAGCGCGCATTCGCGCGGCAGGTGTTCAACCAGGCGGTCGGCCAGTACAACGAGGCCTTGCACCAGTTCCCGACGCGGGTGCTGGCGAATCTCTACGGCTTCAGCGAAGCGCGCTCGCTGTAGGCGGTCGGGCCGAGACTGGACGAGGGGCTCACGACTTCTTCATCAGCGACAGGAACTCCCGCCGCAGATTGGGATCGGTCAGGAAAGCCCCGCGCATGACGCTGTTGGTCATCGCGGCCTCGATGTCCTTGACGCCGCGCCAGTGCATGCAGAAGTGGTCGGCCTCCATGACGACGGCCAGGCCGTCGGGCCGCACGCGGGTCTCCAGCTCGTTGGCCAGCATGATCACGGCCTCTTCCTGGATCTGCGGGCGGCTCATGATCCAGTCGGTCAGGCGCACGTACTTCGACAGGCCGATCAGGTTGGAATGCTCGTTGGGCATGATGCCGATCCACACCTTGCCGATGATGGGGCAGAGGTGGTGGGAGCAGGCGCTGCGCACCGTGATGGGGCCGACAATCATCAGCTCGTTGAGGCGGCTGATGTTGGGGAATTCGGTCACCGTGGGTGCCTGGGCGTAGCGGCCGGCAAACACCTCGCGCACGAACATCTTGGCGACGCGCTTGGCGGTTTCCTGCGTGTTGTGGTCGCTCTCGGTGTCGATGACCAGGCTCTTCAGCACTTCCTGCATGCGGGTCTGCACTTCGGCCTGCAGCGCGTCGAGTTCACCGGGCTCGATGAAGGCGGCGATGTTGTCGTTGGCATGGTGGCGGCAGTTGGCCGACACGAGGCGGTAGCGGATGCGTTCGGAAACGGGCGCGTCGGGGGCGGGTGCATTCATGGGCGCGAATTCTCCGGCCAAAGCCCGCTCCTACACTGGCGCGATGTCCCAAAGCCCCCAAGCCGGCTCGATGTCGGCCCCCCTGCACCGGCTGCTGTCCCAGGCCGCCGATGCCGTCCAGGGCGTGCGTGAGGGCAAGTCCTTGACCGAGCTGCTGGGCCGCGTGCCCGCCGACCTGCGCCCCGGCACCCAGGCCCTGGCCTTCACGGCGCTGCGCCGCCTGGGCGGCGCCGAAGCCGCCCGCCAGCAGCTCGCGCCCAAGGCGCCGCCGGCGCGCGTCGACGCGTTGCTGCTGACTTCGCTGGCCCTGCTCTGGCCCGACCCCGAGCCCGATTCGTCGCCCATGTACGCCGACCACACCCTGGTCGACCAGGCCGTCCACGCCGCCAAGCAGCGCGCGCCGGCCAGCGCTGCCTTCATCAACGCCGTACTGCGCCGCTTCCTGCGCGAACGCGGCGCCATCGTCGCCGCCGCCGAGCGCAGCCCGCTGGGCGCCTTCAACCACCCGGCCTGGTGGGTCGAGAAGCTGCGGCTGGACTGGCCGGCGCAGTGGCAGGCCCTCCTGGCCGCCAACAACCGCCCACCGCCGATGACGCTGCGGGTGCACGCCCAGCGCGCCACGGCGGATGACTACGTGAAGCGCCTGGCGGCCGCCGGCATCGCGGCAAGGGCCCTGGGCGCACCCACGCCCCAGGCCGTGGTGCTGGACAAGCCCGTGCCCGTGTCGGCCCTGCCCGGTTTTGCCGAGGGTTTGGTGTCCGTGCAGGACGCGGCCGCCCAGCTCGCCGCTCCGCTCGTCGTCGGCGCAGGCCTCAAGCCGGGTGCCCGCGTGCTGGATGCCTGCGCCGCACCGGGCGGCAAGACGGCCCATCTGCTGGAACTGCAGCCCGACCTGCAGCTGACCGCGCTGGACGCCGACGCGCAGCGCCTCATCCGCGTGCAGGACAACCTCAACCGCCTGCAGCAGCAGGCGACGCTGAAGGCCGCCGACGCCCGCCAGACCGGCACCTGGTGGGACGGCCGGCCTTTCGACGCCATCCTGCTTGACGCCCCCTGCAGCGCCTCCGGCATCGTGCGCCGCCACCCCGACGTGCGCTGGCTGCGCCGCCTCGACGACATCACCGCCCTGGCCCGCATCCAGGCCGAGCTGCTGGACGCGCTGTGGCCGCTGCTCGCGCCGGGCGGCCGCCTCGTCTACGCCACCTGCTCTGTCTTCCGCGCCGAAGGCCAGGCCCAGCTCGACGCGTTTTTGCAACGCCAAACTGACGCCAAGTCCCATGCCGTGCCCGGGTTCACAGGTCACCTGCTGCCCCTGGCTGACAATGGTTCGCAACAGCAGTCGCCTCTGGACGGCTTTTTCTACGCACTGATCACGAAACCCTGATTTGTTCGCCCGGATCGCCATCGCCGCCTTCTTTGCCGTGCTGCTCGCCCTGACCCCCGGGCCGGCGCGGGCAGACGGCATCGAGCTGTCCCAGCTGTCCGCGCGCCGCGCCGACGACGGCCTGGACCTGAGCTTCACGACTCATTTCGAACTCAGCCACCCCGCCGAAGACGCACTGCACAAGGGCGTGCCGCTGTATTTCGTCGTTGAGGCCACCGTGCTGCGCAACCGCTGGTACTGGCGCGACGCCCGCGTCGCCCGCGCCGAGCGCACCTGGCGCCTGGCCTGGCAGTCCCTGACCCGGCAGTACCGCGTCTCCAACGGCGGCCTTCACCAAAGCTTCGCGACGCTGGACGAAGCGCTGACCGCGATGCGCGGCCAGAGCGCTTGGCATATTGCCGAGTCCAAGGACATCGAGGACGGCGGCAGCTACTACCTCGAGTTCAGCTACAAGCTCGACGTCACCCAGCTGCCGCGCCCCATGCAGATCGGCCTGCAATCGGGCTTTGCGCTCAGCATCGAGCAGAAGCGCTACTTCGCGCCCGACTTCACTCTGAAATGACCAAGGTTTCGCGTTGGGGCTGGGTCATCACCCTGGTGACCCTGACGGGCGTGGCCGGTGTGCTGGCCTTCGTACTCATCGTCGGCACCACGTCCGAGCGCGCCTTCTTCGAGCGCCACTACAACTGGCTCTACTGGGTCAATGTGGGGGTCGCCGTGGTGCTGACCCTGGTCATCCTGACGGCCGCCGTGCGCCTCGTTTTGCGTGTGCGCAGTGGCCGCTTCGGCAGCCGACTGCTGCTCAAGCTGGCGAGCATCTTCGCGCTGGTGGGCATCGTGCCCGGCGTGATGATCTACGCCGTCTCCTACCAGTTCGTGAACCGCAGCATCGAGACCTGGTTCGACGTGCGCCTGGCCAGCGCGCTGGAGGCTGGCCTGAACCTCGGCCGCGGCACGCTGGACGCCATGGTGAGCGACCTCGGCACCAAGACGCGTGACGCCGCCGACCAGCTCGCCGAAAGCAGCACGCCGCAGTTGCTGGCGCTGGAGCGCCTGCGCGACAAGCTTGGCGCCCGCACGGTCGCCGTCGTCGGCGCCAACGGCCAGATCCTGCTGGAGGGCGGCGGCGATACCCGCCAGCTCACGCCCGACCGCCCCAGCAGAGCCATGCTGGACAAGGCCCGTGGCAGCGTGGCTAGCCAGCTCGAAGGGCTGGAGGACGAGGCCGCAGCCCTGGAAGGCGGCGCCCAGATCCGCACGCTGGCGCGGATGCGCAATACCGAGTTGCGCCTGGGGCTGGACGAGCGCTACCTGATGGTCATCCAGCGCATTCCGGCCAGCATGCTGACCAATGCCCTGGCGGTGCAGACCGCCAACGCCGAATACCAGCAGCGCTCGCTGGAGCGCGTCGGCCTGCGCCGCATGTACCTGGGCACGCTGACATTGGTGCTCATCCTGGCCACCTTCGCGGCCCTGCTGCTGGCCGTGACGCTCGGCAACCAGCTCGCGCGGCCGCTGCTGATGCTGGCCGACGGCATGCGCCTCGTGGCCCAGGGCGACCTCTCCGCGCGCCCCGTGCTCGCCTCGCGCGATGAACTCGGCGGCCTGACACGCTCCTTCGCCGACATGACCGGCCAACTGGCCGACGCGCGCGCGCAGGTGTCGCGCACCGTGGCCGAGCTGGACGCCGCCCGCACCCACCTGCAGACCATCCTCGACAACCTGACCGCCGGCGTCCTCGTCATCGACGCCGACGGCTTCCTCGAGACCGTCAACCCCGGCGCGACGCGCATCCTGCGCCTGCCGCTGTCGGCCTACATCGGCCGCCCATTGGCCGACCTTGCCCCGCTGGCCGAGTTCTCCGCGGCGCTGGACCAGCGCTTCGAGCAGCACCTCGGCCGCGACAGCGGCGAGCGCGACATGGACCGCGAGCTTTGGCAGGACTCCTTCGAGCTCAAGCTCGACCCCAAGCAGGACCCGCTGACCCTGCTGGTGCGCGGCGCGCCGCTGCCGCAGGCCGCCCGCTTGGTCGTTTTCGACGACATCTCCGAGGTTGTCTCGGCGCAGCGCTCGGCCGCCTGGAGTGAGGTGGCGCGCCGCCTCGCCCACGAGATCAAGAACCCGCTGACGCCCATCCAGCTCTCGGCCGAGCGCATGCAGCACAAGCTCGAAGCCAAGCTCGAAGGTACCGACCAGGCCATGCTCGTGCGTTCGGTGGCCACCATCGTCAACCAGGTGCAGGCCATGAAGCAGCTCGTCAACGAGTTCCGCGACTACGCCCGTCTGCCGTCGGCCCAGCTCAAGCCCCTGGATCTGAACGAGCTGATCCAAGAGGTGCTCAGCCTCTACGCCGAGCCGCAGGAGCGGGGACGCTTGACGGCCGAGCTGGCCGCCAACCTGCCCCACATCAAGGGCGATGCCAGCCAGCTGCGCCAGGTCATCCACAACCTCGTGCAGAACGCCCTGGACGCCGTGCACGAGCGCCCCGATGGCCATGTGGCCGTGCGCTCCTCGTTGTCCGTGACCGAGGGCGGCACGCCGCGTTCGGTGCGCCTGCACATCGTCGACAACGGCCCCGGTTTTGCCGAGAAAGTGCTCAAGCGCGCCTTCGAACCTTATGTGACAACCAAGGCCAAGGGCACCGGCTTGGGTCTGGCCGTCGTGAAGAAAATTGCCGATGAACACGGCGCCCGTATCTCCTTGCGCAACCTGCATCCGGCTTCCGATGCGGGTTCTCCCCCGGACGGCAGTCAGGAGGCTGTCGTGACCGGCGCGCAAGTTTCGCTATCATTTTCGAATCTGGCACCTGCCACCGAGCCCGGTGCACAGGCCGCCAAGACCTAAGGATTCATGGCCACGATTCTTGTTGTCGACGACGAACTGGGCATCCGTGCCCTGTTGTCCGAAATCCTCAGCGACGAGGGACACACCATTGAGCTTGCCGAGAACGCCACCCAGGCGCGGGCGGTGCGTGAACGCATGCGCCCGGATCTCGTGCTGCTCGACATCTGGATGCCCGACGTCGACGGCGTGACGCTGCTCAAGGAATGGGGCAGCGCCGGCGTGCTGACCATGCCCGTCATCATGATGAGCGGCCACGGCACCATCGACACGGCGGTGGAGGCCACCAAGTTCGGCGCCATCGCCTTCCTCGAAAAGCCGATCACGCTGCAGAAACTGCTGCGCGCCGTCGAGCAGGCGCTGGTCAAGACAGCCCCGCCGCGCCCCGCGCCAGCGGCGGTCGGCATGGTCAGCTATACCCGCCCTGAGATGAGCCCGATGCAGGCGGCGCCCGCCAGCCTTGCGGGCAACAGCCACATGCCTGGCAACGCTTTGGCGTCCGAGCAGAGCTTCGAGCTCGACCGCCCGCTGCGCGAGGCGCGCGACGCCTTCGAGAAGAGCTACTTCGAGTTCCATCTCGCCAAGGAAAACGGCTCCATGACCCGCGTCGCCGAGAAGACCGGCCTGGAGCGCACCCACCTCTACCGCAAGCTCAAGCAGCTGGGYGTCGACCTGASSCGCAACAAGCGCGGCAGCGGCGGCTGAACAGCGGCGCTAGTTGCGCACTCGAATAGCAGCGCTATTCGCTGTGCTACAGTCACGGACTTCGCTGAGCGGCGCTAGCCGTTCGGGAACGAGACAAAGGCCTGGTAGCTCAGTTGGTAGAGCAGCGGATTGAAAATCCGCGTGTCGGTGGTTCGATTCCGCCCCAGGCCACCAAAATTTTCTAAGGCTGACAAGTACTTAGGCGAGAGCCCCGCACAGGAAACTGGTCGGGGCTTTTCTACAAATCGGCGTGTCATCTACAAAAAGTTCGCCGGTGCTGCAGCGCAGTCTGTGCTGACTTTCATTTGAGGTGCGTTCGACTGGTGTGCGTAGTAGCTTTGAAATGGCCATGTTTGACGTGAACTATCAAAGGTAACTCCTTGATTTTTCAACCATGCTTGATCGGCATTCACCGCGACTTAGATGTAAACCTGCTTGCTATGCGGCGCGTTCCGACCGATAAATCGTTATCCGTTTCATCTGCGACGCGCATAGCGCAGATGGACAAAAAGAATTGTTGATAGATCCGGGAGCTGCAAATGCAATCAAACCTTTTTGCGATCAGGACAAGTCCTGACCTTCTGAAGAGACTCAGAACTGCCGCGACGATCAAGACTTCCGCGAGCGATCTTCTTGAGCAGCGCGTTTCGTTCGTCTACGGCTCGCTGGCCCAAGACAGCGGGGTTACGCGCGAGCGAGTTCGTCAGGTCATCCTTGAGCAAGCGGGAGGCACAGTCGGAGATCGGAAGTGATCCTGTTCGATCTTGTCGGAGACAACGAACATCACCCGATCTACCTTGACCTTGCCATTGCGAACGGAAACCGACAATACGATTTTCTAAGATCTGTAGTGGGCGCCAGCCTCGCGGTTGGGCGCCCATTTTTGTCTGCCGAGGTGATCCGGGCGCTGAACTTCCACGCCATCACCTGCCTTCACACGAGTGCAGGCGAGTACCGCCCTTGCCTGGTGACTGTCGGCAGTCACAACCCTCCGCCTCATTACCGCGTACCGGCGTTGATGGAAGACTTCATCAACACCGTGAATCGCCTCTGGGAGGCTACAGATGAGGTCGTTTTGGCGGCATTTGTGTTGTGGCGTCTGAATTGGATACATCCGTTCATCAACGGAAACGGTCGTACGGCGCGAGCGGCGAGTTATTTCGTGCTCTGCTTGAAGGCAGGGCAGTGGCTGCCCGGAACGACCATCCTTCCCGAATTGATCGTGCGCGAGCGCGCACGCTACGTGCAAGCTCTTCAGCAGGTGGATGCCTCAGCAGCAACGGGCCTCGACCTCGGGCCACTGCACGTATTGCTTTCTGAACTGATCAACGAACAGCTAAACGGTCCGGTGGCGGCGCCCTCTTCGCCGGCTCCGGCGGCGCCCCCGCCTGCAAATCCTGGCGGCTCCCCTCCTGGCCCTTAGCCGCTATCCGGCAGAGGCGAGAGGCGGCGACCTTCAAACCGCTGAGCGATCCACGGTGCTCCGTCGCGCAGGTCGGTGCTGACCCGGCGCTTCGCCGGGCCAGACGCGCCATCGCCGTCGCGACAAACAGTGGCTTGCTCAGCGAACCTTCCCCGACTTCCACGCATTCAGCAGCGTGTCGTAGGCAATCGTTTCGCCCTTGGGTTTCTCATTGGCGAGCTTCTTCCACGGGGCGCTCTTGTCGGACAGCCACTTGCCCGGGTCTTCCTTCTTGTTGAGCTTGGGCGCGCAGCGGGCCATGCCGGCGCGCTCCAGGCGGCTCATGACCTGGTCCATCTCCTCGGCGAGGTTGTCCATGGCGGCCTGCGGGGTCTTCTCACCCGTCACGGCGACGGCGACGTTCTTCCACCAGAGCTGCGCGAGCTTGGGGTAGTCGGGCACGTTGGTGCCGGTCGGCGTCCATGCGACGCGGGCCGGGCTGCGATAGAACTCCACCAGGCCGCCGAGCTTCGGCGCCAGGTCGGTCATGGCGCTGCTGCGGATGTCGGACTCGCGAATGGGCGTCAGGCCCACGATGGTCTTCTTCAGCGAAACGGTCTTGGCGGTCACGAACTGCGCGTACAGCCAGGCGGCGGCGGTCTTGTTGGCGTCGTGCGCCTCGAAGAAGGTCCATGAGCCCACGTCCTGGTAGCCGTTCTGCATGCCCTGCTTCCAGTACGGGCCGTTCGGGCCCGGGGCCATGCGCCACTTCGGCGTGCCGTCGGCGTTGACCACGGGCAGGCCGGGCTTGGTCATGTCGGCGGTGAAGGCGGTGTACCAGAAGATCTGCTGGGCGATCTGGCCCTGGGCCGGCACGGGGCCGGCCTCGCCGAAGGTCATGCCGGTGGCTTCCTTCGGGGCGTATTTCTTCATCCAGTCGACGTACTTGGTGAGTGCGTAGACGGCCGCGGGCGAATTGGTGGCGCCGCCGCGCGACACGCTGGCGCCGAGCGGCGTGCAGCCGTCGGGTGAGGCGCGGATGCCCCACTCGTCGACCGGCTTGCCGTTGGGGATGCCGATGTCGGCCGTGCCGGCCATTGAAAGCCAGGCGTCGGTGAAGCGCCAGCCGAGCGACGGGTCCTTCTTGCCGTAGTCCATGTGGCCGTAGATGGGCTTGCCGTCGATGGTCTTCACGTCGTTGGAGAAGAAGTCGGCGATGTCCTCGTAGGCGCTCCAGTTGAGCGGCACACCCAGCTCGTAGCCGTACTTGGCCTTGAACTTCTGCTTCAGGTCCGGCCGGGCGAACAGGTCGGCGCGGAACCARTACAGGTTGGCGAACTGCTGGTCGGGCAGCTGGTAGAGCTTCTTGTCGGGGCCGGTGGTGAAGCTGGTACCGATGAAGTCGGCCAGGTCCAGCCCCGGGTTCGTCCACTCCTTGCCCTTGCCGGCCATGTAGTCGGTCAGGCTCATGATCTTGCCGTACCGGTAGTGCGTGCCGATCAGGTCGGAGTCGGAGATCCAGCCGTCATAGATCGACTTGCCCGACTGCATGGAGGTCTGCAGCTTCTCGACGACGTCGCCCTCCTGGATCAGGTCGTGCTTGACCTTGATGCCGGTGATCTCTTCAAAGGCCTTCGCGAGCGTCTTGGATTCGTACTCGTGCGTGGTGATGGTTTCGGACACCACCGAGATCTCCTTCACGCCTTTGGCCTGCAGCTTCTTGGCAGCGTCGATGAACCACTTCATCTCATCCGCCTGCTGCTGCTTGCTCAGCGTGGAGGGCTGGAACTCGCTGTCGATCCACTTCTTGGCTTCGGCCTCGCCGGCCCATGCGCCCTGACCCACAGCCAGAGCAGCAGCGGCAAAGGCCACGGCATTCAAGCGCAATTTCATGTCTGTCTCCTGAGATGGCTTCCCATTGCTTGCACTGGCACGCCGGTCGGGAAGAGATGGCCGGCCGCCTTCTTGAAAAAACTGCGTCGCTTCAGAGGGTGAGAGGGCATCCGGCGTGGCCGAGATGGCTTCCCAAAGCGCCCTGGTCTAGGCGCAAAGCACAGCCGTAGCTCGGGCTACGGCGAGCATTTGCAACGACGAGCAGGGTGGTTTGGGGAGTCAAAGCGGGCATGCTGGATGTCCTCTCACCCTCTTAGCCCTTGCGCATGATCAGCACGAGCAGCGCCATGGAGATGACGAAGCTGATCCAGATGGACGGCTCGTCCACGAGGCCGAACCACGTGACCATCTTCTCGCTCAAGGCCACGAAGGCCAGGTTGACCCAGGCCGCCGCCAGCAGGCCGATGAACAGGCGGTCCCCGCGGGTCGTCTCCAGCGGCAGCCAGCCGCGGCGGCTGGTGGTGGGCGACTTCAGCTCCCAGACCGTCATGCCGATCAGCATCAGCACGATGCTGCAGAAGAACACCGCCACCGGCAGCGTCCAGGCCATCCACTCGAACATGCTTGTCTCCTTTCGGTCGATCGCGGGGCGCTAGACGCGGCCCATCGCGAAACCCTTGGCGATGTAGTGCCGCACGAACCAGATGACGATCGCGCCGGGCACGATGGTCAGCACGCCGGCGGCGGCGAGCACGCCCCAGTCCATGCCGGAGGCACTGACCGTGCGCGTCATCGTCGCCACGATGGGCTTGGCGTTCACGCTGGTGAGCGTGCGCGCCATCAGCAGTTCCACCCAGCTGAACATGAAGCAGAAGAACGCCGCCACGCCCACACCGGCCTTGATGAGCGGGACGAAGATGGTCAGGAAGAAGCGCGGGAAGGAGTAGCCGTCGATGTAGGCCGTCTCGTCGATCTCGCGCGGGATGCCGCTCATGAAGCCCTCCAGGATCCAGACCGCCAGCGGCACGTTGAACAGCAGGTGCGCGAGCGCCACGGCGATGTGCGTGTCCATCATTCCCAGCGTGGTGTAGAGCTGGAAGAAGGGCAGCAGGAAGACGGCCGGCGGCGTCATCCGGTTGGTCAACAACCAGAAGAAGACGTGCTTGTCGCCGAGGAAGCTGTAGCGGCTGAACGCATAGGCCGCCGGCAGCGCCACCAGCAGCGAGATCACCGTGTTGATGGCCACGTAGATCAGCGAGTTGATGTAGCCGGAATACCAGCTCTCGTCGGTGAAGATGGTCTTGTAGTGTTCCCAGGTGAAGTGCTGCGGCCAAAGGCTGAAGCTGGACAGGATCTCCGTGTTCGTCTTGAACGACATGTTGACCATCCAGTACACCGGCAGGATGGCGAACAGCAGGTAGGCGACCAGGAAGATCGTGCGCTTCTTGAAACGGCGCTCATCCATGGGCCACCTCCCTCGACTGCGTGCCCACGCGCTGCATCCAGTTGTAGAGGATGAAGCACAGCAGCAGGATGATGAGGAAGTAGATCAACGAGAAGGCGGCGGCCGGGCCGAGGTCGAACTGGCCCACGGCCTTCTGCGTCAGGTACTGGGACAGGAAGGTCGTCGCGTTGCCCGGGCCGCCACCGGTCAGCACGAAGGGTTCGGTGTAGATCATGAAGCTGTCCATGAAGCGCAGCAGCACGGCGATCATCAGCACGCCGCGCAGCTTGGGCAGCTGGATGAAGCGGAAGACGGACAGCTTGCTGGCGCCGTCGATGCGCGCGGCCTGGTAGTAGGCGTCTGGGATGGCGCGCAGGCCGGCGAAGCAAAGCAGGGCGACGAGGGGCGTCCAGTGCCACACGTCCATCACGAGCACCGTCAACCAGGCGTCGGTCGCATGCCCGGTGTAGCTGTAGTCGATGCCGAGCTTGGCGAGCGCGGCGCCCATCAGGCCGATGTCGGTGCGGCCGTAGATCTGCCAGATGGTGCCGACCACGTTCCACGGGATGAGCAGTGAGATGGCCACGAGCACCAGCACCGCGGAAGACTTCCACCCCTGGGCCGGCATCGAGAGCGCCAGGCAGATGCCCAGCGGAATCTCGACGAGCAGCACCGACAGCGAGAACCCCACCTGGCGTAGCAGTGCGCCTTGCAAGTCCTCGTCGCGCATCACCGCCTTGAACCACTCGGTGCCGACGAACACGCGGCGCTCGGGGGAGATGATGTCCTGCACCGAATAGTTCACGACCGTCATCAGCGGCAGGATGGCGGAGAACGCCACGCACAGGATGACCGGCAGGATCAGGAACCACGCCTTCTGATTGACCGGCTTCATGCCATCAACTCCTCGTCCTTGTAATAGCAGGTGTGGCTGCCCTTGACGCTGAACCACGCGGTCTCGCCAAGGGCGGCCGGCGTGAGGTCGGGGCTGAGGCGCGCGCGGATCACGCTGTCGCCTGCCTTGGCGGTGACGAGCCAGTAGGTGCCGACGTCCTGCCGCTGCGTGACGACGGCCTGCAATGCGCCGGCCGCATCAGGTTCTGCCAGCGTCACGTACTCGGGCCGCACGCCCAGCGTTGTCGCGCCGGCGGGGGCACCGGGCAGGACGTCGGCGGGCAGGAAGTTCATCCCTGGCGAGCCGATGAAATGCCCGACGAAGGTGTGCTGCGGGCGTTCGAAGAGCTCGCCGGCCGTGCCGATCTGCACCGCGCGGCCGCGCGTCATCACCACCACTTCTTCTGCAAAGGTCAGGGCTTCGACCTGGTCGTGGGTGACGTAGATCAGCGTCAGCTTGAGCTCCTTGTGGATCTGCTTGAGCTTGCGGCGCAGCTGCCACTTGAGGTGCGGGTCGATGACGGTGAGAGGCTCGTCGAAGAGCACGGCGCTCACGTCCTCGCGCACCAGGCCGCGGCCGAGCGAGATCTTCTGCTTGGCATCGGCCGCCAGGCCGGCGGCGCGGGTGTCGAGCTGGCCGCTCAGCTCCAGCATCTCGGCGATGACGCCCACGCGCTGCTTGATCCTGTCGCGCGGCACGCCGCGGTTCTTCAGCGGGAAGGCCAGGTTCTCGGCCACCGTCATCGTGTCGTAGATGACGGGGAACTGGAACACCTGGGCGATGTTGCGCTGCTGGGGTGTCTGCCGCGTCACGTTGATGCCGTCGAACTGCACCGTGCCCTGCGACGGCGTGACGAGGCCGGAGATGATGTTGAGCAGCGTGGTCTTGCCGCAGCCCGAGGGGCCGAGCAGCGCATACGCGCCGCCATCGCGGAAGACCATCTTCAGCGGCAGCAGCGCGTAGTCTTCATCCGCCTGSGGGTTGGGGCGGTAGGCGTGGGCCAGGTCGAGTTCGATGCGGGCCATCAGGTCAGCTCCTTGCTCGGCGCCACCAGCAGCTCGCCGTTTTCGTCGAACACGTACACCTGGCCAGGGCTCAGGTACAGCGTGAGGCTGGCGCCCAGATCGAAGAAGTGAACGCCGGTCAGTTGGGCGACCAGTTCTCCCACCGGGGTCTCCACGTGCACGAAGGTGTCGGAGCCCGAGATTTCCGCCAGCTCCACCGTGCCGGGGAGGGCCACGTCGCCCGGGCGGCTTTGCAGGTGCAGCGCGCTTGCGCGCACGCCGAGGGTCAGCGTGGCGCTGTGGGTGGGCGGCAGGGGGACCGTGAACTGCACGCCCGCCGGCAGGCTCACCCCCGACGGGGTGGCGTTGCCGGCGATGAGGTTCATCGGCGGGTCACTGAAGGCGCGCGCGACGCGGATCGACCGCGGCCTGTGGAACACCTCGGCCGTGGGGCCGTACTGGAGCACTTCGCCGGCGTCCATCACGGCGGTGTAGCCGCCGAGCAGCAAGGCTTCGGTGGGCTCGGTGGTGGCGTAGACCACGGTGGAGTCGCCCGCGGCGAAGAGCTGCGTGAGCTCGTCGCGCAGTTCCTCGCGCAGCTTGTAGTCCAGGTTCACCAGGGGCTCGTCGAGCAGCATCAAGGGCGCGGCCTTGGCAAGGGCGCGGGCCAGCGCCACACGCTGTTGCTGGCCGCCCGAAAGCTCCGCGGGCAGGCGCGAGAGAAAGGGCTCGATGTGCAACTTGGCGGCCAGCTCCTGCACGCGGCCGGCGATGTTCTTCTCGCGGCGCAGCTTGAGCGGCGAGGCGATGTTGTCGTACACGCTCATCGACGGGTAGTTGATGAACTGCTGGTACACCATGGCGACGTTGCGCTCGCGCACCGGCATGCCGGTCACGTCCTTGCGGTCCACGTGGACCTGGCCGTGCGTGGGCTTGTCCAGCCCCGCCATCAAGCGCATCAGGGTCGTCTTGCCCGCTTGGGTGGCGCCCAGCAGCACCGTGACGGCGCCCGGCGCGAGCTTCAGGTCCAGTGGGTAGAGATGGGTCTCGGGGCCCACCACCTTGCCGACCCGCTCCAGCGTCAACTCCATGTCGTCGTCCTCACGCTGCCTCCGATGCTTGTCGTTGTCGTTGTCGTTGTCGTTGTCGTCTCACTTGGCCAGCGCGTCGCCCACCAGCGGGCGACGTCCTGGCGTTGTGCTTCGCTCATGTGCAGCCCGAGCTTGGTGCGGCGCCACAGCACGTCGTCGGGCGTGCGTGCCCATTCGTGGTCGTGCAGGTAGACGAGCTCGCCCTCGTGCAGGCCCGGTGCGATCTCTTCACCCAGGCCTTCGGCCCCAAGAACCCAGTCGATGCGAGCGCCATAGCAACGAGCCAGCCGATGGCGCAGTTTGACCGGCAGCGCCGGGTGCCGCTCCCCTAGCTTCTGTTCGAAACGGGCGAAGTCGACGTCGGGCCGCGTGGCCGGGCCGATCCAGGCGCTCAGGTCGCCACCGGGCAGCCAGGTGCCTGCGGTCCACGCGGCCGTCTTCAAGCCCAGGCCTTTGCAAAGCCCGTCCGCCGCGTCTTCGGCCAGCTTGCGGAAGGTCGTGATCTTGCCGCCCCACACGGTCAGCAAGGGCGCGCCGTCGGTGTCCAGCTCGAGCAGGTAGTCACGGGTCACGGCCGAGGGATCTTCGGCGTCGTCCTCGATCAGCGGGCGCACGCCGGAGTAGCTCCACACCACGTCGCCCGGCACCACCGGCTTGACCATGTAGCGGCTCGCCTGTTCGCAGAGGTAGCGGATCTCGTCGTCGTCGATCTTCGCGTCGCCGGCCGGGCCCTTGTGTTCGACGTCGGTGGTGCCGATGAGCGTGTAGTCGCCCTCGTAGGGAATGATGAAGATGACGCGCTTGTCGGCGCCCTGCAGCGCGTAGGCGTGGTCGTGGTCGAACAGCTTGGGCACGACGATGTGGCTGCCCTTGACCAGCCGCAGCGGCTTGATCTTCGACGCCTGAGCATGCGCGTGCTCCTTCAGGAACTGCGCCGCCCAGGGCCCCGCCGCGTTGACGAGGGCACGGGCGCGCACGAGGCGGACGGTGCCCGTGGCGTCCTGGAGGGTAGCCTGCCAATGGGTGCTGTCGCGCTGGGCGTCGATGCAGCGCCAACCGGTCAACACCTGGGCACCCCGCTCGGCGGCGTCCAGTGCGTTGAGCACCACGAGCCGGGCGTCGTCGGTCCAACCGTCGGAGTACAGGAAGGCACGGGAATAGCGCGGGTTCAACGGGGCGCCCAATGTGTGCCCGCGCAGGCGGATGGTGCGTGAGCCGGGCAGGAACTCGCGTCGCGCGAGGTGGTCGTAGAGGAACAGGCCGATGCGCATCATCCACACCGGGCGCATGCTTGGGTCGTGCGGCACCACCAGCCGCAGCGGACGCATGATGTGCGGGGCGCTGCGCAGCAGCACCTCGCGCTCGGCCAACGCCTTGCGCACCAGCAGGAAGTCGTAGTACTCCAGGTACCGGATGCCGCCGTGGATCATCTTGGTGGATGCCGACGACGTATGGGCGGCCAGGTCGTCCTTCTCGCAAAGCACCACCGACAGGCCGCGCCCGGCCAGGTCACGCGCGATGCCGGCACCATTGATGCCACCGCCCACGATGAGCGCGTCGCAAGCTTGCGCTGCACTCGGGTGGGCGGGAGATGCGGCCGGTTGAGTCACGCCCGTCGGGGAGTCGTTCAAGCTGTCTCCGATCTTCGTGTGGTCGACGAGCAATGCGCGCCGGGCGGGTTCGCTTTTGTTCGTATTCGTTCGAAGTTTTTCTTTTTAAGTCACAAGCGAACGCTGCGCAAGAGCAAATCCACCCCTATGGAACATCTCCGCGCGCCTTTACGCTGGCCCCCCCAAGCTTGAACCTTGCCTTGCGCGCATGATCCCCAACCCTCGACAAGCCCTGCTGATCCAGGAGGTGCGCAACCGCGGCGCGGTCTCGGTGGAGGCCTTGGCCGAACAGTTCGGCGTGACGCTGCAAACGGTGCGTCGCGACGTGAAGCAGCTCGCCGCTTCAGGCCTGCTCGCGCGCTTTCACGGCGGCGTGCGCATGCCCACCTCGACGACCGAGAACATCGCGTACCGGCAGCGCCAGCAGCTCAACGAGCACAGCAAGCAGCGTATCGCGCGGGCCATCGCGGCGGTCGTGCCGCAAGATTGCTCGCTGATCATCAACATCGGCACGACGGCCGAGGCGGTTGCGCGCGAGCTGATGAACCACAAGGGCCTGCGGGTCATCACCAACAACCTCAATGTCGCCGCCATCCTGAGCGACAACCCCGCCTGCGAGGTCATCGTGGCGGGTGGCGTGGTGCGGTCCCGCGACCGGGGCATCGTCGGCGAAGCGACGGTGGACTTCATCAGCCAGTTCAAGGTGGACATCGGGCTGATCGGCATTTCCGGCATCGAGGACGACGGCACCTTGCGCGACTTCGACTATCGCGAGGTCAAGGTGGCGCGGGCGATCATCGAGCACTCGCGGCAGGTGTGGCTGGCGGCCGATCATTCGAAGTTCAACCGGCCGGCCATGGTCAAGCTGGCCAGGCTCGACGAGGTCGACATGCTGTTCACCGACCAGGTGCCGCCAGCGCCGTTTCCAGCCCTGCTAGCGGAAGCGGGGGTGCAGTGCGAGGTGGCGCCTTGAGATGGAGCTCAAAGGCAAACCAAATAGGCACGCAGGCACAGAGGCAAGGCATGAAGGCTGCTTCGCGGTGCCTCTGTGCCCCTGTGGTCAGCGCCGCGAACTCCAAGGCGTCACAGAAACTCAGGTTTCATCTTGGACGCCTCGTCCGCGAGCTTGGTCAACCGGGTAGCCTGTCCCACGACGAAATCACGGAGTTGGCCTGCAAAGGCGCGCTCACTGTCGTCGATGTAGTCGTCCGCCAAGGCCTGTGCCAGCGCGTGTTCCACCACCAGTTTGGCCAGCCGTGCGGCCTCGCGTTTCAGTAGCTTCCTGTCGACCCCGCATCGCTGCGCAAAGTCGGCCAGCTGAAACGCTCCTACCTCTTCCAGCGAGAAGGCATCGCCCCAGGCCATGGCCAACTGGTGGTCGATGCCTGCGTACTGAACCACACTGACCAGGTCATACCAGGGCGCCGGGTCCAGTCCCTCGCGTCGCACGAAGAACGAGAAGTTCTTGCCGTGCGCGTCGCAGTTGCCGATCAGGAATTGGAACAGGGCCCACCTCAGCAGGGTCATGCGTGCCACGGCCTTGTTGACGGTCTGCTCCACGCGTTCGAACAGCATTTGGAAACTCACGCCCTCCCGGATGTTGCGGACGTGCTCGCCACTCCCCAGGTTCCGCTCGTACTTGAAGCTCTCGGGCAGGTCCGAGGCCTGACAGGCGTCGATGATGTGCAGGCGCCGCACGGTGGGCTCGTTGGCGCCATGCGCGGCACCGTCTCCGGCGCCTTGCACGACAACCCGGTCGAAGCGGCGGACGACGAGTACCGGCCGTGGTGTCCGATAGATGCCGACCTCCGCGACGGGCAGCTTCATGCGCCGCGCCAATGACATGCAGAAGTGTTCGTTGACGACGAGATGCGGTGTCACACCACGCGCGGGGTCGGGCTTGAGGATGTGAGTCGATGCCAGGGGCGGCTCGACCAGGAACAGACGTCCTGCGTCGCTCAGCGGGCGGTCCAGGTAGACCATCAACTTGTCCTGCACGCCCGCGATGGACATGCGGACCTTGCCATCCCAGACGGCCAGCGGAATCTGGTCGCGCTCGGCAATTCGTTGGTCCAGTTCTTCGCGGGTCACCTCACGCGGCGGTTTGGCGGCGGCGGCCGGCGGCACGTCATCCGAGCGCCAGAATCGGAACGCCCCGGTGGTCTCGGTCCCAAGTGCGCTGATGAGGGCGTAGATGTTCGACTTGGAGACGCGGTAGGTCGTGGCCGCGATGTCGAGCGCGCGGCCTTCGGGCAGCAGGTTCTCCACGAAGCGCTTCACGGCGCCGACGGCATAACCGTCGGCCGAGGGTTGCAAGGGCAGCGCAGGCGACAGCGGAAACGCTCCCGGCGCCGCGACCCAGTTCGCTTCGTAGTCCAGCGACCACCGGTCGTTCAGGGCCTCATAGCCCAGCGTCGCGACCTTCTGGCCGTCGGCCCAGAGGTTGAGCGCATGCGGGGCAACTGGGACGTCGGCGGCCGAGTTCATGGCTGCTCGGGAGGCTCGACTCCGGGACACGAGACGGACTGCATCGTTGGGTGGTCCTTGGGGCCGAGCACGAGGGCGAGCCCCAGGCTGTCCAACACCGCCAGCAGCTTGTCCAGTCGCACGGAGCCCTTGCCGTTCTCGAGGCGGGAGAGCAGGTCGACGGAGACGCCGCTCAAAGAGGCCGCATCGTCGATGCGCAGCGACTGTGCGCGGCGACGGGCTCGGATGGCCGGGCCGAGGGCGCCGGCATCCACGACGCGCAGGAGTTCGGGTGGCGGGGCGGTAGGGTTGGAAGTCATTTCGGAATTCCCGTGATGAGGCGCTCCGGACGATGCCGGAAGGACAAATTTCTTGAATTCCGAAATCATGCCACAGCTGTGGCTTTACAACTTCAAATTCATTAAATTCCGAAACTGTCTCGCTATCTTCGGTCCTGCCAGCTTGATGCCTTAAATTCCGAAACGAGTTTGCCCGCCATGCGACAGCACAAGGGCGAGCTCACCGCGCGCATCAAGTGGCCCAAGCCGGCCGGTCGTGGGTAGATGACCCCGCCCCGGTTTCGTCCTGCTGCGCCCGGCGTCAGGCCCCGCGCATTGCCCGCTTCGCCGACAGCGCCATGAAGACGGCGAACACGACGACGACGACCAGGCCGGCGGTCAGCGACGAATGCTCGGCGATCAACCCGATCAGCGGCGGGCCGGCCATCATGCCGAGGTAGCCGACGCCAGACACCGCCGCGATGCCGTGGGCCGAAGACACGCCGGGCACTTGCGACGCCGCGCTGAAGATCACCGGTACGACGTTGGACAGGCCCAGCCCCACCAGCGCGAAACCGATCAGCGCCACGACGGGCGAGGGCAGGGCCAACGCCAGCGCCATGCCGGCGGCGCCGAGTACGCCGCTGGCCCGCATCAGCTTCGTGCCCGACATGCGCGCTCGCACCCAGTCGCCGCCGAACCGGCCCACAGCCATCGCGCCGCTGAAGCTGGCATAGGCGAGGGCCGCGGTGCTGGGCTCGCTGCCGCGCTCCTGCTTCATGAAGAGCACGCTCCAGTCGTACATCGCGCCCTCGGCGATCAAGCCCATGGACGCCAGCACGCCCAGCAGCAGCAGCGGGCCACGCGGAATGCTCAGCGGTCGCTTTTCGTCGGCCGCACCGGGCTCGACGGGCAGCATCGCGCGGCTGGCCACCAGCGCGCAGACGGCACCCAGGCCGGTGGCCACGAAGAGATGGCCCTGCGGCGTGAGGCCCAGCGCCGGCGCGACGCTGCCCAGGCCCGCGCCTGCCATGCCGCCGAGGCTGAACATGCCGTGGAAGCCGCTCATCAGCGGCCGCTTGGACAGGCGCTCGATCTCGGTCGCCTCGACGTTGACCGACACATCGAGCAGACTGCCCGTGATGCCGAAGCCGAGCATGACGACCAGCAGCGCCGCATAGGACGAGAACGCCAGCAGGCAGGCGACGCTGGCGCAACACAGCACGCCCATGGTGGCGGCCACGGCGCTGGGGCCGAAGCGGCCGACGATGCGGCCCGCCTGGGCCAGGGCCAGCAGCGCGCCGACGCCGCCGGCCAGCATGGCCAGTGCCAGGGTTTGCTCGCCCAGCCCGTAATGGGCCTTGACGGTGGGCACATGCACGCCCCACGTGGCGAACATCACGCCCAGCACGAAGAACTGCGTGCGCAGGGCCCACGAGGCGCCGGTCAGGGAGACCGTCACTTGGCCGAGGCAGTCACGCGGGTGAAGAAGTCGTAGACGCCCTGGTCGCCCATCTTGCGGGCGTCGGCCAGCTCGCCGCCTTCGGTGGCGTAGATCAGCTTGCCCTGAGGCGACAGCACGGCGACGGCGGGGATGCCCTTCTTCAGCGGCACGCGATAGCCCTCGGCGATGTCGACATTGCGGTCGAAGCGGCCGACGTCGACCTTGACGACCTTGAAGTTCTTGGCGATCAGCGGCGCGCTCGGGCCGTGCTTGAAGCTGTTGTCCAGCATGCGGCAGTCGCCGCACCAGTTGGCGCCGAAGACGACCAGCACGGGCAGCTTGGCCTTCTCGGCTTCCGCCAAGGTGGCGCGGATCGCAGCCTTGGCGTCGACGCCTTCGTCGTAGATGGCCGGCGGGCCGCCGGCGGTGGCGCAAAGGCTGGTGGCAAGGAGGAGGGCGGCAGTCAGGAAACGCATGGCGGCGAGGGCGGCATTGGTTGTGCGGCGCAGTATGGGTCAGAAAATTGGAAGCGATTCCAGCAGGGTCTAGCGTGAGGCCTGCTCGAAGAAGCGCCAGATCACGTCGTTGGCGTCCAGCGCCTGCGAGGCCGCCCCTTTGCCGCGGCGCACGCTGGGCGCGCCAGGCCAGGAATGGCCGCCGGTCTCGGTGACGCAGAGCTGCACGCTGACGCCGCCGCTGCAGCCGCTGTAGGTCTCGCAGGTGGCGCCGGGCTTGTCGAGCACGCGCTGCGGCGGCACCGCGCAGTGGTCGCGCTGCACCCAGCGCGAGATCGTCTCGGGCACGGAGATGAAGCTCATGACCTTGCTCTCGTCGCGGAAGGCGCCTTGGCCGGCGCCGCCGTTGAAGAGCACATGGTCATCATCCTTGGCGTGGATGTGCAGCACGGCGATGGGCTTGCTCGGCGCGCAGCTGGCGGTGGCATCGGTGCCGGCGACCGAAGCGACGGCGCGGAACACATCGGCGGCCTCGCAGGCCAGGCGGTGGCTGAGCATGCCGCCGTTGGACATGCCGGTGGCGAAGACGCGGCTGGCGTCGATGCTGTATTTGTCCTTGATCGCCATGACGGTGGCGCGGACGAAGGCGACGTCGTCCACATTGCGGTCGCGCGCGTCGCCGCAGCAGCCGCCGGCGTTCCAGGTGGCGAACTTCCCACCCGGCAGCTTGCTGTAGCCATTGGGGAAGGCGACGACGAAGCCGGCCTGGTCGGCCTTCTTCTGCAAGCCGTATTTCTCGTCGTCGGCCATGTACCCGGCATGGCCGCCGCCGCCGTGGAAGGCCAGCACCAGCGGCGCGGGGCGGCTGGCGTCATAGCCCGTCGGCAGATGGACCAGCACCTTGCGGCCCTGCACCTGCAGCTCCTGCAGGCCGCCGCCCTTGTCGGCGCGGCGCTCCTCAATGCGGGCCTTGAGGCGTTCTCGCAGCGTCCCTTGGGCCTGCGCCGTTGGCAGCAGCGCCAGCAGGACAAGGGCAAGCGCCAGCCCGCGCATGGGGTCAGCCTCCGCCGCCCAAGGCACGGTACAGCGCCACCAGGTTCTGCGCGCGCTGGCTTTGCACCTGCACCAGGGTCTGCTGGGCCGCGAACAGCGAGCGCTGTGCGTCCAACCGGTCCAGGGCGCTGGAGACACCGGCCGTGTAGCGCTGCTCGGCCGCGTTCAGGCGGCGAGTCTCGGCTTCCACCTGGGCAGCCAGTGCGGCGCGCTGTTCGGCCAGCGTGGCGCGGCCCGCGAGGCTGTCGGCGACCTCGCGAAAGGCGGTCTGGATGGCCTTCTCGTACTGGGCCAGCGCAATGTCCCGCGACGCACGTGCTCCGGCCAGGTTGGCGCGGTTGCGGCCGGCGTCGAAGAGGGGMTGGATCAGCTGCGGCGCAAAGCTCCAGGCCGAGTTCTTGAACAGGTCGGACAGATGGCCGCTGGCCGTGCCGACGCTGCCGGTCAGCGTGATGCGCGGCCAGAAGGCGGCGCGGGCGRCATCGATGTTGGCGTCCGTTGCGCCGAGCTGGAACTCGGCCTGGCGGATGTCGGGCCGGCGTGTCAGCACCTCGCTGGGCACCCCGGCGGGCAACTCGGCCAGGGGCTCGAAGTCCGCCAGGGCGCCGGTGGGCGCGGGCAGGTCGGCCGGCAGCGGGCCGCCGATCAGCAGGGCCAGCGCGTTCTCGTCCAGCGCGCGCTGGCGTTGGGCCTGGGCCAGCACGGCGCGGGCCGCCTGCCAGGAGGACTCGGCCGAGCGCAGGTCCAGCTCGCCTGACACGCCGCCTTCGAAGCGCTGGCGGGTCAGCGACAGCGACTGCTCGCGCGTGGCGAGGGCGTCGCGCGTGATCTTGAGCAGGGCCTCGTCGGCCTGCAGCGCGATCTCGGTATTGGCGATGCTCGCCACCAGCGCCGTGCGCACCGCCTGCTGGTTGGACTGCGCCGCCAGCACCTGTGCGGCGGCCGCGGCGCTCAGGCCACGCAGGCGGCCGAACAGGTCCAGCTCATAGGCCGAGACCTGCAGGCCGGCCTGGTAGACGCTGTTGATGCCGCCAGCCGCCGTCGGCGTGCGCGAGCCGCTGATGCCGGCGTTGACGGTGGGCCAGAGGTCGGCATCGCGCGCCGAAGCGGTGGCGCGGGCGCTCTCGATGTTGAGCACCGCGACGCGCAGGTCGCGGTTGTTGGCCAGGGCCAGCGGGATCAGCTTTTGCAGCCGCGCGCCCTTGAAGGCCTGGGCCCAGGGCAACTCGGTGGCGGCCGTCGCGCCAGGGCCACCGGCTTGCGGAAAGGCTTGCGGCACGGCTGCGGCCGCGGCTTCCGAGGCAACCGGGCGCTTGGGCTCGGGGCCGGCGCAGGCGGCCAGCAGCGCCGCGAGGGCGATCAGCGAGAGAGACGTCTTCATGCCTGGCCTCCCGTGTCGTCTTCCGCCTCGTGGGCATCGCGCTTGCGCTGCCGTTCGCTGCCCGGGAAGAAGCGGCGCACGACGACGAAGAACACCGGCACGAAGAACACGGCCAGCGCCGTGGCCGTCAACATGCCGCCCAGCACGCCGGTGCCGATGGCACGCTGGCTGGCCGAGCCCGCGCCGCTGGCGAGCACCAGCGGCAGCACGCCCAGCATGAAGGCCAGCGAGGTCATGATGATGGGGCGAAAGCGCAGGTGGGCCGCTTCGCGCACCGCGTCGAACACGCTCTTGCCGTGGGCCTGCAGGTCCTTGGCGAACTCGATGATCAGCACCGCGTTCTTGGCCGACAGGCCGATGATGGTGATCATGCCGACCTTGAAGTAGACGTCATTCTCCAGCCCCCGGAAGGTCGCGCCCAGCACCACGCCGAGCACGCCCAGCGGCACCACGAGGACGACGGCGAGCGGGATGCTCCAGCTYTCRTACAGCGCGGCCAGGCACAGGAACACGGCCAGCAGCGAGAAGCCGAACAGGATGAAGGCCGTGGAGCCCGAGAGCTTTTCCTCGCGCGACTGGCCGGTCCACTCGTAGCCGAAGCCGTCGGGCAGGGTGGCCGCGATCTTCTCCATCTCGGCGATGGCCACGCCCGTGGACACGCCCTTGGCCGGCTCGCCCAGGATGCGCATGGCCGAGTAGCCGTTGTAGCGCACGGTCTGCATGGCGCCGGTGACCCACTTGCTGGTCGAGAAGGCGCTCAGAGGCACCGGCTGGCCGGCGTTGTTGAGCACGTTGAGCCGGGCGAGGTCCTCGGGCTGCATGCGCGCGGGCGCATCGGCCTGCACGATGACGCGCTGCAGGCGGCCGGTGTTGGGGAAGTCGTTCACGTAGGTGGACCCCAGCGACGTGCCCAGCACCGCGTTGACGGCGCCAATGTTCACGCCCAGCGCCTGCGCACGGTCGCGGTCGATGCTGAGCTCCAGCTGCGCGGCGTCCTCCAGGCCGTCGGGGCGCACGGCGTTCAGCAGCGGGTTCTTGGCCGCGGCGCCCAGCAGTTGGTTGCGCGCGGCCAGCAGTTCGGCGCGCGTGTGGCCGCTGCGGTCCTGCAGGCGGAAGGCGAAGCCGTTGGCGCGGCCCAGATCGCGAATGGGCGGCGGGCTGGTCGGGAAGATGATGGCGTCGCGCACCTTGCTCAGCGCCCCGAAGGCGCGGGCGGCCAGGCCTTGCGCGGAGTGCTCGGGGCCGTGGCGCTCGTCCCAGGGCTTGAGCGTGACGAAGGCCAGGCCTGCGTTCTGCCCCGCGCCCGAGAAGCTGAAGCCGACGACGCCGACCATGCTCTCCACCTCGGGCTGCTTGAGCATGTAGTCCTCGACCTGCTTCACGACATTCAGCGTGCGGGCTTGGGTGGCGCCCGGCGGCAGCTGGATGTTGACGAGGATGTTGCCCTGGTCCTCGTTGGGCACGAAGGAGGTGGGCAGCTTCTGGAACACCAGCACGGCCGCCGCGATGACGGCCGCGTAGACCACAGCCATGCGCGCGCCGCGGTAGATGAACTTGGACACCCAGCCCTCGTAGCCCTTGGCCGTGCGCGTGAAGCCGCGGTTGAACCAGCCGAAGAAGCCGCGCTTCTCCAGGTGGTGGCCGGCCTCCACGGGCTTGAGCAGTGTGGCGCACAGCGCCGGCGTCAGCGACAGCGCAAGGAAGGCCGAGAAGGCGATGGAGCTGACCATCACCGCCGAGAACTGGCGGTAGATGTTGCCGATAGAGCCCGAGAAGAAGGCCAGCGGCACGAACACCGAGATCAGCACCACCGTCACGCCGACGATGGCGCCGGAGATCTGCCCCATGGCCTTGCGCGTGGCCTTGAGGGGGGACAGCCCCTCTTCGCTCATGACTCGCTCGACGTTCTCCACCACGACGATGGCGTCGTCCACCACGATACCGATCACCAGCACCATGCCGAACATCGTCAACACGTTGATGGAGAAGCCCAGGGCCAGCAGCGTGGCAAAGCTGCCCAGCAGCGCGATGGGCACGACCAGCGTGGGGATGATGGTGTAGCGGATGTTCTGCAGGAACAGGAACATCACGAGGAACACCAGCGCCACGGCCTCCACCAGCGTCTCGACGACCTGCGAGATGGAGATGTCGATGAACAGCGAGCTGTCGTAGGGGATGGTGGCCTTCACGCCCGCCGGGAAATAGGGCTCCAGCTGCTTGAGCCGCTGCTTGATGAGCTTGGCCGTCTGCAGCGCATTGGCTGCAGGGGCGAGCTGCACGCCCACGCCGGCCGAGGGATTGCCGTTCAGTCGCGTGGAGCGGCCGGTGTAGCTGTCGGCGCCCAGCTCGATGCGGGCCACGTCCTTGAGCCGCACGGTGGAGCCGTCGGCGTTGGCGCGCAGGATGATGTTGCCGAACTGCTCCACGTTCGTGAGCTGGCCGCGCACGACGACCGTGGCCGCGACCGGTTGGCCGGGCACATTGGGCAGGTCGCCGATGGAGCCGGAGCTGACCTGGGCGTTCTGTGCCTGGATGGCCGCGTTGACGTCGGCCGGCGCGAGTCGGAAGCCCACGAGCTTGGCCGGGTCCAGCCAGATGCGCATGGCGCGCTCGGTGCCGAACAGCAGGCCCTGGCCCACGCCGGGCACGCGCTGGATCTCGGGCAGTACGGTGCGCGAGGCGTAGTCGCCCAGCGCGATGGGGTCGAAGGCCGGGTTGCTGCTCGACAGGATGATGAAGAGCAGGAAGTTGGGGTTGGCCTTGTCGACGCGCACGCCCTGCTGGATGACGGCCTGCGGCAGGCGCGGCTGGGCACGTGCGTAGCGGTTCTGCACGTCCACCTGGGCCAGGTCGGGGCTGGTGGCCGGGTCGAAGCTCATCGTGATGGAGCCGGTGCCGTCGGCTTGGGCGACGGCTTCCATGTAGATCAGGCCGGGCGAGCCGTTCATCTCGCGCTCGATGACGCTGATTACCGAGTCCTCCAGCGTCTGTGCCGAGGCGCCGGGGTAGCTGACCGACAGCACGATGGACGGCGGCGCCACCGGCGGGTACTGCGCGATCGGCAGCTGCGTGACCGCGACGATGCCGATGACCGTGATGAACAGGGCGATGACCCACGCGAAGATGGGCCGGTTGATGAAGAACTGCGCCATGTGAGGTTCAGCCCTTCGAGGCGGCCGATGCAGGCGCTGCAGCCGGGGCCGAGCCCGCGGGCGACCATGGCACCGGGCGGGCCTTGCCGCCGGCCTTGGCCTTCTGCAGGCCGTCCACGATGACCTTCTCGCCAGCCTTCAGGCCGCTCAGCACCAGCGCGTTGCCGCCCTGGGCCGGGCCCAGCTTGACGGGCCGCGCGCTGACGCTGCCGTCGTCGGCCACCACCAGCACCGTCTCGCCGGTCGCGCCGCGCGCCACCGCTTGTGCCGGCAGCCAGACGGCGTCACTGACCTCGGCCTGGGCCAGGCGCACGCGCACATACAGGCCAGGCAGCAGCAGGCCCTTGGGGTTGGGCAGCTCGGCCCGCAGCGTGATCTGGCCGGTGGCGGCGTCCACGCTGAGGTCGGAGAACAGCAGCTTGCCGGTCTCGGCGTAGACGCTGCCGTCCTCGAGCAGCACCTGCACGCGTGCGGCGTCCTTGCCGCCCGCACGTTGCAGCTTGCCATCGGCCAGCGCCTGGCGCAGCCGCATCACCTCGGCGGCCGACTGCGTGAAGTTGACATAGAGCTTGTCGATCTGCTGCACGATGGCCAGCGGCGTCGCTTCGCCCTGGCCAACCAGTGCGCCTTCGGTGACCAGGGCGCGGCCGATGCGGCCCGAGATGGGCGACGTGACGGCGGCATAGCCGAGGTTGATCTGCGCTGTCTGCACGGCGGCCTTGCCGGCGGCCACGTCGGCCTTGGCCTGGCCAGCGGCGGCCTGGGCGCCCAGCGCTTCCTGCTGGCTGACGGCCTGGGTCTTGGYCAGCGGTGCATAGCGGTCGGCCAGCGACTGGGCCTGCAGCAGATTGGCTTCGGCGCGTGCGAGCGTGGCCTGAGCGCTGGCGAGGGAGGCGCGGTAGGGCGCGGCGTCGATCTCGAACAGGGCCTGGCCGGCCTTGACGTCGCTGCCCTCCGTGAAGAGGCGCTTGTTCAGGATGCCGGCGGCGCGGGCGCGCACCTGGGCGACGCGGAAGGCCTCCAGCCGACCGGGCAGTTCGGCGGCGAGGTCGGCACGGCCCGGCGTGACGGTGACGACGCCCACTTCGGGCGGGGGCGGCGTGGCCGCCGCAGTCTGGCTGTTGGACTGGCCGCAACCGCCCAGCCCCATGCCCAGTGCCACCAAGATGCCCAGCCGAGCGCTGCTACCCCATGCCAACTTCATCATTGCGTCCTGTTCGACTTGCTTCTCGACGGCCCGCTCCGGCGCCGACTCTGGCGCCGGGAGCAAAACCACTGACTTTAGCCATGCGATCGCTTTCACGCCGGTGAAGCAACGCAAAGCCCTGAGGCGGGCTTGGGCGTCACAGGGCCCTAACTAACGCTGGCATTGAGCGCCGCCAGCCGCGCGCGCTGCACGGCGCGGCCGATGTCCGGCCCCTTGGCGCCGCGCGCAATGGCCGCTGCGCTCGCGGCGGCGAGGTCGACCTTCAGCGTCGCCGCCAGGTCGGCAGCGAGGCGCTCGCGCTGCGGGTAGTCGCGGTCCTCCAGCCCGAGGCGGCCGCGGGCGTCGCATTCGCAGGCCCACAGCATTTCGGCAAAACGCTCGGGCCGGCGCCAGGCGTCGCAGCGCTCCAGCAGGCGCAGCCGCGCCTCGGCGCTGAAGGCGCTGCTCTGGTGCACATGGGTGTGCTCGCGGGCGACCAGCTCGGCCAGTTCGCGGCAGTCGGTGGGCACCTTCCAGCGCGCGCTGACCTTGCGGGCCAAGTCTTCGCTGCGCTTCTCATGGGCGATGTGGCGCGGCAGCTCTTCCTTGCGCGTCGTGCCCTTGCCGAGGTCGTGGCACAGGCAGGCGTAGCGCACGGTCAGCGGCGCCTTCAGCCGGGCGCATTGGTCCAGCACCATCAGCAGATGGATGCCGGTGTCGACCTCGGGATGGTGGGCCTCGGGCTGCGGCACGCCGAACAGGGCCTCCACTTCGGGCAGCAGCCGCGCTAACGCACCAGCCTGGCGCAGCACCTCGAACATGCGCGACGGCTTGTTCTCCATCAGCCCGCGCGACAGCTCCTGCCAGACACGTTCGGCCACCAGCGCATCCACCTCGCCGGCCGCGACCATGGCGCGCATCAGCTCGACGGTCTCGGGCGCGACCGTGAAGTCCGCAAAGCGCGCCGCAAAGCGGGCCAGGCGCAGGATGCGCACCGGGTCCTCGGCAAAGGCGGGCGACACATGGCGCAGCACTTTGTCGCGGATGTCGCGCTGGCCGTCGTAGGGGTCAACGAGACGGCCCTGCTCGTCCTGGGCCATGGCGTTGATCGTCAGGTCGCGGCGCGCCAGGTCCTGCTCCAGCGTCACGTCGGGCGCGGCATGGAAGGCGAAGCCGTGATAGCCGGCGGCTGTCTTGCGCTCGGTGCGGGCCAGGGCCACTTCCTCGCGCGTGTCGGGGTGCAGGAAGACGGGGAAGTCCTTGCCGACGGGCAGGTAGCCGGCGGCCAGCAGCTCCTGCGGCGATGCGCCTACGACGACCCAGTCATGGTCTTGCACGGCTAAGCCGAGCAGGCGGTCGCGCACGGCGCCGCCAACGAGGTAGGTCTGGAACGAGGAAGGCATGGATGGGTCGCTGGCGTTGGCTCAGGAAATGCCCGTCAGGAGGGGGAGGAACCAGTGGCCACCCGGGATGCCATACATGCGCGTGGAGGTGCCTCCGATACTCCCACTTGGGCAATCCATCGACCGTTCGCGGACCGCGACGGTGCTGACCAAGGTGTTTGATCCGCTAGGCTGGACAGCAGCCCAGCCTTGGTCGATCTGCAGCGCGACGTAGCGCAGCCAGTCGCCCGTGCTCCTCGTGCCGTCCACGCGGGCACACGAATCCAATGTGGTGCGCGACGTCATGTTCTGAAGCAGGGCGCCGGCTCGGCGGGCTGACCACCACGAGCTGTGCTCGTCGTCGGGGTGAGCCGCGACCAATCCCTTGGCATGGGCATCCACCAGCGCCTTGTCGAGCAAGACGATCGCGTGCTGCAGTTGCACGGCGATGCAGGAAGCCGGACGTTGGCTCGCCACCTGGATGTGCTTGATGGTCACTTCGCCGCATCCCGCCGATGCGGCCGGCGTGGTGGATATCAGCGTCAGCAGCGCGCCGCCAACAAGCAAGGCCAGCCGGCCGACGCGAACAGTCTGGGCAGTGGAGGGCATGACGCCAGTATCGGCCCGGCGGCTGTCCGGTCGACAGCGCCTGCGGCCAGATACCGATCTGGAACTTGGACGAAGGCCGGCCGGAGCGGCCACACTTGCGGCATGCAGATCCTCAGTGAACACCGCTGCTTTGGCGGCACTCAGCGCTTTCACCAGCACGACTCGGCCGAGATCGGCCTGCCCATGCGCTTCGGGCTCTTCCTGCCGCCGCAGCCCAAGGCGCTGCTGGTGTTCCTTGCGGGCCTGACCTGCAACGAGGAGACCTTTGCGATCAAGGCCGGCGCGCAGGCGCTGGCGGCCGAGCTGGGCCTGGCCCTGCTGACGCCCGACACCAGCCCGCGCGGTGCCGGCGTGGCAGGCGAGAGCGAGGCCTGGGATTTCGGCGTCGGCGCGGGCTTCTATCTCGATGCGACGCGCGAGCCGTGGGCCAAACACTGGCGCATGGAGAGCTGGCTGATGCGAGAGCTGCTGCCGCTGGTGCAGCGCGAAACCGGGCTCGCGCGCGTCGGCCTGTTCGGTCACTCCATGGGAGGCCATGGCGCGCTGACTCTGGCGTTGCGCCATCCCGGCCGCTTCGCGTCACTGTCGGCCTTTGCGCCCATCGCCGCACCCATGCAATGCCCCTGGGGCCAGAAAGCCTTCAGTGGCTATCTCGGCGAGGACCGGGCCGCCTGGGCTGCCCACGACGCCAGCGCGTTGATGCAGTCACAGGCCAGCGCCCCTTACCCGGAGGGCATCCTCATCGACCAAGGCCTGGCCGACAAATTCCTGGCCGAGCAACTGCACCCCGAAGCCTTCGAGGCCGCCTGCGCCGCCAAGGGTCAACCCTTGACCCTGCGCCGCCATGCCGGCTACGACCATGGCTACTACTTCATCGCCAGCTTCATGGGCGACCACCTGCGCCACCACGCGAGCCAATTGTTCTAGGGGGTTGGGCGCCGGCTTTGCAATTCTTGTGGGAAGCCACAGTCGCCGCCGCCGGCCTTCGCACCTAAGCTGCCGCCGAAGCCAGTTCCGCTCGAAGAACTGATGGAGACACGCATGCAAGCTGCCACCGGCCGCCAGCCTTTCTACCGTTCGCTGTACCTGCAGGTCATCACAGCCATCCTCATCGGCGTGCTGATCGGCCACTTCTGGCCACAGACGGGCGAGGCGCTCAAGCCGCTGGGCGACGGCTTCATCAAGCTGATCAAGATGATCATCGCGCCCATCATCTTCTGCACGGTGGTGGTGGGCATCGCCGGCATGGAGGACATGAAGCGTGTCGGCAAGACCGGCGGCTATGCGCTGCTGTACTTCGAGGCCGTGTCCACCATCGCGCTGATCGTCGGCCTCATCATCGTCAACGTGCTGCAGCCGGGCGACGGCATGCATGTGGACCCCAAGACGCTGGACACCAAGGGCATCGCCGCCTACACCGGCCCGGGCAAGCTGCAGGGCACGGTGGACTTCCTGCTCGCCATCATCCCGACCACGGTGGTGGACGCCTTCGCCAAGGGCGAGATGCTGCAGGTGCTGCTGTTCGCGCTGCTGTTCGGCTTTGCGCTGCACCGCTTCGGCGGGCGTGGCACGCTGGTGTTCGACGTCATCGAGAAGACCTCGCACGTGCTGTTCGCCATCGTCGGCATGATCATGAAGCTTGCGCCCATTGGCGCCTTCGGTGCGATGGCCTTCACCATCGGCAAGTACGGGCTGGGCTCGCTGGTCTCGCTGGCCAAGCTGATGGGTGCCTTCTACGCCACCTGCCTGATCTTCATCTTCATCGTGCTGGGCACCATCGCCAGGCTGCATGGCTTCTCGGTCTGGAAGTTCATCAAGTACATCAAGGAAGAGCTGTTCATCGTGCTGGGCACGTCGTCCAGCGAATCGGTGCTGCCGCGCATGATGGCCAAGCTCGAGAACCTCGGCGTGCGCAAGTCCACCGTCGGCCTCGTCATCCCGACCGGCTATTCCTTCAACCTCGACGGCACCTCCATCTATCTGACGATGGCGGCCGTCTTCATCGCCCAGGCGACCGACACGCCGATGACTCTGATGCAGCAACTGACGCTGCTGGGCGTGCTGCTGCTGACCTCCAAGGGCGCGGCCGGCGTGACGGGCAGCGGCTTCATCGTGCTGGCAGCCACGCTGTCGGCCGTCGGCCATGTGCCGGTCGAGGGGCTGGCGCTGATCCTGGGCATCGACCGCTTCATGTCCGAGGCGCGGGCGCTGACCAACCTGGTGGGCAACGGCGTCGCCACGGTGGTGGTGGGCAAGTGGACGGGTGACCTGGACATGCTTCGACTGCAGGCTGTGCTGGACAACGAGACGCCGGCCGAGGCCGAGGAGCCGGAAGCCGTGCTGGACGCGAAGACCCCGCACATGGCACCCTAGCGGAGGCCCGCACGGTCGTGCTAAATTGCGGGCATGGAAACCCGCAGCGAACGCGCCGAGATCACGCTGGCCGCCATCGTCGGCGCGGCACTCGACATGGCCGTGACCGAGGGGCTGGAGAGCATCAGCATCGGTGAGGTGGCCAAGCGGCTGGACCTGTCCAAGAGCGGCGTGTTTTCGCGCGTGGGCTCGCGCGAGCAACTGCAACTGGCTGTGCTGCTGGAATTCGACAGGCGCTTCGTACAGACCGTCTTCGTGCCCGCCATGAGCGAGGCCCGCGGCCTGCCGCGGCTGCAGGCCGTCATGCGCCGCTGGCTGGCCTGGGCCAGCGACGTCGACCGCCACAAGACCTGCCTCTACACGGCCGGTGCCTTCGAGTATGACGACCGCGAGGGCCCGGTGCGCGAGCATCTGCTGGATGGCGTGCTGCGCTGGCGCGCGACGCTGCGGCGCACCGTGCTGCAGGCGGTTGAAGCGGGCCATCTGCGTGCCGACCTCGACGCCGAGCAGATGGTGTTCGAAATGGACGCCATCTTCATCATCCTGCTGCACGACGCCCGCTTCCTGCGCGACCCCCGTGCCGGTGAGCGCGCCGAGCGTGCCTGGCAGCGCCTGCTGAACGACTGCCTTCCCTGATCGATGACGCCTTTGCCCGCTGATCTTCTTCGTTTGCCTTTTCGTCGCACGGTCGTGCGAAATATGGAGCCCCTGTGACCACCTCCCACAACCCCGCCGCTGCCTTCTACGCCTCGCCCACCGCCCGCGGCATCGCGGCGCTGTTGCGTGGCCTGCATCGCCTGTCGCCCGACCTCGGCGCGCGCGTGGCGCTGCGCCTGTTCTTCACGCCCATGCCGACCAAATGGCTGGCCCGTTCGCGGGACGTGCCGCGGCCCTGGGTGGAGCGGCAACTGCCCTTCGAAGGTGGCCACATCAGCGTCTGGCAGCGCAGCGATATCGAACATGGCGAACCGGGCCGGCCCAAGGTGCTGCTGACCCATGGCTGGGCCGGCGATGCCCAGCAGCTGCGGCCGCTGGCCGACACGCTGGCGGTGGCCGGCTTCGAGCCCGTGCTGCTGGACCTGCCGGCCCATGGCCGCAGCAGCGGCTGGCGCAGCAACCTGCTGCAGTGGGTGAGGGCGCTGTTCGCCGTCACGGCCCGCTTCGGGCCGTGGGATGGGGTCGTCGCGCATTCCCTGGGTGCGATGGCGCTGTCCCACGCATTGGCGCGTGGCCTGCCGGTGCGGCGGGCGGCGCTGATCGCGCTGGCGCCCCCGCCCTGGCAGTTCCTGCGCTGGTTCGCCCAGGCCATGGGCACGGGCGAGGGTCTGGCGGCGCGCATGCGCGGCCGTATCGAGCAAAGCGAGGGCGCATCGCTGGGGCATTTCGAGCCCGGCTGGCTAGGCGTGCGCGTGAACCAGCCGACGCTGCTGGTGCATGACCGGGGCGATCTGACGGCGCCACTGACCGGCAGCGAGACCCTGCTGGCCGGCTTGGCGGCGGGCCGCCTGCACGTGACCGAGAACCTCGGCCACCGCCGCCTGCTCAACGACCCGGCGGTCATGGAGCAGGTGCTGGGCCATCTGTCGGCAACGCCGTCGCTGAGGGCCGTTTGAACCGCCGAGGGACAATCGAGGGATGGCAGTCCTCTCCCTCTCCAACGCCCACCTCGCTTTCGGCCACGTCGCCCTGCTCGACGGTGCTGGCTTTTCTCTCGAAGTCGGCGAACGCGTCGGCCTCATCGGCCGCAACGGCACCGGCAAGTCCTCGCTGCTGAAGATCCTGGCTGGCCTCGAGAAGCTCGACGACGGCCTGCTGCAGCAGCAGCAAGGCCTGACCAACGTCTATGTGCCGCAGGAGCCCGAGCTGCGCGGCGACGCGACCATCTTCGACGTCATCAGCGAGGGCGTGGCCGAGCACAAGGCGCTGCGCGAGCGCTACGAGATCCATGATGAGAACGATGACCTGGCCTGGGTGCAGGAGCGCATCGAGCACATCGGCGCCTGGAACTGGGAGCAGCGCGTGGAGGAGACCCTGCACCGCCTGGGCCTGGACGGTTCGCGCCTGGTGAGCACGCTGTCCGGTGGCCTGAAGAAGCGCGTCGCGCTGGGCCGGGCCCTCGTCGCCCAACCGGACGTGCTGCTGCTGGACGAGCCCACCAACCACCTGGACCTGGACGCCATCACCTGGCTGGAAGGCCTGCTGAACGACTTCAAGGGCTCGCTGCTGCTGATCACCCACGACCGCGCCTTCCTCGACAACGTCGCCAACCGCATCGTCGAACTGGACCGCGGCCAGCTGCGCGGCTACCCGGGCAACTACGCCGCCTTCCAGGCCGCCAAGGCCTATGAGCTGGAGAACGAGGCGCTGTTCAACGCGCGCTTCGACAAGCTTCTGGCTCAGGAGGAGGTCTGGATCCGCAAGGGCGTCGAGGCGCGCCGCACGCGCTCCGTCGCGCGCATTCAGCGCCTGGAAGTGATGCGCCAGGCCCATGCGGCGCGGCGCGATGTGCAGGGCAAGGTCAGGCTGGACATTGACACCGGTGGCGCCAGCGGCAAGATCGTCGCGGAGCTGGAGGATGTGTCCAAGAGCTACGGCGACAGATCAATAGTGCGCGGCTTCACGTCCACCATCCTGCGCGGCGACAAGGTCGGCCTGATCGGCCCCAACGGCGCCGGCAAGACGACGCTGCTGAAGATGATCCTCGGCGAGCTGGCGCCGGACAGCGGCACGGTGCGGCTGGGCTCTCGGCTGAGCGTCGCCTACTTCGACCAGATGCGCGACACGCTGAACCTCGACGCGACGCTGGCCGACACCATCAGCCCGGGCTCGGAGTGGATCGAGATCGGCAACCAGAAGAAGCACGTCAAGAGCTACCTCGGCGACTTCCTGTTTTCGCCGGCACGCGCCAACTCGCCGGTGCGAACGCTGAGCGGTGGCGAGCGCAACCGCCTGCTGCTGGCACGCCTGTTCGCACGGCCCGCCAATGTGCTGGTGCTGGACGAGCCCACCAACGACCTCGACATCGAGACGCTGGAGCTGCTGGAGGAGCTGCTGGCGGAGTACGACGGCACTGTCTTCCTCGTCAGCCACGACCGGCGTTTCCTGGACAACGTCGTCACGTCCACCATCGTCTATGAAGGCGACGCGCGCTGGCGCGAGTACGAGGGCAGCGTGCAGGATTGGCTGCTGCAATCCAAGCGCGCCGCAGCTTTGCAGGCGCAGGCCGCACCCAAGGCCGYGGCTGCTCCGACACCGCCGCCCGCGCCCGAGCCCGCGTTGGTCGTCGCGACCAAGCGCAAGCTCAGCTACAAGGAGCAGCGCGAGCTCGACGAGATCCCCAAGCAGATCGCCGCGCTGGAGGCCGAGCAGACGCAGCTGAACGCGTTGATCGCCGGTAGCGAGCTGTACGCGCAGGGCGCGACCCGCATCGCCGAGGTGACCGACCGCGCCGCCGACATCGATGCCGAGCTGCTGGTGCTGATGGAGCGGTGGGAACTGTTGGAGGCGAAGTGAACGCCTTGCACCAGGAATGGTTGGCCCTGCAGGCGCAGCACGAGCGCTACGAGGCCTTGGCCCTGGGTGTGAAGCTGGTGGCGTTTGCGGCCACCGTGCTGGTGCCGGACAACACCCTGGCCCTGGCGCTGCTGGCCCTGCTGTGGCTGCAGGAGGGCGTGCTGAAGACCTTCCAGGGGCGGCTGGGCGATCGCCTGCTCGTTGTCGAGGCGGGGCTGAAGTCGGGCGAGGGGGCGGTGGCAATGCAGTTGCACAGCGACTGGCTCGCCAGCCGGCCGCGCGGCTTGGGCCTGGTGACGCAATACCTGAAGAGCGCGCTGCGCCCGACGGTGGCCCTGCCTTATCCGCTGCTGATGATCCTCATCGTCGTGATCTGAGTGCTGCGGCAGTCGTGCCTTGCCCGGGCCGAGCGCCGGGCCGCTCCCTAGCCGGCCCGTCGGGCGATGTGCTCACGGCTCGATGCCGTGAGCATCGCCGTCCCCCCCAGGGGACCGACCAGGCGCGCCCGCGTTCAGCGGGGCGGGACTGGGCGAGGGGACTTGATGTCAGGCGGGTTGCAGCTTCTCGAGCGACACAAAGCCGTTCTGACCTTTGAGCTGCACCACGGTCTCGCCGTGGCGGTGCACGACGTACTGGGCCACGTGAACGGCGCCGTTGAAGCGCACCTTGTCGCCCGGCTTGATGACGGGCTGGGGCGCAATGACGGGCAACGCCGGCCGCGGCGCCGGCTTGGCCGCGCGCATCGCCTCGCGCACCTGGCCATGCAGGCCGGGCGAGCGCTTGGCCAGCGCCTCGAGTGAGCGAGTCATCTCCGCCTTGAGCTGCTCGGCGGTGAAGGGCTTCTTCAGCAGGAAGTCGGCGCCGTGCGCCTCGGCCTCGAACTGGTGTTCGGGCGTCACCTCGAAACTCAGCAACGACAGATGCAGCGATGGCTGCACCTCACGCAGGCGCTGGTAGAGCTGGATGCCGCTCAGTGGCGCCTTGGCAAACCAATCGGTGATCAGGAAATGCGGCTTGAAGAGCAGGCCCTGGGCCAGGGCCGCCTCGGTGTCGGCGCAGCACAGGATGCTGTCGGCGGCAAAGCCGCGGCTTTGCAGCAGCTGGCGTGCAAAGGTCTGAACCCCGGTAAGGGGGTCTACAACAAGGAATTTCAAGGAGTTGCTCATGTCCACATCGGGCGCCGCAGCGGCGCCGGGCGACGCGGATTCTGCCGGCGGCCCGAGCGCGGCTCCTTGAAAAAGTCCGGGTGGAGTGAGAACTTTTTGTCAGCCCTGCAGGCGGCAGAAATCGGCTCTCAGCGCTTGCGGCGTGACCGCGTGGCCATCCGCCTCGAACTGCCGGCCGACATGCGACTGCCAGCTCGCCAAGTCGACCCGCCCGTCCAGGCTGCGGTGCAGCGCCGCTCAAGCGCCCAGGGGTTGCTCCAGCGAACAAGGGGGATGAACCTAGGGGAGCGCGGCGCGGCCTTTCAAGGCGTCAACGCCGGCGCGCAGCTCGCGCCAGAAGGCCGGGTCCTGCGAGGTGGCCATGTTGATGCGCACCAGCGAGCCGGGGGCGCGCGTGGCGCTGAAGAGGGCACCGGGCGCGATCAGCCAGCCCGCGTCCAGCAGGGGCTGGGCCAGGCGCTCGGTGTCGACGCCGACGTCCAGCCAGCCGAACAGGCCGTCCGGCGGCGCAGCCCAGGCGAAGCCCTGCTTGGTGGCCAGGGCCGAAATGCGCTGGCGCGCGGTGGCCAGGCGCTCACGCAGGCGCTGCGCATGGCGGCGCAGCCGCCCCTGCTCCAGGCACAGCGCCACGGCGCGCTCGAGCACGGCCGAGCTGGTCAGGCCATCGAGCAGCTTGGTGTCGGTCAGTGCGTGCAGGCGCTCGGGCGCGGCCGCCAGGTAGCCGACTCGCCAGGCCGGCGTCAGCACCTTGGAGAAGCCCGACACGTAGATGACGCGGCGCAGCCCGTCCAGAGCCGCCAGGCGCGGCAGGTGCTCGGGCGCGAGGAAGCCGTAGCTGTCGTCCTCGACGATGAAGAAGTCGTGCTCGTCGGCCAGGCGCAGCAGCTTGTGGGCGCTGGCCAGGTTGAGGCTGTGGCCGGTCGGGTTGTGCAGCACCGACACGGTCAGGTAGGCGCGCGGCGAATGGGCGGCGGCGAGCGCGCTCAGTACCTCCAGGTCGGGTCCCTGGGCGCCACGCGGAACCGGCAGCAGGCGAATGCCGCCTTGGGTCAGGCGGGCAAACATGACGGCCCAGCCCGGGTCGTCGACGAGGACGGCGTCGCCGGGCTGCAACTGGGTGCGGATGATGAGGTCCAGCGCGTGCGTGGCGCCGTTGGTCGTCAGGATCTGTGCCGGCACAGCGTGGATGCCGAGGTCGTCCAGGCGCTGGGAGAGCGCCGCGCGCAGGCGGTCGTCGCCCATCGGGTCGCCATAGCCGACCTGCAGGGCCAGGCAGTCGGCGGCATGCAGGCGGCGCAGCGCGGACTGCAGCAGCGTCGGGTCCAGCCAGTCGGCCGGCAGCGTGCCCAGGCCCGGTGAGCGCGCGGCGTCGGCCTCGAACATACCGCGGATCAGCGCCGTCGCATCCATCGGCGCCTGGCGCGGCATGGCCATGGCCTGCGGGCGCGGCGCGGCGCGAGTGGTGGCCGGGCGGCTCTCGCGCACGAAGAAGCCGCGCTGGCGGCGCGCCTCCAGCAGCCCCGCGGCCTGCAACTGGTCATAGGCGGCGACGACGGTGTGCGGGCTGACGCCATGCTGGCGCGCACAGTCGCGCACCGACGGCAGGCGGGCGCCCGGCAGCAGCAGGCGTTCCCGGATGCGCTGGGCATAGCGCTCAGCCAACTGGCCGGCGAGCGGCAGGCTGGCGCCGCGCTGCAGGGGAGGGTGTGTACCGGTGGGCATGGCAGTACAGATTCTTGGTCAGGTTGGCTGACTGTACTGGTTCTGTATCGGTGTCATGCCTCAGACTGAGTTCATGTCAGGGTTTTCCACGTCCACCACGGTCTCGACGACCACCACGTCCGATGCGACACGTGGCCTGCTGCTCGGCGCGGCCGGCGTGCTGATGTTCGCTCTCAGCATCCCGATGACGCGGCTGGCCGGTGGCAGCGCTGCGGCGCCCCAGCTCGACCCGGCCTTTGTCGCCTTCGGGCGCGCGGTGGCGGCGGGGCTGTTGTCGATCGCCTATCTCTGGATCACCGGCGCGCGACGGCCGCGCGGCGGCGAATGGCAGCTGCTGGCCTTCACGGCCGCTGGCGTCGTGTTCGGCTGGCCGCTGCTGCTGGGCTTTGCAGTCCGCCATGTGGACGCGGTGCATGCGTCGGTCGTGTCCGGTGTGCTGCCACTGGCCACGGCCGTCATCGCCGCGCTGGTGCTGCGCCAGCGGCCGAGCCTGGGGTTCTGGATCTGTGCGTTGGCTGGGCTGGCATTGGTGATCGGCTTTGCGGCCTGGCGCGGGGCGGGCGGGCTGGAGATGGCGGACGGCCTTCTGCTGGGGGCTGTGGTCTGCGCGTCGGTGGGTTATGTCAGCGGCGCGCGGCTCACCAGCGCCCTGACGGCCGAGCAGGTGATCTGCTGGGTGCTGGTCATCAGCTTGCCCTTCACCGTGCCACTGGCCGTGCTGACGCGGCCGACGGCGCCGGTGGCGGCTTCGGCCTGGGGCGGCTTTGCCTATGTATCGCTGGTGTCGATGTGGATCGGCTTCTTTGCCTGGTATCGCGGCCTGGCCCTGGGCGGCACGATGCGCGTCAGCCAGGTGCAGGTGCTGCAACCCTTTTTGTCCATGCTGTTCGCAGTGCCCTTGCTGGGCGAGCGGCTGGATGCGATGACCGTGGTCTTCGCCGCCGCCGTGCTCGCGGTCGTGTGGCTGGGCAAACGGCAACCGGTTCACTGAAGGAGGCCTGTGATGAATGATCGATTCACCATCCCACTTGCGCCCGGCCAGGCGCTGACCCTGGCTGCCGCTCGCACGCCGCGCCGCCTCGTCGTGACGGGTGGTCGGCTGTGGCTGACCATTTCGGGAGGCACCGACGACCACTGGCTGCGTGCCGGTGAGGGCCTGACGCTGGCTGCTGGTCAGGAGGTCGTTGTCGAGGCCTGGCCGGAAGCAGCCTTTCAATTGCTGCAGCCCGCGCCCAAGCGCAGAGTCGAGGCAAAGCCGGCACGGGGCTGGCGCATGAACCTGGCAGGCGCTGCATGAAGACACTTGGCATCCTCGGCGGCATGAGCTGGGAGTCGACCCAGCATCTGTACGCGCTGATCAACCGCGGCGTCGCCGCGCGCCTGGGTGGCCTGCACAGCGCCCAGCTGGTGTTGCACAGCGTCGACTTCGCGCCCATTGCGGCCATGCAGTCCGCCGGCCAGTGGGCCGAAGCCGCTCGCGTGCTGGGCGAAGCCGCCGCCGGCCTGAAGCGCGCCGGCGCGCAGGCGCTGCTGATTGCCACGAACACCATGCACCTGGTCGCCACCGAGATCGAGCAAGCGGCCGGCCTGCCGGTCTTGCACATCGTCGACGCGACCGCCGAGGCGCTGCGCGCTGCCGGCGTCAAGCGGGCCGGCCTGCTGGCCACGCGCTTCACGATGGAGCAAGGCTTCTACCGCGATCGCATGAAGAAACGCTTCGGCATCGAGGTCATCGTGCCCGACGAGGCCGGCCGCACGGAAGTGCACCGCTTGATCTACGAGGAACTGTGCCGCGGCCGCTTTGAACCGGCCTCGCGCGAGGCCCTGCGCGCCCAGGTTGCAGCCCTGGCCGACCGCGGCGCACAGGCCGCCATTCTTGGCTGCACCGAGCTGGGCCTGCTGTTGCCCGCTGACAGCGCTGCCGCCCTGCCGCTGTTCGACTCCACCGATTTGCAGGCCGGTGCCGCGGTCGACTGGATGCTAGGCTGACTCCTTTGAAATCCCGCGAGTGATTGCCATGCACCATTCTGTCTTTGCCGGCCGGCGGGCCGAGCGCCGGGCCGCCCCTAGCCGGACCGCCATCCCCTCGGGGGATCGGTCCATGTACTCATGGAACGAGGGGCTGACATGACGACCGTCTGGACCCAAGCGCGCCGCGCCGCGCGGATGAACCCGTCCATCATTCGCGAGATCCTCAAGGTCACCGAGAAGCCGGGCATCCTGTCCATGGCCGGCGGCCTGCCGAGCGCGGACACCTTTCCGGTCGACGCGCTGAAGGCCGCCTGCGACCGCGTGCTGAGCAAGAACCCGCGCGAGGCCCTGCAATACGCGGCCAGCGAGGGCTTTGCGCCGCTGCGCGAATGGGTGGCGGCGCGGGTCGCAACACTCGGCATGACCGTGACGCCGGAACAGGTGCTGATCACCAGCGGCTCCCAGCAGGGGCTGGACCTGGTCGGCAAGATCCTCTGCGACGCTGGTGCGCCGGTGGCCGTCGAGACGCCGACCTACCTCGGTGCGCTGCAGGCCTTCACGCCGTTTGAGCCCATCTTTGCGAGTCTCGCCAGCGACGACCAGGGCCCGCGCCCCGAGGCCATTGCGGCCCTGCCGCATGACGCGCCCGGCACGCGCTTCAGCTATCTGCTGCCCAACTACCAGAACCCGACCGGCCGCGTCATGGGCGCCCAGCGCCGCGTGGAAGTCGTCGAAGCCTCGCGCCGCGCCGGCGTGCCCATCGTCGAGGACAACCCTTATGGCGACCTCTGGTTCGACGAGCCGCCGCCGGCCGCGCTATCCAGCCTATGGCCGGAAGGGTCGCTCTACCTGGGCTCCTTCTCCAAGGTGCTGACGCCGGGCTTTCGCCTCGGCTATCTGATCGCCCCGCCCGAGCTGTACCCGAAGCTGCTGCAGGCCAAGCAGGCCGCCGACCTGCACACGCCGGGCTTCAATCAGCGCGTCGTCCACGAGGTCATCCGCGATGGCTTCCTGGACGGCCACATCCCCACCATCCGCGCCCTCTACAAGGCCAACCGCGATGCGATGGCCGAGGCTCTGCGCGAGCATCTGCCGCCGGGCTGCGACTACCTGTCGCCCCAGGGCGGCATGTTCTTCTGGATCCGCCTGCCCGAAGGCCTGGACGCGATGGCCCTGCTGCCCCGGGCCGTGGACGCCGGCATCGCCTATGTGCCGGGCGCGGCCTTCTATGCCCACCAGCCCGACCCGCGCACGCTGCGCCTGTCCTTCGTCACGCTGACACCGGACCTGATCCGGGATGGCGTCGAGAAGCTCGGCCGTCTGCTGCACGAGGCGCTGGAGCCGGTTGCGGAGCACGCGCCCTGATGCAGCGCGATGGCTACCGGCTCAGCTTTGCGCCCGAGGACATTGACGCCCGGGCGGCGCACGCCTTCCTCGTCGGGGCCTATTGGTCCGAAGGCATTCCGCTGGCCTTGGTCGAGCGCTCGATTGCCAACTCACTGTGCATCGCGCTGCATGCAGAAGGGGTCGGCCAGGTCGGCTTTGCCCGCGTCGTGACCGACCGGACGACCTTCGCCTATCTCTGCGATGTCTATGTGCTCGATACCCACCGCGGCCACGGCCTGGCGAAATGGATGATCGAGACGCTGCTGGCCCACGCCGACCTGCAGGGCTTGCGCCGCTTCATGCTCTTCACCCGCGACGCCCATGCGGTCTATGCCGGCCACGGCTTCTCGCCACTGGCCAAGCCGCAGCGCGGCATGGAAATCGTCCGCCCCGGTCTTTATCTCAAGCCATGATCAAGCCATGACTCAGTTGCGCCGCTTTGCCCAGGTCGATGTGTTCACCGCCGTCCCGCTGAAGGGCAATGCCTTGGCTGTCGTCATCGACGGTGCGGGGCTGTCCGACGACGAGATGAGCGACTTCGCGCGCTGGACCAATCTGTCCGAGACGACCTTCCTGCTGCCGCCCACCGACCCGGGCGCCGACTACCGCGTGCGCATCTTCACGCCCGGCGGCGAGCTGCCCTTTGCGGGCCACCCGACGCTGGGCAGCGCCCATGCCTTCCTGGCCAGCGGCGGCGATGCGAAGAAGGCCGGCGAGGTCGTGCAGCAATGCGCCATCGGCCTGGTGCGGGTGAAGCGCGACGGCGCCCGCCTGGCCTTTGCCGCGCCGCCGTTGAAGCGCAGTGGTGTCGTGGGCGCGGAGGAGCGTGCACAGGCGATTGCCGCGCTGCACATCACGCCTGAAGCCTTGCTCGACCTGGTCTGGGTCGACAACGGCCCCGGCTGGATGGCCGCTCGCCTGGGCGACGCGGCCAGCGTGCTGGCGCTGCAGCCGGACTTCATCGCGATGCAGGGGCTCAAGCTCGGCGTCGTTGGTGCCTACCCGGCCGGCGGTGAATGCCAGTTCGAGGTGCGCGCCTTTGTGCCCGACCTCGGCATCCCCGAAGACCCGGTCACCGGCAGCCTCAACGCCGGCGTGGCGTTGTGGTTGCAGGAGTCCGGTCTGGCGGGCGACAGCTATGTGGCCGCCCAAGGCGCCGCTCTCGGTCGGGCCGGCCGCGTGCATGTGAAGCGCGACGGCGAGGGCACCTGGATTGGCGGCGACGTGACGCCGCTGATCCACGGCCAGGTGAGGCTGTGAGCATGGAACTCGACCATCTCGTCGTTGGTGCCGCGACGCTGGAAGATGGAGTCGCCTGGTGCGATCGAGTGCTCGGCGTCACGCCGCAACCTGGCGGCAAGCATGCGTTGATGGGCACGCACAACCGCCTGGTGTCGATCAGCGGCCCCAATCACCCGCGCTGCTACCTGGAAATCATCGCCATCGACCCCGCGGCGCCACCGCCAGGCCGGCCCCGTTGGTTCGACCTCGACCAGCCCTCACTGCGCGAACGGTTGGCGCTGGGGCCGGGGCTCATCCACTGGGTCGCCCGCGTCCCCAACCTGGACGCGGCGCTGGCCTATTGGCGCGGCGAGGGCGTGGACGCCGGTGAGGCGGTCGACGCCTCACGCGGCGCATTGCGCTGGCGCATCGCGCTGCGCGAGGACGGTCGCCGCCTGCGCCGCGAGGCGTTGCCGATGCTCATCCAATGGGACGAAGCCCACCCGACCGACACGCTGCCCGATCAGGGCGTGCATCTGCTCGGCTTCGAGACCCGTGATGGCCTGAAGGCTCGCCTTGCCACCCCGCTCGGCGAGGTCGAACTGGGAGTGATCGGGTGATGAAGACCGAAGACCTGTTCCGCGAGGACGCAACGCTGCTGGCCTGCGAGGCCGTCGTCACCGCTCACGGCGAAGGCGGCGTGCTGCTGGACCGCACCGTCTGCTACCCGCTCGGCGGTGGCCAGGCCGGCGACACCGGTTGGCTGATCGCGGGCGAGCAGCGCTGGCGTGTCACCGACACGCGCAAGAGCAAGGAACACCCCGAGGCCATCGTCCACCTGATCGACGGTGAGCTGCCCACCGTCGGCACGGCGGTGCGCATCGAGGTCGACGCCGCGCGCCGCCAGGCTCACCGGCGTTTCCATACAGCGACGCATCTGCTGTGCGCGCTGCTGCCTTATCCGGTCGACGGCTGCTCCATCACCGAAGGCTATGCGCGGCTGGACTTCCATACCGACGAGCCCTTCGACAAGGAAGCCATCCAGGCCGGGCTCGATCGGYTGGTCGCAGAGGCCCGTCCAGTGGGTCACCGCTGGATCACGGAAGACGAATTGGACGCAAACCCAGGGCTCGTTCGCTCGATGAGCGTGCAGCCGCCACGCGGGCTGGGGCGTATTCGAGTGCTGGAGGTGCAGGGCGTGGATCTGCAGCCTTGTGGCGGCACGCATGTCGGCAATACCGCCGAGATCGGCAAAGTCGTCGTCACCAAAATCGAGAAGAAATCAGCCAAGACCCGCAGGGTCGTTCTCGGCTTTGCCGAGTCGGCCTCGGGCCGGAGCTGATTTCTTCGGGGATCACTCTTGTGTGCGCAGCGAACGTGAGTGATCACCAAAAGAAGAGCGCCAAGACCCGCCGCGTGGTCTTGGGATTTGCAGCCTGATCCCGCTGGCTAAACTGCGACGCCTATGGCCGGCCCCGACATACAGCTCATCACGCCTGAATCGCCCGAGGACTGGCAGGAGGCTCGATTCGTCCTGCGCGACTACGCCAACAGCCTCGACATCGATCTGGACTTCCAGGGTTTCGAAGAGGAACTCGCCGCGTTGCCCGGCGCCTATGCACCACCCGGCGGGCTGATGCTGCTGGCAACGGTCGATGGCGCAATAGCCGGCAGCGGCGCCTTCCGGCCCCTGCCCGACGCCGACTACCCGAATGCCTGCGAGATGAAGCGCCTGTTCGTGCGACCGGCCTTCCGCCGCTTTGGCCTGGGCCGCATCCTGGCGCAGGCGCTGATGGACCGCGCCACCGAGGCCGGCTACTCGTCCATGCTGCTCGACACGCTGGATGACATGGAAGCCGCCCGTGGGCTCTACGAAAGCCTGGGCTTTGCCGAGGTGCCGCCGTTCTACTTCAACCCCATCCCCGGCGCCCACTATCTGAAGGCCGAGCTCGGCGCCTTCCGGCCGAGTTACTTCGGATAACCGCCTAGAGTGCCGGCATGGCACTCGAACACGACATCCAGCCCCTCGGCGAGCACCGCTGCCTGCTTGGCGAATCGCCGCTCTGGCATCCCACCGAACTGCAGCTCTATGCGGTCGACATTCCGGGCCGTCAGGTGCTGCGCTGGCGCGCGGGCGTCGACGCGCCGGACGTGTGGCCGCAGGCGGCGGAGCCCGGCTGCATCGCGGCTCGCGCCGGCGGCGGCCTGCTCGTCGCGCGGCGCGACGGCCTGTGGGCGCTGGACACGACTACCGGTGCGCAGCAACTCGTCAGCCCGCCACCCTACGACCCTGCAAGGCTGCGCTTCAACGACGGCAAGGTCGACCCTGCCGGGCGTTTGTGGATCGGCAGCATCTCGGATGCGCGCGAGCCCGAGGCGGCGCTGTATCGCTTCGACGGCAAGGTCTTTGAATCCCAGGTGCCTGGCCTGACGACCTCCAACGGTCTGGCCTGGAGTCCCGACGGCCACCGCATGCACTGGTCCGATACCAAGGCCCATCGCATCTACGTCGCGGACTTCGACGTGGCGACCGGCGCGCTGTCTTCCCCGCGCGTCTTCGCCGAATTCAAGCCGCGCACGCCGGGCGAGGCCTACGGAGGCCGCCCTGACGGTGCAGCGATGGATGCTGAAGGCCACTACTGGGCCGCGATGTTTGAAGGTGGCTGCCTGCTGCGCATTGCGCCGACCGGCGAAGTTGTGCAGCGTGTCGAGTTGCCGGTGACCTGCCCGACCATGCCCACCTTCGGCGGCGCTGACTTGCGCACCCTCTTCATCACGACGGCGCGCGAGAAGCGCCCCGCCGACGAACTGGAACGCGAGCCGCTCGCTGGCGCCGTGCTGCAACTGCGCGTCGACGTGCCGGGCTTGCCCGCGACCCTGACAAGCGCCTGAATCCTGTGTCGGCCTGGGGGCGTATTTACCCCGGTGTAACTCGTCACATATAATGGCTGGCTTTGTTGGGTGGCGCCCGTGCGTCATCCCGGTGCAATCAGCTCCTGGTAGTTTTGGGGGTTGAGCCGCCCACCCCAGGACCCTGGCGCCATGACCGAGAACGGCCCCCGAAAGACCTGGCCCCCCGCCGTTTCGACGGCCGGCGGCTGGGACGACGACAAAGAGGAGCTGCCCGTCAAGGCCCTGAGCCCTGAGCAGGCGGCAGCGCTGAAGTCGGCGTTGCCGATGTTGTCGCCCTGGCGTGTGCTGGGGATGCAGCTGGTGGCAGGCTTGCTGTGCGTGGCCGTGATCCGGCTGTGGACGGCGTCCGGTGTGGCCATGGTTTCGGCGCTCTATGGCGTCGCGGCGGTGGTGCTGCCAAACATGCTGCTGGCGCGGGGCATGACAAAGCGCGTGGATTCAGCGGTCGGTGCGGCTGCCGGGTTCATGGGTTGGGAATTTTTGAAAATCGGTGCATCGATCGCGATGCTGGTGCTGGCGCCAAAGGTGGTGCCGGGCCTGAGCTGGCCAGCCCTGCTGGTCACCCTCGCGGTGTGCATCAAAGTGAACTGGCTGGCGCTCGCGTGGCGTGGCCGCAGATTGACCTGACGAGGCAGAACGAAACATGGCAGCAGAAGGCCACGAAACAGCAGCCCCGAGCGCTGGTGAATACATCATTCACCACTTGAACCACGCGCAGAGTGGCAAGCAGCAAGGCATCGTCGACTTCTCCGTCGTCAACCTCGACTCCATTTTCTTCAGCGTGCTGCTGGGTCTGGTGGGCAGCTTCTTGCTGTGGCGCGCCGCGAAGGCTGCTACTTCGGGCGTCCCGGGCCGTTTTCAAGCCGCCGTCGAAATCCTGGTCGAGATCGTTGCCGATCAGGCCAAGGGCATCGTCCACAACGCCAACAGCCGCAAGCTCGTCGCGCCGCTGGCCCTGACCGTGTTCGTCTGGATCTTCCTGATGAATGCGATGGACTTGTTCCCGGTGGATCTGTTCCCCTGGATCTGGCAGAACCTCACCGGTGACCACCACGCTTACCTGCGCGTCGTGCCGACTGCGGATCTGTCCATGACCATGGGCCTGTCCCTTGGCGTGCTGATCACCTGCCTCATCTACAACGTCAAGATGAAGGGCGCCGGCGGCTGGGCTCACGAGCTCGTTGCGGCACCGTTCGGCGACAAGGTCTATCTGTACCCAGTCAACCTGGCCATGCAGCTGATCGAGTTCGTCGCCAAGACGGTCTCCCACGGCATGCGACTGTTCGGCAACATGTATGCCGGCGAACTGATCTTCATGCTGATCGCCCTGATGGGCGGCGCCTGGAGCCTGTCGGCCACCGGCATCGGCCTGGCCATCGGCCACATCATCGCGGGCTCGGTGTGGGCGATCTTCCACATCCTGATCATCACGTTGCAGGCCTTCGTGTTCATGATGCTGACGCTGGTCTACATCGGCCAGGCCCACGACGCGCACTGATCCCGCAGCAGCCGTCCCCCAGTTTTTCCAAGCAGTTTTCCCTCAACCCTTTCTCTCTTTTTTCCCCTCAAGGAGTCATCGTGGAAGTCATTAGCTTTGTTGCCCTCGCCGCTGGTCTGATCATTGGTCTGGGCGCCTTCGGTGCTTGTATCGGCATCGGCATCATGGGCAGCAAGTACCTTGAGTCCGCCGCTCGTCAGCCTGAGCTGATGAACGAACTGCAGACCAAGATGTTCCTGCTGGCCGGCCTGATCGACGCGGCCTTCATCATCGGCACGGGTATCGCCCTGTGGTTCGCCACCGCCAACCCGTTCCTGGGCCAGATCGCTACTGCGCTGGCTGCTGGCGCCAAGTAATTCGATGCTGTCGACCCGCCGTGGCCAAGGTTGCCCCGGCGGTTTCCGCACTCGAAACTTTGTGAGGCACCAAGGTGTTTATTAACGCATCGCTCATCGTTCAGATGATCGTGTTCCTGATCCTGGTCGGGTTCACGATGAAGTATGTGTGGCCGCCGATCATCAAGGCGCTCGACGAGCGTGCCGCGAAGATCGCCGCTGGCCTGTCCGCTGCCGACAAGGCCAAGGCCGAACTGGCCGGCGCCGAAGCGCAGATCGCCAAGGAACTGGCTCAGACCAAGGCTGAATCCGGCAAGCTGATCTCGGACGCCGAGAAGCGCGCCGCTGCCATCGTCGACGCCGCCAAGGGCAAGGCCGAAGAAGAAGGCGCCAAGATCCTGGCCGCCGCCAAGGCCGACGCCGAGCAGCAGGTTTCCCGCGCTCGCGAAGTCCTGCGCGAGCAAGTCGCTGCACTGGCCGTCAAGGGCGCCGAGCAGATCCTGCAGAAGGAAGTCAACGCCGGCGTTCACGCCGAGCTGCTGGCTCGCCTGAAGACGGAGCTGTAAATGGCCGAGATCGCCACCATCGCCCGCCCCTACGCGGAAGCCCTGTTCCAGGTCGCCAAGTCGCAAGACCTGAGCTCTTGGGGCCGGCAGCTCGACGCGCTGGCCCAGGTGGCGCAGGACGCCGATCTGCGCCAGTTCGCCGATCACCCTAAGGCCCAGGTTGAGCAAGTCGTTGCGGTCATCGCCGCCGCGGCCAAGCAAGACCTCGCCGCCGGTGTGCAGAACTTCCTGCGCGCCATCGTCGAGAACGGCCGCCTGGCTGCACTGCCCGAGATCGTGGCCCAGTACCACGTGCTGGCCAACGCCGCTTCGGGCGTGTCCGACGCGCAGATCTTCAGCGCCTACGAGATCAGCGACGCTCAGCTCGCCGACCTCAAGACGTCGCTGGAGAAGCGCTTCGGCCGCAAGCTCGAAGCCCATGTGCAGCTGGAGCCCGGCCTGATTGGCGGCGTTCGCGTCGTCGTCGGCGACGAGGTGCTGGACACCTCCGTCAAGGCCCGCCTTGAGCGCATGAAAGTTGCGCTGACTGCCTGATCCGCAGCTGGACACCCGCAAGACATTCCGATTTACCCCGCGTCTGACCCCCGCCCTTGATCCGGCGAAGGAACGGCCACCTGGGAGACCTAGCATGCAACTGAATCCCGCTGAAATTTCCGAACTGATCAAGAGCCGCATCGAGGGTCTTGGTGGCAGCACGGACATCCGCAACCAGGGCACCGTCGTGTCCGTTTCCGACGGCATCGTCCGCGTCCACGGCCTGTCCGACGTGATGCAGGGCGAAATGCTCGAATTCCCGGTCGCCAAGGACGGCAGCCAGACCTTCGGCCTCGCGCTGAACCTCGAGCGCGACTCCGTCGGCGCCGTGATTCTGGGTGCCTACGAGCACATCTCGGAAGGCGACACTGTCAAGTGCACGGGCCGCATCCTGGAAGTGCCGGTCGGCCCCGAGCTGATTGGTCGCGTCGTCAACGCGCTGGGCGAGCCGATCGACGGCAAGGGCCCGATCAACGCCAAGATGACCGACGTCATCGAGAAGGTCGCCCCGGGCGTGATCGCGCGCAAGAGCGTGGACCAGCCCGTGCAGACCGGCCTGAAGTCGATCGACTCCATGGTTCCGGTCGGCCGCGGCCAGCGCGAACTGATCATTGGTGACCGTCAGACGGGCAAGACCGCCGTCGCCATCGACGCGATCATCAACCAGAAGGGTCAGAACATGACCTGCGTCTACGTCGCCATCGGCCAGAAGGCGTCGTCGATCAAGAACGTGGTGCGCTCGCTCGAGCAAGCCGGCGCGATGGAATACACCATCGTCGTCGCCGCCTCGGCTTCCGAGTCCGCCGCGATGCAATACGTGTCGGCCTACTCGGGCTGCACGATGGGCGAGTACTTCCGCGACCGCGGCCAGGACGCGCTGATCATTTACGACGACCTGTCCAAGCAGGCTGTCGCCTACCGCCAGGTCTCGCTGCTGCTGCGCCGCCCGCCGGGCCGCGAAGCCTACCCCGGCGACGTGTTCTACCTCCACAGCCGCCTGCTGGAGCGCGCCGCCCGCGTCAACGCCGACTACGTCGAAGCCTTCACCAAGGGTGAAGTCAAGGGCAAGACCGGTTCGCTGACGGCCCTGCCGATCATCGAGACGCAAGCCGGCGACGTGTCCGCCTTCGTGCCGACCAACGTGATCTCGATCACCGACGGCCAGATCTTCCTSGAAACCAGCCTGTTCAACGCCGGTATCCGCCCCGCCATCAACGCCGGTATCTCGGTGTCGCGCGTCGGTGGTGCAGCCCAGACCAAGCTGATCAAGTCGCTGTCCGGCGGTATCCGTACCGACCTGGCCCAGTACCGTGAGCTGGCCGCGTTCGCGCAGTTCGCTTCCGACCTGGACGAAGCCACCCGCAAGCAGCTGGACCGCGGTGCCCGCGTGACGGAACTGCTCAAGCAGGCCCAGTACTCGCCGCTGTCCATCTCGCTGATGGCCGCCTCGCTGTACGCCGCCAACAAGGGCTTCATGGACAGCATCGAAGTGAAGAAGGTCCTGGCCTTCGAACACGGCCTGCACCAGTACCTGAAGACCAGCCACGCCGCCCTGCTTGCCAAGCTGGAAGCCGACAAGGCGATGGACAAGGATGCCGAAGCTGAACTGAACGCCGCCATCACGGCTTTCAAGAAGTCCTTCGCTTAAGCCACGGAACACGTGGGGCTGAGCTTCGACTTAGCCCTGCACTGACTAGGAGTTCGAATGGCTTCAAGCAAAGAAATCCGCGGCAAGATCAAGTCGGTCGAGAACACCAAGAAGATCACCAAGGCGATGGAAATGGTCGCCGCGTCCAAGATGCGCAAGGCGCAGGAGCGGATGCGGTCGGCTCGCCCCTACGCCGAGAAGATCGGCAACATCGCGGCCAGCCTCGCCAAGGCCAATCCCGAGTACCGCCATCCCTTCCTCGTCAAGAACGAGGGCGTGAAGGCGGTCGGCATGGTCGTCGTCACGACGGACAAGGGCCTGTGCGGTGGTCTCAACACCAATCTGCTGCGCGCGGCCACGGCCAAGCTCAAGGAACTGGAAACCGCGGGCCAGAAGGCCGAGGTCGTCGCCATCGGCGGCAAGGGCCTGGGCTTCATGAACCGCATCGGCGCCAAGGTTGTGGCCCACGCGACGCAGCTCGGCGACCAGCCCCACATTGAGGCCCTCATCGGCCCGGTCAAGGTGCTGCTCGACCAGTACGCCGAAGGCAAGCTGTCCGCCGTCTACCTCTGCTACACGCAGTTCATCAACACGATGAAGCAAGAGGTGAAGGTGCACCAGCTGCTGCCGCTCAAGGCCAGCGACATGGAAACGGACAAGGCCGGCCACTCGTGGGACTACATCTACGAGCCGGACGCCGCCACCGTCATCAACGAACTGCTGGTGCGCTACACGGAAGCCCTGGTCTTCCAGGCCGTTGCCGAAAACATGGCCAGCGAGCAGTCCGCCCGCATGGTGGCCATGAAGGCCGCGACCGACAACGCCGGCACGCTGATCGGTGAGCTGAAGCTGGTCTACAACAAGACCCGCCAGGCAGCCATCACCAAAGAGTTGTCCGAGATCGTCAGCGGCGCAGCCGCGGTCGGTTGAGTCACCCGGCACGCAAAGAATTGAATTGAAGGAACGCAAAAATGGCTAACACTCAAGCAGCAGTCGGCAAGATCGTTCAGTGCATTGGCGCCGTCGTCGACGTGGAATTCCCGCGCGACCGCATGCCCAAGGTGTACGACGCGCTGAAGATGGAAGGCTCGGCACTGACGCTGGAAGTCCAGCAGCAGCTGGGCGACGGCGTCGTCCGCACCATTGCGCTGGGTTCGTCCGACGGCCTGCGCCGCGGCACCGAAGTCTTCAACACCGGCGACACCATCAAGGTGCCGGTCGGCAAGGCGACCCTCGGCCGCATCATGGACGTGCTGGGCAACCCCATCGACGAGCGCGGCCCGGTCTCTTCCGAGCTGACCGCCTCCATCCACCGCGCCGCCCCGGCCTACGACGAGCTGAGCCCGTCGCAGGACCTGCTGGAAACCGGCATCAAGGTSATCGACYTGATSTGCCCGTTCGCCAAGGGCGGCAAGGTSGGCCTGTTCGGYGGCGCCGGCGTSGGCAAGACCGTCAACATGATGGARCTCATCAACAACATCGCCAAGGCGCACASSGGYCTGTCCGTGTTCGCYGGCGTGGGTGAGCGCACCCGTGAGGGCAACGACTTCTATCACGAGATGTCGGACTCCGGCGTCGTGGTCCAGGACAAGCTGGAAGACTCCAAGGTCGCCATGGTCTACGGCCAGATGAACGAGCCCCCGGGCAACCGTCTGCGCGTGGCACTGACCGGCCTGACCATCGCCGAGTCGTTCCGCGACGAAGGCAAGGACGTGCTGTTCTTCGTGGACAACATCTACCGCTACACGCTGGCCGGCACGGAAGTGTCCGCACTGCTGGGCCGCATGCCTTCCGCCGTGGGCTACCAGCCAACGCTGGCCGAGGAAATGGGCCGCCTGCAGGAACGCATCACGTCGACCAAGGTCGGCTCGATCACCTCCATCCAGGCCGTCTACGTCCCTGCGGATGACTTGACCGACCCGTCGCCCGCCACGACCTTCGCCCACTTGGACGCCACCGTCGTGTTGTCGCGTGACATCGCTTCGCTGGGTATCTACCCCGCCGTGGACCCGCTGGACTCGACCAGCCGCCAGATCGACCCCAACGTCGTCGGCGAAGAGCACTACACGACGACCCGTGCGGTGCAGCAGGTGCTGCAGCGCTACAAGGAACTGCGCGACATCATCGCCATTCTGGGCATGGACGAACTGTCGCCGGAAGACAAGCTGTCGGTCGCCCGCGCCCGCAAGATCCAGCGTTTCCTGTCGCAGCCTTTCCACGTCGCCGAAGTCTTCACCGGCTCGCCCGGCAAGTACGTGCCGCTGAAGGAAACCATCCGCGGCTTCAAGATGATCGTGGCTGGTGAGTGCGACCACCTGCCGGAGCAAGCTTTCTACATGGTGGGAACCATCGACGAAGCTTTCGAGAAGGCCAAGAAGATCCAGTGAGGTTGACGGGGACGTCTCGGCGTCCCGTCTCCCGCAGGACTTCTTCAATGGTTAGCTAAGGAAGATTGAACATGGCAACCCTCCACGTCGACGTGGTCTCCGCCGAAGAGCTGATCTTCTCCGGCGAGGCCAAGTTCGTCGCCCTGCCGGGCGAGAGTGGCGAGCTCGGCATCCTGCCGAAGCACACGCCGCTGATCACCCGCATCAAGCCGGGCGCCGTGCGCATCGAGCGCCCTGATGGCACCGAAGAGTTCGTCTTCGTGGCCGGCGGCATTCTCGAAGTGCAGCCGAACCGCGTGACCGTGCTGGCCGACACCGCCATCCGCGGCAAGGACCTCGACGAAGCCAAGGCCATCGAAGCCAAGAAGCAAGCCGAGGAAGCGCTGAAGAACGCCAAGAGCGAACTCGACCAGGCTGCAATCCAGAACGAACTGCTCACGCTGGCGGCTCAGGTCGCAGCGCTGCGCAAGTTCCGCGCGAAAAGCTAAGGGCATTCCCTGGCTCAACCGCAAGCCCGCCTCTTGGCGGGTTTTCTACTTTCAGACCCGCCCATGACCACGCCCACCGCTGCCCCCGTAGCCGCCCAGGACGGCCTGGCCCTGCACGTCGAGCAGTGGGCGGCGTGGGCRCCGGGTCTGGCATCCCAGGACGACTGGCGGGCCTGGCTGCGTCAGCCGCAACCGGTTACCTCCGACACACCGGCCGCGCCGCCGCTGCCGGAAGTGCCGGCGATGGCACGGCGGCGCATCGACCCGCTGGGGCGTGCGGCCCTGCAGGTGGCCTACTGGGCCCAGCAGGATGTCGATGCCGCAGCGCTGCCGAGCATGCCTCTGGTGTTCGCTTCCCGCTGGGGTGAACTGGCGCGTTCGGTCGCCATGCTGCAGGAGCTGGCCCAGGGCGAGGCCCTGTCGCCCACCGCCTTCAGCCACTCGGTGCACAACGCCATCGGCGCCCAGTACTCCATCCAGCGCGGCATCACCGCCAATGTCAGCGCGGTGGCCGCGGGCGAGGTCAGCGCCGCCGCCGGCTGGGTCGAAGCCCAGGCGCTGCTGGCCGCCGGCGCGCCCGCCGTGCTGCTGACGGTGTTCGACGCGCCGCTGCCGGTGCTGTATGCCCATACCGGGCTGGACGCCCTGATCGCCCCGCCGCATGCCTTTGCGCTGCGTCTGCGTGTGGCGCGCGCCGGCGAGCCGGCCGTGCAACTGACGCGCCAGGCCGCGCTGGCGAATGCGTCGCCCAGCACGCTGTCGCCCAATCTGCAGCTGCTGCAGTGGCTGCTCGACCCCGCCGCCGAGCTGCACCAGATGGACGGCGCCGCGGACTGGCAGTGGCGCCATGTCGTCGCTCGATAGCCTGCTGCCCGACTGGTCCCGGGCCTGGTCCCGCGCCTGGCGGGTGCTGGCCACGGGGCTGAGCTTCGCCTGCTTCGGCATTGGCGGCCTGCTGATGGGCGTGCTCGCCTTCCCGCTGATCAACCTGCTGGTGTGGARCCCGGTGCGCCGCATCCGCTGGTCCCGTGCGCTGGTGGGGGCCAGCTTTCGCGGCTTTATCGGCCTGATGACGCTGCTCGGTCTGGTGCGCGTGCGCTGGACGGGCGCCGAGCGCTTGCAGCGGCGTGGCCTGCTGGTGCTGGCCAACCACCCAACGCTGATCGACGTGGTGGCGCTGATCGCGCGCACGCCCAATGCCGATTGCGTCGTGCGTGCCGGGCTGGGCGACAACCCCTTCACCTGGGGGCCGGTGCGGGCCTGCAACTATTTGCGTAACGACCGTGGCAGCGAGGTGTTGGAAGGTTTCAACGCCAGCCTCCAGGCGGGCAGCAATCTGGTAATTTTTCCCGAAGGCACGCGCAGCCGGCCCGGGCATGCTTTGCAGTTGCAGCGCGGTGCGGCCCAATTGGCCCTGCGCACGGGCGTGGCCATCACGCCAGTGCGCATTCGCTGCGAGCCGCTGGGATTGAGCAAAGGCTGGCCGTGGTGGAAAACCCACGACCGGCCGTTACACCTGAGTCTGGATGTGGGCGACGACATCGCCGTGACACCCTTTCTAGAGGGTGCTCACGGAGAATTCCCGCTCGCTGCAAGACGGCTCACGGGATACTTGCGGGACTATTTTTCTGGGGGAAAAGGCGATGGAACAGAGCCTGGAACTTGAAATCAAGACCTTGCTCATCGACGCCTTGAATCTCGAGGACATGAGCGCAGACGACATCGACGCCGAGCAGCCGCTCTTCGTCGAAGGCCTCGGCCTGGATTCCATCGACGCGCTCGAGCTGGGCCTGGCGCTGCAAAAGCGCTATGGCGTCACCATGTCGGCCGATTCGGAGGAAACCCGCCGCCATTTCCGCTCCATCCGGGCTTTGGCAGCTTTCGTGGCCACGAGCCGCAAGGGCTGAATCGCCAGGGAGTTCACACCATGACCGAACACGACATCTACACGCGCCTGTCGGCCATCCTGGTCGAGACCTTCGACATCGAGCCCGAGCGCATCCGCCCGGAAGCCCGGCTGTACGACGACCTGGACATCGACTCCATCGACGCGGTGGACCTCATCGTCAAGCTCAAGCCCCTGGTGGGCAAGCGCCTGCAGCCCGAGGCCTTCAAATCGGTGCGCACGCTGCAGGACGTCGTCAACGCCCTGACCGCGCTGCTGCAGCAGGCCGAAGAAACCACCGGTGAAGACGAGGCCGCGCTGCCGCGCGCCGCCTGATCCCGTTTCTCGCCCCAGCGTGCGCAACATCCTCTGGGTGGCGCTGACCGCCCTCTATCCCGTTCTCGTCTACCTGGGTCTCGCACACGCCGAGCCCCGGGTGTTGGCGCTGCTGCTTCTCGCTCTGGCGCTGGCGCGCTACCTCGCGTCGCGCAGCCAGCAGGCCCTCGCGATCGCGCTGGCCGGCCTGGTGCTGGCCGCGTTGACGGCCTGGTCCAACCAGCTGTTGCCGCTGAAGATCTACCCGGTGGCGATGAACCTGGCCATGCTGGTGCTCTTCGGCGCCAGCCTGTTCAAGGGCCAGACCGTCGTCGAGCGCCTGGCGCGCCTGCACGACCCCGAGCTGGACGCCCACGGGGTGGCCTACACGCGCCGCGTCACCATCGTCTGGTGCGGCTTCTTCATCGTCAACGGCAGCATCAGCCTGGCGACGGCCCTGTGGGCCAGCGAGCAGACCTGGGCGCTGTACAACGGCTTCATCACTTACGGGCTGATGGGCACCCTGATGGGCGGCGAGTGGCTGGTGCGCCGCCGCGTACGAGCCGGCAAGCATGTGGCGTGAACTGCGCCTCGGCCTTGCCGGTGCCCTGAGCCCGGCGCGGGCCGCTCAGCCCGTGGGTTGGCGTTCCGGCCGGGCTGTCATGTCGGCCGAGTTCCTGGCCCAGGCCGCTGGCTGGTTCGCGCATTTCCAGGCGCTGGCGACGGGCGACGTCGCACTGCATTTCGAAGACACCCTGCACGCCACCGCCGCGCTGTTCGGCGCCTGGCATGCCCGCAAGACCGTCTGGTGGCCCGGTGACGCGCTGCCGGCCACGGCGCAGCGTCTGTCCGAGCAGGTGGGGGCGTTTGCCGGCGACTGGCCTGGCCGCAGCGATGCCACTGCTGCCGTGGCCGATGCGCCCGTGCCGGATTGGCAGTCGCTGGACCCGCAGGCCCCCCAGCTCGTCGTTTTCAMTTCCGGCAGCAGCGGCGAGCCCAGCGCCATCCCCAAGCAGCTGCACCAGTTGTTCGACGAGGTGCGCGCGCTGGAAGCCGAGTTCGGTGCGCGCCTGGACGGCGCCACGGTTCACGCCACCGTCAGCCACCAGCAYATCTAYGGSCTGCTGTTCCGCGTGCTGTGGCCRCTGGCSGCCGGCCGCCAAACGGCAGCGAACCGCGTGGCCTATCTGGAAGACCTGCATGCCGTGCCCGGCCGCATCGCGCTGATCGCCAGCCCGGCCCACCTGAAGCGCCTGCAGCTCGCCGTCACCGGCGACCTGCCCGAGCGCTTGGCGGCGGTGTTCAGCTCCGGCGGCCCGCTGCCAGCCGATGCGCTGGCCCCCTGCGCCGAGCGCCTGGGTCAGACGCCCATCGAGGTCTACGGCAGCAGCGAGACCGGCGGCGTGGCCTGGCGCCAGCGCCCGCCCGGCGCGGGCGATGCCGAGCCCTGGCGCGCACTGCCCGGCGTCGAATGGCAGCTGAACGACGGCCAGTTGCAGCTGCGTTCGGCCCATATCGGCGGTGATGGCTGGTACACGGCCGCCGACCATGCCCGCGCTGAAGGCCAAGGCTTCGTGCTGCTGGGCCGCGCGGACCGCATCGTCAAGGTGGAGGAGAAGCGTGTGTCGCTGGCCGCCGTCGAGCAGGCGCTGCTGGCCAGCGGCCAAGTGCTGGAAGCCCGCGCGCTGCTGCTGCCGGGCTCGCGCCAGGAGCTGGGCGTCGTGTTGGTGCCCACGCCCGAGGCCTGGGGCGCCATCGACCAGGCCGGCCGCGCTGCATGGCTCGCGCCGCTGCGCGAACGCTTGGCCGCCCAGCTGGAGTCCACCGTGCGCCCGCGCCGCTGGCGCCTCGTCAGCGAATTCCCCGCCAACACCCAGGGCAAGACCACTCAGGCCGCATTGCAGGCCTTGTTCGACCCCATGCGCCCGCCCGCCCGGGTGCTCTCGCGTGATCCGCTGACGGTGCGGCTGCGCGTCGACATCGAGGCCCGCCATCCCGGCTTCGAAGGGCACTTTGAGGGCCAGCCTGTGCTGCCGGGCGTGGTGCAGCTGGATTGGGCAGAGCGCTTTGCACGCGAGCTGTTCGCACTGCAGCCGGCCTTTGCCGGGCTGGACCAGCTCAAGTTCCAGCAGGTCATCCGCCCCGGCGGCACCGTGGACCTCGAGCTGACCATCAATGCCGACGGCAGCGAGCTGCGTTTCGCGCTGACCAGCGAGCGCGGCGCGCACGCCAGTGGCAAGCTGCGCTTCGGAGCCGGCGTGTGAAGGTTTGCGCCGTCATTCCTGTTTACAACCATGGCGGTACGGTCGGTGGCGTTGCGGCCAAGCTGCGCGAGCAGGGCCTGCCGGTGCTGCTGGTGGACGATGGCAGCGCAGCCGCCACGGCAGCGCAGCTCGACGCCTTGGCGCGGCAGGACGGCATCCAGCTGCTGCGCCTGCCGCACAACCAGGGCAAGGGCGTGGCCGTCATCGCCGGCATGCGCCTGGCGGTCGAGCAGGGCTACACCCATGGCCTGCAGATCGATGCCGACGGCCAGCATGACGCCTTCGATGCCTCGCGCTTCGTGGCCGCCGCCCAGGCGCACCCTGAGGCGCTGATCTGCGGCTGCCCCATCTACGACGCGTCCGTGCCGCGCGCGCGGCTGTACGGGCGCTATGCCACCCACATCTGGGTCTGGATCAACACGCTGAGCTTCTCGGTGCGCGACTCCATGTGCGGCTTTCGCATCTACCCGCTGGCCGCCACGCTGCCGCAGCTCGCGCATGCCTCCATGGGCCGGCGCATGGACTTCGACACCGAGATCGCCGTGCGCCTCGTGTGGGCCGGCGTGCCCGTCATCAACCAGCCCACGCGCGTGCACTATCCGGTCGGCGGCATCTCGCACTTTCGCGTCTGGCGCGACAACGTGCTGATCTCGGCCATGCACACGCGGCTCTTCTTCGGCATGCTGTGGCGCGCGCCGCTACTGCTGGCGCGCAAGCTGCGGAGCAATCCATGACAGTGCGCGCTCAGCACTGGGCGTCGTTGGGTGAAACRACCTTCGTCAGCGGTATCTGGCTGCTGTACGGCGTGCACAAGCTCTTCGGCCGGCGCCTGGTTCGCTGGGCCATGTTTCCCGTGGTGGTGTTGCATTGGCTGACGCGCCCGGCGCTGCGCCGCTCATCGCTGGACTATCTGCGCCATCTGCACCGTGCCGAACCGGGCGTGTTCAAGCGTGAACCCGATTGGCGCGAAGGGCTGCGCCACGTCGCCTGCTTTGCCGAGACCATGCTCGACAAGCTGCTGGCCATGGCCGGCCGCTACCCGGCCGAGTGCGTGCGCGAGCAGGACTTCTCTCTCGTCGACGCCATGGTGGCCCGGGGCCAGGGCGGCATCTTCATCACTGCCCACATGGGCTGCCTGGAGCTGTGCCGCATGGTGGGCCGCACCAAGCAGGACCTGAAGCTGACGGTGCTGGTGCACACCCGCCACGCCCAGGCCTTCAACCGCATCCTCAAGCGCCTGGACCCGAGCTCCGCTGTCAACCTGCTGGAGGTCACCGACTTCGGGCCGGCCATGGCCATGCAGCTCAAGGAGCTGGTGGACGCCGGCGGCTGGATCGCCATTGCCGGCGACCGCGTGCCCATCCAATCCGCCCAGACCGTCAGCGTCGACTTCCTCGGCGCGCCGGCGCCGCTGCCGGTGGGCGCCTATGTGCTGGCCGGCGTGCTGCACTGCCCGCTGGTGCTGCTGACCTGCCTGCACCGGGGGGCCGGCTATGAGATCCGCTTCGAGGTGCTGACCGAGCACGTCAGCCTGCCGCGAGCGGGGCGCCGCGAGGCTCTGGCCCAATACGCTCAGAGCTACGCACGGATTCTGCAGCGCCGCCTGCGCGAATCGCCCTATGACTGGTTCAACTTCTACGCTTTCTGGGACAGCCCGCATGCCGTTGCCTGAGATTGTTTTCGATGGCCGCCCGCTGAGCCTGGACGACATCGCCGCCATCTCCCGCCGCGAGGCCCGCGCGCGTCTGAGCACCGCGCCTGATTTCGTGCGCCACATCGACGCCGGTGCCGAGTTCATCGCCCGCCTGCTGGCCGAGGACGGCGTCGTCTACGGCGTCACCACCGGCTATGGCGATTCCTGCACCGTCAGCATCCCGCCGGCCCTGGTGGCCGAGCTGCCGCGCCACCTCTACACCTACCACGGCATCGGCGCAGGCCCCATGCTGGCGCCCGAGCAGGTGCGCGCCGTGCTGGCCGTGCGGCTGCAGTCGCTGGCGCAGGGCGTGTCGGGCGTGAGCTACGCCTTGCTGCAACAGTTGGCCGCCCTGATCGAGCACGACATCCTGCCCTTGATCCCCAGCGAAGGTTCGGTCGGCGCGAGCGGTGACCTTACGCCGCTGAGCTATGTCGCCGCCGTGCTGTGCGGCGAGCGCGAGGTGTGGTTCCAGGGCCGGCAGATGCCGGCGGCCGAGGCCCTTGCGGCCGTCGGCCTCAAGCCGCACACGCTGCGCCCCAAGGAAGGCCTGGCCATCATGAACGGCACGGCCGTCATGACGGCGCTGGCCTGCCTGGCCTTCCAGCGCGCAGAGCGCCTGTCGCTGCTGGCCACGCGCATCACGGCGGCCAATGTCGTCGCCAGCGCGGGCAATGCCCATCACTTCGACGAGCGCCTGTTCGCCGTCAAGCCGCATGCCGGCCAGCAGCGCGTCGCCGCGCGGCTGCGCACCGACCTCGCCAGCGACCGCCCCAGCCGCAATGAGCAGCGCCTGCAGGACCGCTACTCGCTGCGCTGCGCGCCCCACGTCATCGGCGTGCTGGAAGACGCGCTGCCCTGGCTGCGCCAGCTCATCGAGAACGAGCTCAACAGCGCCAACGACAACCCGCTGGTGGACGCCGTCGAGGAGCGCGTGCTGCACGGCGGCCATTTCTATGGTGGCCACATCGCCATGGCCATGGACACGCTGAAGACGGCCGTCGCCAACGTCGCCGACCTGCTGGACCGCCAGCTGGCTTTGCTGGTGGATACGCGCTTCAACCACGGCCTGCCGTCGAATCTGAGCGGTGCCCTGGGCGAGCGCGCCGCCATCAACCATGGCCTGAAGGCACTGCAGATCAGCGTCTCCGCCTGGACCGCCGAAGCCCTGAAGCAGACCATGCCGGCCTCGGTSTTCASCCGCWGCACCGARTGCCACAACCAGGACAAGGTCAGCATGGGCAGCATCGCGGCCCGCGACGCGCTGCGCGTTCTGGACCTGAGCGAGCAGGTCGTCGCCGGCCTGCTCATCAGCGCCCGCCAGGGGCTGGGGCTGCGCCAGCGCCTGGGCGGCTTGCAGCTGAGCCCGTCGCTGTCGGCCTGGTACGAGCAGCTCTGTGCACGCCTGCCGCTGATCGACGAAGACCGCGCGTTGGATGTCGAGCTGCAGATGTTGCTGCGCGAGATCCGTTTGCCCCACGGAGCCCTGCATGCGCCTGCGTGAAGACCCGCGCCTGGCCCACGAGATCGAGATCACGCCAGCCTTCCACGATCTCGACCCGATGGAGATCGTCTGGCACGGCCGCTATGTGCAGTACCTGGAGCAGGCGCGTTGCGCACTGCTGCAGCGCTTCAACTACGACTACCCGCAGATGCGTGCCAGCGGCTATGCCTGGCCCATCATCCATCTGCAGCTGAAATACGTGCGCCCCGCCGAATACGGCATGCGCCTGGGCGTGCGCGCCTGCATCACCGAGTGGGAGCATCGCCTGCGCATCGACTACACGGTGCGCGACCTCGCCACCAACGAGCGCCTGACCAAGGCCCACACGCTGATGGTGGCCGTGGACATGCGCAACAAGGAAATGCAGTTCGCCAGCCCGCCCATCCTGTTTGAACGTCTGGGCATTTCTCTGCCATGAAGCGCCGTCTCTTTCTTCTTGCCGCATGCCCGTTGCCCGCGTTGGCCGACACCATCGCGCAAGTCCAACAGCGCCTCGTCAGCACCCCGGTGCAGCGCGGCGGCTTCCAGCAGGACAAGCAGCTTGCCGGCTTCGCCAAGCCGCTGAAGAGCCAGGGCGACTACCTGTTGGTGCGCGGCAAAGGCCTGATCTGGCGCACGACTGCGCCGTTCGCGAGCCAACTGGTGCTGACGCGGGACCGCATTGCCGGCGGTGGCGGCCTGCAGCTGGACGCCAGCAAGGAGCCGGGCATCCGCGTCGTGACCCAGCTGATGCTGTCGCTGCTGGACGGTGACCTGAGCGCGCTGCAGCAGGCCTTCGAGGTGCAGGCCAGCCTGGTGGGTGACAAGGGCTGGCGCGCCGTGCTGAAGCCGAAGGCCACCGCACTGGCCCAGCTCTTCGCTCGCATCGAGCTGGAGGGCGACCGCCAGCTGCGCCGCATCGTCATGACCGAGGCCCAGGGCGACACGACGACGCTGCGCTTCGACGAGCAGGTGCGTGAGCCCGCTGCCCCCAGCGCCGACGAGGCCAAACAGCTTGGTTGATCGGCCCAGCCGCTTGGCGCCCTGGCTGTGGGCGCTCGCGCTGCTGCTGATGGCCGCAGCCCTGGCTGTGGCTGCATACAAGGGTCGCGTGCGCATCAACACCGATGTGCTGGCCATGCTGCCCAAGGACGAGCGCCGGCCCGAGGTGGAGCAGGCGATGGCCGCGCTCGCCAAGGCAGGGGAGGGCCGCGTCATCGTCATGCTGCGTGCGCCCAAAGGCAGCGAAGCGGCGATGGATCGCTTCATGGCCAAGTTGCAGGCCGAGGTGCCTGGCATCAAGCTGCGCCACCGCGTCTCCGACGCCCAGCAGGCCGACTGGCTGAGCTTCTTCGCCCCGCAACGCGGCGCGCTGCTGACCGACGCCCAGCGCCAGTCGCTGCAGACCGCCCCTTCGGAAGCGCTGGCGCAACTGGCATTGACCAGCCTGATGCAGCCCATGGGCCTGCCACGCGTGGGCCGCTGGATCGACGACCCCTTCAACACCCTCGGGGCATGGCTGGCCGAGCGTGCCCAGGGCAGCAAGGTGCGCGCCCTCGATGGCCGGCTGCGCCTGGCCGATGCCCAGGGCGACTGGATGCTGGCGTTGATCGACAGCGGCGCCAGCGCCTTCGCGCTGAGCGACAACGAGCGCATCGCCGAAGCCCTCGCCCATGCCCGTGCCGCCGTACCCGAGGCCCAGGTGCTCGCGGCCGGCGTGCCCCTGCACGCGCATGCCGCGGCCGCGCAGGCCCAGCGCGAGATGCACCTCATCGGCATCGGCTCTCTCGTCGGCGTGTTTGCCTTGAGCTGGTTCGCTTTCGCCCGCATTCGGCCGCGCCTGCTGGTGCTGCTGTCGGTGGGCAGCGGCCTGCTGGTGGCCGTGGCGGCGACGTTGGCGGTGTTTGGCGAGCTGCACCTGATCACGCTGGTGTTCGGCGCCAGCCTGGTCGGCGTGGCGGAGAACTACGCCAGCAGCCACTACAGCAGCCGCATCGCCCAGCCGCCGGCGCAGCGCTTCGCCTTGATGCGCGAGCAGCTGCCGACCATGGTGCTGGCCCTCAGCACGACGCTGGCCGGCTATGCCCTGTTGGCGACGACGCCTTTCCCGGGGCTGCAGCAGGTCGCGCTGTTCTCGGCCGCCGGCCTGACGGCCGCCTTTGTCAGCACCTGGCTGTGGTTCCCGCATCTGGACGCCGGCCCCGTGCCCGTGCGGCCGCTGACGCGCGCGTTGGGCCGCGCTTGGCAGCGCTGGCCGCAGCTGAACTGGCGCAGCGGCCTGATCGGCGGCGTCGTCATCGCCGCTCTGTTGGCGGCTGCCGCCTGGCGCGGCCAGGCCAACGACGACATCCGCCTGCTGCAGAACACGCCGCCCGCGCTGATGCAGGAGCAGATCGACATCGGCCGGCGGCTGGACCTGCCCAGCCCGGCGCAGTTCTACCTGCTCAGCGCGGGCAGCGAGGAAGTCCTGCTCGAACGCGAGGAAGCCTTGAAGGCCAAGCTCGCCGGCATGCCCGGCATCGGCGGCTGGCAGGCCGTTTCCGATTGGGTGCCGTCGCCCGCGCGTCAGGCCGCCGATGCGGCCCTGGTGCAGCGCCGCTGGGCCGAGGTGTCGCTGCTGGTGGCCGAGCAACTGGGCCAGCCCGTGCCGCAGCCCGACGCCGTTGCGGCGCCGGTGCTGACGGTGGAGGCCTGGCGCGCGGCGCCCGTCAGCGAGGCCGCGCGCCATCAGTGGCTGGGCCGCGATACCGACGGCCGCTGGCACAGCGTCGTGATGCTGCGTGGCGTGTCGCGGGCATCCTTGCCGCAGCTTGCCGCCCTGGCCGACGGCACGACGGTGCGCTGGGTCGACAAAGTGGCCGATGTCTCCGAGCTGCTGGCCCGTCAGCGCATCCGCATGCTCGGCGTACTGGCGATTGCGGTGGGCGCCGTCGCAGCCTTGCTGGCCTGGCGCCTGGGCGCTGCCTGGTGGCGCGCTCTGGTGCCGACGTTGCTGGCCGGCAGCCTGGCGCTGGCCGCCACCGCCTTGCTCGGCCAGCCCTGGCAGCTCTTCCACGTGCTGGCCCTGCTGCTGCTGCTCGGCGTGGGGGTGGACTACGGCATCTTCCTGCTCGCCCAGCCCAGCCGGCGCGACCTGCGCGGCTTCGTCTCCATCACACTCGCGGCCGCCAGCACCTGGCTGTCCTTCGGGTTGTTGGCCCTGTCCGGCACGCCGGCCTTGCGGGCCTTCGGCCTGACCCTGGGCCTGGGAATTGCCCTGGCCTGGTTCCTCACCCCTTTCTTCGTCAACGACCATGACCCTCGAAACGACTGACGTCTGCATCATCGGCGCAGGCCCTGCAGGCGCCGTCGCTGCGGCCTTGCTGCGCCGCCAGGGCCTGGCCGTGACCGTGCTGGAGCGCCAGACCTTCCCGCGCTTTTCCATCGGCGAGAGCCTGCTGCCGCAGTCCATGGCCTATATCGAGAAGGCGGGGCTGCTGCAGGACGTCGTCGAGGCCGGCTTCCAGTTCAAGAACGGCGCGGCCTTCTGCCGCGGCGAGAAGCGCACCGCCTTCGACTTCCGCGACAAGTTCACCCCCGGCTGGGGTACCACCTACCAGGTGCAGCGCGCCCACTTCGACCAGGTGCTTGCCAACGGCGCCGCCAGGGCCGGTGCCGATGTGCGCTACCGCCACGAGGTGACTGCCGTTCGCGTCGGCGAGGGCCAGCGGCCGCAGCTGGACGTGCAGCCGCTGGACGGCGGCGCGGCCTATACCGTGGAGGCCGGCCATCTGCTGGACGCCAGCGGCTTCGGCCGCACGCTGCCGCGCCTGCTGGACCTGGAGACGCCCTCAAGCTTCCCCGTGCGCGCCGCCACCTTCACGCATGTGCAGGACCGCATCAGCGACCCGACGTTTGACCGCACCAAGATCCTCGTTACCGTGCATCCGGACGACGTGGACGTGTGGTTCTGGACCATCCCCTTCAGCAACGGCCGCTGCTCGCTGGGCGTCGTCGCGCGGGCCGAGTACTTCGACCGCTTCCCCGAGGACGCGACGGAGCGACTGAAGGCCGTCGTCGCCGAGACACCCTCGCTGGCCGCGCTGCTGAAGGACGCCGTCTGGGACACGCCGGCCAACCGGCTGCAGGGTTATGCGGCCAACGTGAAGTCGCTGTGGGGCCCGGGCTTCGCGCTGCTGGGCAATGCGGGCGAGTTCCTGGACCCGGTGTTCTCCAGCGGCGTGACCATCGCCGTGAAGTCCGCCGACCTGGCCGTGACGGCGCTGCTGCGTGAACGCGCCGGCGAAGCGGCGGACTGGGAGAAGGACTACGCCAAGCCGCTGCGCGCCGGCGTGGATGCCTTCCGTGCCTTTGTGGAGAGCTGGTACCGCGGCGGCTTCCAGGACGTCATCTTCCACCAGGACCAGAACCCCGACATCCGCCGCATGATCTCGTCCATCCTGGCCGGCTATGCCTGGGACCTGACCAACCCCTACGTCGCGCACCCCGAGCGCATGCGCACGCTGGAGCAGTTGTGCGCCCCCTGATCCTGTTCGCGGCACTGTTGCTGTCGGCCTGCCAGACGCTGCCGCCACCGGCCGCGCTGCCACTGCTGCAGTTGGCGCCAGCCGCTTTTGGCGCCGAGCTGTCGCTGGCGCAGCGGCTGACGGTGACGGACGCACCCGAAGCGCCCAGCGATGCGAACGGCGCCGTCACCGAGCGCCAGCTCGACACGCTGCTGCAGGTCGACGCCCGGCAGCTGCAGCTCGCCGGTCTCGCCTTCGGCCAGCGCGTGCTGACCATGCATTGGGACGGCCGCGAGTTGAAGGTGCAGCGCCACCCCATGCTGCCCGCGGCGGTCGACCCGGCGCGCGTGCTGCGCGACATCGCCCTGGTCTTCGCGCCGCTGCCCGCACTGCAGGCCGCGCTGCCCACGGGTTGGACGCTGGACGAGAGCGGCAACGCGCGCACGCTGCGCCAGGGCGGAGAGGTGCGACTCACGGTGCGCTACCTCGACGGCCGCGCCCGCGTGGAAATCGACAATCGGGCCGAGCACTACCAATTGCGCATTGAATCGCGCTCCCTGGAGGGGGGCTGATGAATTTCTATCTGAACGCCCTCGGCGTCGTCTGCGCCGCCGGCCATGACGCCGCCACGCTGGCTGAGTCGCTGTGGGCCAGCACGCCTAGCGGCGTCGAATCCGAAGCCTGGCGCGGCCGCACCCTGCACCTGGGCCGCGTGCGCCAACCCCTGCCTCTGCCCGACGCTAACGCCCAGCGCAGCCGCAACAACGCCTTGCTGCTGACCGCGCTGCAACCCATTCGCGCCGCGGTGGATGCGGCCATAGCGCGTTTCGGCCCGCTGCGCGTGGCCATCGTGCTCGGCACCAGCACCTCCGGCGTCGGCGAGAGCGAAGCCGCCTGGGGCCACCACCGCGAGCACGGCGAACTGCCGGTCTGGCACGACGTGCGCCAGCAGGAGATCGGCTCCGGCGCTGCGCTGCTGGCCGAAGAGCTCGGCACGCTGGGCCCGGCCTATGTCATCTCCACGGCCTGCTCGTCCAGCAGCAAGGCCCTGGCCAGTGCGGCGCGGCTGCTGCAGGCCGGCATGGCGGATGCCGTCGTCTGCGGCGGTGCCGACAGCCTGTGCGACTTCACCGTCGCCGGCTTTGCCTCGCTCGAAGCCGTCAGCGACGTGCGCTGCAACCCCATGAGCGCGCAGCGCTGCGGCATCAACATCGGCGAGGCCGGCGCGCTCTTCCTGATGACGCGCGAAAAAGGCGCCGGCCCCGCCGTGCGCCTGGCCGGCTGGGGCGAAACCAGCGACGCCCACCACATCTCCGCGCCCGAGCCCAGCGGGCGCGGCGCCGAGGCCGCGATGCGCGCAGCGCTGGACATGGCGGGCCTGGCGCCCGCCGACATCGGCTACCTCAACCTGCATGGCACGGCCACGCCGCACAACGATGCGATGGAGAGCGAAGCGGTAGCGCGGGTCTTCGGCCTGGACACGCCCTGCAGTTCCACCAAGCCGCTGACCGGCCACACGCTGGGCGCCGCCGGTGCGCTGGAGGCCGCCATCGGCTGGCTGACCCTGCTGGGCGACGGCGCCTTGCCGGCCCACCATTTCGACGGCGAGCGCGATGCCGCGCTGCCCGCCATCCGCCTGGTTTCACCGGGCGAGCGCCTGGCTGCCGCGCCGCGCGCCGTGTTGTCCAATTCCTTTGCGTTTGGCGGCAGCAACGCCGCCCTGGTGTTGACCCGTGAAGACTGAACCCGCCATCGCCGACCTCGTGCCGCACCGCGGCGCCATGAGCTGGCTCGACCGCGTCATCGAGGCCGATGCCGAGTCGCTGCTGGCCGAGGCCACCGTGCGCGCCGACCATCTGCTGGTGCAGGGTGGCCAGCTCAGCGCATCGGCCGGCGTCGAATACATGGCCCAGGCGGCCGCCGCATGGGCCGGCTATCAACGCCACCTCCATGCCGATGAAGGCGGGGCCGCCCGCATCGGCTTCCTGCTCGGCACGCGCCGCTACCAGTGCAGCCGCGCGGCCTTCGTCGTCGGCGATGTGCTGCGCGTGCAGGTGCAGCGCCTCTTCCAGGCCGACAACGGCCTGGGCCAGTTTGAGTGCGTCATCAGCATCGATGGCGCCGAGGTGGCGCGCGCCAGTCTCAATGTCTTCGGGCCCGACGACCCGGAGGCTTTCCTGAACGGACAGACCCCATGAGTACTCCCCATACCGTGCTGGTGACCGGCTCCAGCCGCGGCATCGGCCGCGCCATCGCGCTGCGGCTGGCGCGCGACGGCTACGACGTCGTCATCCATTGCCGCAGCCGCCGCGACGAGGCCGAGGCCGTGGCCCAGGCCGCCCGCGAACTCGGCCGCAACGCCCGTGTGCTCGCCTTCGACGTGGCCGACCGCGCTGCCACCGCCGCCGCGCTGGAGGCCGACGTGGAGGCCCATGGCTGCTATTACGGCGTCGTCTGCAATGCCGGCATTGCCCGCGACGGCGCCTTCCCGGCGTTGACCGGTGAGGACTGGGACGCCGTCATCCACACCAACCTCGACGCCTTCTACAACGTGCTGCAGCCGCTGACCATGCCGCTGGTGCGCCGCCGCAAGCCCGGCCGCATCGTCACGCTGGCCTCGGTCTCGGGCCTGATGGGCAACCGCGGGCAGGTCAACTACAGTGCCGCCAAGGCCGGCATCATCGGCGCTAGCAAGGCGCTGGCCGTCGAGCTGGCCAGCCGCAAGATCACGGTCAACTGCGTGGCACCGGGCCTCATCGAGACGGACATGATCGACGCCGAAGTGCTGGAGCACGCGCTGAAGTTGATCCCGGCGCAGCGCGTCGGCCGGCCCGAGGAAGTGGCGGCCCTGGTGGCCTTCTTGATGAGCGAGGACGCCGCCTACATCACGCGGCAGGTGATTTCGGTCAACGGAGGGATGGTCGGATGAGGGCGGGCCGAGCGACGGGCCGCTCCCTAGCCGGCCCGCATCCCCTCGGGGGATCGGCCGGCGTACTCGGCGGACGAGGGGCAGACATGCTGCAAGTGATTTCCGTGAATGGGGGGATGGTCGGGTGAGCAACAAGAGAGTCGTCATCACCGGCATCGGCGCGTTGTCGCCGCTGGGGCATGACGCAGAAACCGTCATGGACAGCCTGCGCGCCGAGACCAACAAGGTCCAGCGCATGGCCGACTGGGCCGCCTACGAGGGCCTGAACACGCAGGTCGGGGTGCCCTGCGCACCCTTCGAGCTGCCGGCCGACCGCTACAACCGCAAGACCATGCGCAGCATGGGCCGCGTGGCCCAGATGGCCACGCGCTCGGCCGAGCTGGCGCTGGAGCAGGCCGGCCTCATCGGCGACCCGCTGCTGACCAGCGGCCGCATGGGCGTGAGCTTCGGCAGCTCCAGCGGCACACCCAGCGCCATCGGCGACTTCGGCCGCATGATGACGGTCAAGAGCATCGAGGGCATCAACGCCAACACCTACGTGAAGATGATGTCGCACACCGCGACCGTCAACATCGCGGTGTTCTTCGGCATCACCGGCCGCATCATCACGACGAGCAGCGCCTGCACCTCGGGCAGCCAGGGCCTGGGCTATGCCTACGAGGCCATCCAGAGCGGCCGCCAGGTCGCCATGCTCGCGGGCGGCGCGGAGGAGCTCGACCCGACGCAGGCGGCGGTGTTCGACACGCTGTTCGCGACCAGCACCAAGTACAACGACCAGCCACGCCTGACGCCGCGTCCCTTCGACGCCGAGCGCGACGGCTTGGTGCTGGGCGAGGGCGCCTGCACCTTCGTGCTGGAAGAGTACGAGCACGCCAAGGCGCGCGGCGCCACGATGCTGGGCGAGATCGTCGGCTACGGCACCAACTGCGACGGCACCCACGTCACGCAGCCACAGTCCTCCACCATGGCTCAGGCCATGCGCCTGGCGCTGGAAGATGCCGGCCTGCCCGCCACTGCCATCCCCTACGTCAACGCCCATGGCACCAGCACCGACCAGGGCGACGTGGCCGAGAGCCAGGGCACGCAAAGCATCTTTGGCACCGGTGTGGCGATCTCGTCGCTGAAGAGCTATATGGGCCATACCCTGGGCGCCTGCGGTGCACTGGAGGCCTGGATGACGCTGGAGATGATGAACGCCGACTGGTTCGCGCCCACCATCAACCTCAAGCGCGTCGACCCGCGCTGCGGCGACCTCGACTACGTGCTCAGCGGCGGCCGCGTGCTGCAGACCGAGTTCGCGATGACGAACAATTTCGCCTTCGGCGGCATCAACACTTCGTTGATCCTGCGCCGCCTTTGATTTCGACAACCCGCCTGGGAGGGCCTGATGAAGCAGAGCGTTCTGACCGTTGCAATGATCTTGGCGAGCGCTGCGGCGCAAGCCGGTTCGCCGGAACAGGAGTTGGCTGACGGCAAGCGGATCGCCGCCAGCTTGTCGCAGGAAGGTCGAGACCTCTGCGTCTTCGACAATGGTGCGCCGTCCGACATGCCGCACCAGAAACTGCAACAGCTCAAGGTCGCCAAGGGCACCTATGGCGGCGTCAAGGAGTTGCTGCCGGCCCTGGTGCAGCAGGCCCTGGCGAACAAGGCCGATGCCCTCGTGGACTACAACAGTTCGCAGCGTTTTGGCTTCTGGCCCTGGCGCGTCGTGCGCCCGGTGGTCACGGCAACCGCCATCCGCTGGAACGAGGCGCCTCGCAAGTCCTGCGAGGCCATGGGTGGCGTGCGCATGGAGGTCATCCTGACGACCAACAAGAGCCCCGAGGCGCTGGCGCAGGGCGTCGCGCCTCAGGCGCCCGCCGCCGCCACGGCCGATCAGGCGGCATCCGCGCCGCAGTGATCGCAGGGCTGCGCCGCGCATTTGCCGGCTTCCGCCTACCTGTGCGGCGCCCTTGATACGGCATCATCGAAAGCCCCGTTCAAGGAGCGTGCTCATGAAGTTTCGTCTTGTGGTCTTGGCCGCCGCTGCGTTGCTGTCGGCGCCAGCCTTCGCGCGCGACACCGTGCTGCATATCCCGCTGGCCGATGTGCTGGAACTGCCCGAGGCCAAGGAAAAACTGGACCCGGCGTTCAAGTTCTATTTGGCCGGTCAAGCGACGCCGAAGGCCAGCAGACGCCTCGCGACCTACGTGGCCAATCCGAAGACCAACGGCTTCGGCAAGGCGGACGACTATGGTTGCAAATGGGCCGCATTGAGTGCGTTGATCGATCTGCAGGATGGCGCCAAGCGCCACGGCGCCAATGCGGTGGTCGACATCGTCAGCTACTACCGGAAGGTGGAGTACAAGAGTGCGACCGATTTCGAGTGCCACGCCGGTGCCTTCGTCATTGGCGTCGCGCTGCGCGGCACCTTGGCCAAGGTTGAGTGACTGACCACGGCTCGCGGTGACCCTGCTCTGCCTGCTCGCCGCCGAGCCTGAGCTGCGGGTCGGCATGCCGTCACCGGGCGCCTGGCTGACGCCCTCCGAGCAGGCCCGCCTGCAGTCGCTGGGTACCGAAGCCCGTCGCGGGACCTTCCTGGTTGGCCGCTGGCTGGCGCGTCGCGCCGTGCAGCGCTGGCTGGGGTCGGATGAGCGGCCCGCACTGGAGGTGGCCGACAGCGGTGCCTGCCGCGTGGCGGGCCGTGGCGATGTGTTCGTGTCCATCAGCCATAGCGCCGGCACAGTCGCCTGCGCCGCGGCCGGGGTGCCGATCGGCATCGATATGGAAAGCCTGGTTCGGCCGCGCGACCACCTGGCCCTGGCCGAGACGGTGCACAGCCCCGCGCAGCGCGCCGACCTGGCCGCCTTGCCGGTCGAGGCGCGCGCGCAGGTCTTTCTGCAGGCCTGGACGCTCAAGGAGGCCTGGCTCAAGGCGCGCGAACAGGGTCTGGACTTTGCGCTGATGCGGGCGCTGGACTTCAGCGACGACCCCGAGGGCGACGTGGCCGTCACGACCATCGGCGCTGTGGTGCTGGCTGTGGCCTGCAATCCCAAGTTGCCTGTGCGCATCGAAGGTCCCATGAATGCAGTGTGGCGCCGCTGCCGGGCGCGCAGGGCCGGCGAATAAACTGCTGGCCCCACGAAAGCAGTACGGAGGCAGGATGGCGCGATGGCGCTTCGCAGCGGCATTTGCAAGCCTGGCGTTGGTCGTCGCGACCCATGCCGCGGCCGACCCGTCGCCGCTGGCCGAGCATGTGTCGGTGAGCGCCCCGGTGCCCATCCGCCTTTTGCTGACTTTCGACGACGGCCCGAGCGCGCGGGAGACCGACAACCCGACGGTCCAGATCCTCGACGGCCTCGCGCGCAATGCCATCCAGCCGGGCATCAAGGCGCTGTTCTTCGTGCAGACGGGCGCCGTGAACGGCGGTGCGACACCGCGCGGCCAGGCGCTGATGCGCCGCACGCTGGCGGAGGGCCATGTGCTGGGTTTTCACACCGCGACGCCCGGCCACACCAGCCACACCAAGCTGAGTGATGAGCTGCTCGAAGGCAGCCTCAGCCAGGGCTTGGCGGCGCATATGGAATTGGCCGGCCGCCCCCCGGTGCTGGTGCGCCCGCCGCATTGGGCCTACGACGCGCGCACCTTCGCGGCCTATCAGCGCCATGGACTCAGCGTCGTGATGACGGACCTGTCCGCCAACGACGGCAAGATCCCCTGGCCCAATGCCAGCCTGCGCCGGCGCTCGCATTTCGAGCACCAGATGCGCGAGCTGCGCCGGCGGATCACCGAGCTGCCGCTGGTGGACGGCGTGCGGCCGGTGGTCGTGACCTTCCACGATGCCAACCCCTTCACCGGCAGCCATGTCGACGAGTATCTGCAGATCCTCGTCGATGGCGCCAACAAGGCCGGGCTGGTGTTGGCCGATCCGCCGTTCTACGACTCGGCCGAATCCTTGGAAGCCGCTGCGCGGGCGCGGGCGCTGACCGACCCGAGCGTGCAGATCCGCATCCCGGGCTTCTGGACTTCGCTGCTGGCCTGGATCCTGCCCGAGCCGCCGCTGGACTGATTGCGCATTGCGGGCCGAGCGCCGGGCCGCTCCCAAGCCGGCCCGCCTAGGGCGATGTGCTTGCCGGTCGAGCCGGCAAGCATCGCCGTCCCCTCGGGGGACCGACCGGACTTGTCGGCGTTCAGCCGTGCAAGGCTGGGCGAGGGGCTGGCTTTCTTGCCACGGCGTTCAGCAGCGTTTCCTCGCGATTTTTCGGCTGGCCCAAGCCCAGCCATTCGCGCGCACCCAGGTCGCTGCGGCTCCACCACAGATAGGGCGTGCTGATGCGGTCCGCGTCCACCTGGAAGCCGGCCTCGCGCACCAGGGCGATGAACTCGTCCGCCGTGCGCTGCACATGCATGGGGTGGCGGAACAGCAGCCGGATGATCCAGCTGTGGATGTAGGCGCGCGTGCTCTCGGCCAGCAGCAGCAGGCCGCCGGGCTTAAGCACGCGAAACGCCTCGGCCAGGGCCGCTTTCTGGTCGACGATGTGGTGCAGGGTCTGGTGGCACAGCACGATGTCCACCGACGCGTCCGGCAGCGGAATGCGCTCGGCATGCGCCGCGTGCAGGGTGACGGGCACGGGGCAGGCTTTCACCATCGCGGCGCAGCGGGCCTCGAAGTCCGGCTCGGGGTCGAGTGCATGGATCTGGGCCGGCGCAAAGCGTGCCGCCATCTCCGGCAGGGAGTGGCCCTGGCCAGTGCCGATGTCCAGCATCACGCCGCCGCGCGGCGCGTCCGGCGCCATGCGCTGCAGGTCGCTGAGCGCACGGCCCAGCACGTGCACGCGCCAGGTCGCGGTGGACAGGAACCACAGGCCGAAGCGGGTCTCGGGCACGAAGGCCAGTTTCTGGGAGGGGCGGGCGCTGGCTGTGTTCATGGGCGGCGGCCCCGAAAAAACAAGTCGGCGATGATAGAGCTTTGCCCCGTCGCGCCCCGCCTGCCATGAGCTCCGAACCGTCCAGTTTCACCCTGCAAAGCCCCGATGGCGCGAGCGCCCAGTTCAGCTTGCACGGCGGCCACCTGCTGTCGTGGCGTCCGCCCGGTGCCGGTGAGCAGCTGTATCTGTCGCCGCGCAGCGAATTCACGCCAGGCAAGGCCATCCGCGGCGGTGTGCCGGTGTGTTTCCCGCAGTTTGCCGAGCGCGGGCCGCTGCCCAAGCATGGCTTTGCGCGCACGCTGCCGTGGGAGCTGGTCCAGCAGCAGCAGGGCAAGGACGATGCGCTCGCCGTCATGCGCCTGCGCGACAGCGACGCGACGCGTGCGATCTGGCCGCATGCCTTCGAGCTGGAGTTGAGCGTGCGCGTCGGCGGCCGCACTCTCGACATCGAACTCGCCTGCGAGAACCTCGGCGACGCACCGCTGCAGTTCACAGCGGCGCTGCATACCTATCTGCGCGTGGCCGATCTGGACGCCGTCAGCGTCGAAGGGCTGGCCGGCCTGCGCTATTTCGACAGCATCAAGCAGGCCGAGGCGTTGCAGCGCATGGATCTGCTGCTGACCGGCGAAAAGGGCGTGCTGGACCTGGACCGCATCTATTTCGGTGTCAAGGACCGTCCGCTGCTGGTGACCGAGGACCGGCGCCAGGTGGCCGTCCGCCAGCAGGGTTTCGAAGATGCCGTGGTCTGGAACCCTGGCCCCGAGCGCTGCGCCAAGCTGGCCGACATGCCCCCCGAAGGCTGGTCGGAGATGCTGTGCGTGGAGGCGGCATGCATCGGTCGCCCCATCGAGCTGCAAGCCGGCGATACCTGGGTCGGCCGGCAGAGCCTGGCCTTGCTGTAGCCAGGCGCGGGCCGCTCAGCCCAGCAGCGGCTCGTCCGGCAGTTCGTTCAGGCGCGGCGTGGCGGCGCTCGCGTCACGCGGGAAGTGCGCCACAAGCAGCGCGTCCACGGCCGCGATGGCGTCGACCAGGCCCGGCTCGAAGCGGCCGGCGCGGAAGGCCTCGCTCATGGCCTGGACCAACTGCTGCCAGCGCCCGGCGTCGACGCGGCGCACCAGCGCGCGGTCGGCGACGATCTCGATGCGGTGCTCGGCCAGCAGCAGGTAGATCAGCACGCCGTTGTTGTGCTCCGTGTCCCAGACGCGCAGCTTGGCGAACATCGTGACGGCCCGTTCGCGCGCCGGCGCGTCGCGCCAGAGGTAGCTCAGTGGCAGGCTGGCTTCGACGCAGACGCGGATCTCGCCGCTGTGGCGCTGCTCGCTGTCGGCCACGCGCTGCTGAAGCCGCACCAGCGCCTCGGGTGGCAGCACGCGGCGGGCATCGTCCTCGTCCCAGAGGCGATGGCGGATGAAACGCTGGAGTGACAGGCGCGCCATCACCAGTCTCCCGAGGCGCCACCGCCGCCGAAGTTGCCGCCCCCGCCGGAAGAGAAGCCGCCGCCCCCACCGAAGCCACCACCCCCGCCACCACCCCCGCCGAAGATGATGGGCGGGATCAGCATGCCGCCGCGGCGGCCGCTGAGTCCGGCAAGGCCGGAGCTGCGTCGAGCGGCGCCGATGCCGAACAGGCCCACGAGCACCAGGGCCGCGACCGCGGCTATGCCGGCCACGACGAGGCCGCCGCCAAAGGCCCAACCCGCCGCGCCGGCGGCGCCTGCCGTGGCCAGGCTGCCCAGCTTGCGGCCGAACAGGCCGGTCAGCAGCATGCCGACAACCGGCACGCCGATAAAGAAGAGCATGCCGAGATCCTGGAAACCAAAGCCCTCGTTGTCACCGGCGTGCGGCGCGGAAGCGGGGGTTGGCAGGCCTTCGCCGTTGATGCGCGCCTGCAGTTTCTCGATGGCCGCCTGCAGGCCACCGGCGTAGTCGCCATTGCGGAAGGCCGGCTTCATGGCCGTGTCGATGATCTGCCGCGCGGCCAGGTCGGGCACCGCGCCTTCGAGGGCCTTGGCCACCTCGATGCGCATCTTGCGGTCGTTCTTGGCGACGACGATCAGCAGCCCGTCACCCACTTCGCGGCGGCCGATCTTCCACTGGTCGGCGACGCGCTGGGCATAGGCGGCGATGTCCTCGGGCGCGGTCGTCGGCACCATCAGCACCACGATCTGCGGCCCCGACGCGCGCTCGTAGGCGGCCAGCCGGTCTTCGAGTGCCTGGCGCTGCCCGGCGTCGAGCGTGGCGGTCTGGTCGATGACGCGGGCATTCAGTCCCGGCACAGGCTGCACGCCCTGGGCCTGGACCCACGGCGCCGCCAACAGCAGCAGCAAGGCAGTCAGCCAGCGCATCGCGCGGCTACTTCGACGCGGCCGGTGCCACCGGCCTGGCCGTCGTGCCGAAGTCCACCGTCGGCGCCGTCGTGATGGCCGCCTCGTTCTGCACGGTGAAGTTGGGCTTGGCCTTGTAGCCGAACAGCATGGCCGTCAGGTTGTTCGGGAAGCTGCGCGTGTGGACGTTGTAGCTGGCCACTGTCTGGATGTAGCGGTTGCGCGCCACGGTGATGCGGTTCTCGGTGCCTTCGAGCTGCACGCGCAGATCCTGGAAGCCCTGGTTGGCCTTSAGGTTSGGATAGTTCTCGGTGACCACCAGCAGCCGGGACAGCGCGCTGCTCAGCTCACCCTGGGCTGCCTGGAACTTCTTCAAAGCCTCGGGGTCGTTGACCAGCTCCGGCGTGGCCTGCACGCTGGTCGCGCGGGCGCGCGCCTCGACGACGCGGGTCAGCGTTTCCTGCTCGAAGTTGGCTTCGCCCTTGACCGTGTTGACGACGTTGGGGATGAGATCGGCGCGGCGCTGGTACTGGCTCAGCACCTCGGCCCAGCTGGCGCTGACCTGCTCGTCCAGCGTCTGGAACTGGTTGTAGCCGCAGCCCGACAGGCTGGCGGCGGCCGCCACGGTGACGAGGATTCGAATCATGGGCGCATCTCGCTGCTGGGAGGATGGCAGACAAGGGCAAACGACGCTCCCGCGACGCGCCGGATCGTGCCGGGGCCAGCAGGGATAATTTGGCCATGTTCGCCCCCCTGCAAAACGATACCTTCCTGCGTGCCTGCCTGCGCCAGCCCACCGAGCACACCCCCATCTGGCTGATGCGCCAGGCCGGCCGCTACCTGCCCGAGTACCGCGCCACGCGCGAGAAGGCCGGCAGCTTCATGGGCCTGGCGACCAACACCGACTACGCCACCGAGGTGACGCTGCAGCCGCTGGAGCGCTTCCCGCTGGACGCCGCCATCCTGTTCAGCGACATCCTGACGGTGCCCGACGCGATGGGCCTGGGCCTGTCCTTCCAGCAGGGCGAGGGCCCGAAATTCGCAAGGCAGGTGCGCGACGAGGCCGCGGTGGCAGCGCTGGAAGTACCCGACATGGACAAGCTGCGCTATGTCTTCGACGCCGTCACGTCCATCCGCGAGGCCTTGAACGGCCGCGTGCCGCTGATCGGCTTCTCCGGAAGCCCCTGGACCCTGGCCTGCTACATGGTGGAAGGCGGGGGCTCCGACGACTACCGCCTCGTCAAGAGCCTGATGTATTCGCGCCCCGACCTGATGCACCGCATCCTGGACGTGAACGCCCGCTCGGTGGCCGCCTATCTGAACGCCCAGATCGAAGCCGGCGCCCAGGCCGTCATGCTGTTCGACTCCTGGGGCGGCGTGCTGGCCGACGGCGCCTTCCAGCAGTTCAGCCTGGCCTATTCGCGCCAGGTGCTGAGCCAGGTGAAGACCGAGCACGACGGCGTGCGCATTCCTCGCCTGCTGTTCACCAAGGGCGGCGGCCTGTGGCTGGACGAGATTGCCGACGCCGGCGCCGACGTCGTCGGCCTGGACTGGACGATGAACCTTGGCGCCGCCCGTGCCCGCGTGGGCGATCGGGTTGCGCTGCAGGGCAACCTCGACCCCAATGTGCTGTTCGCGCCACCCGAAACCGTACGCGCTCAGGCCCGCGCCGTGCTGGACAGTTTCGGCAAGCCCGCTGCCGGCCATGGGCATGTGTTCAACCTCGGCCATGGCATCAGCCAGTTCACCCCGCCCGAGAGCGTCGAAGCCCTGGTGGACGAGGTTCACCAGCATTCGCGCCGCCTGCGAACTGCAGCCTGACAGGGCCGTCAAATCTGCAGTTCCGCGATGACTTATCCCCAAAATTCGGGAGGCGAGGGAGGCGGACTGTCGTTGGTGCGGCGCACCTAAGAGTTTTCCCGAATTCGTGCTAAGTGCTTGATTTTCAAGGCAGCACTCAAATGGCGCCGACGAACGGATTTGGGGCGGTTCGTCCCGCTCTGGCGCTCTATCGGCCCGCACGGGGCGATTTGCTCACAAACTTATCCACAGAAATTGTGGGCAACCCAAGAGCCTTTAAGAATCATGTACTTGCAGCCACTTGCTGAGCCACTGCTTCACAAGAAGCGCGGAGCTGCGCATGGCTGAAGCTGAAGGCCCTGCAACGGTGCGCGTGGCGGTCGACGCCCCTCAGCACAGCGGCTTGAATGGCCCGCTTGACTACGCGAGTGAGCAGGCGCTCGCATCAGGCACTTTGGTGCGGGTGCCGCTGGGCAAGCGTGAACTGCTGGGCATCGTCTGGCCGGGCGACGAAACCATGGCGCCAGACGTCACCCTGCGGCCGGTGGCCGCCGTTTTTGACGCGTTGACGCCGCTGGGCGCCGACTGGTGCCGGCTGCTGGATTTCGCCGCCGGCTATTACCAGCGCAGCGTAGGCGAACTGGCCAGCGCGGTGCTGCCGCCGCAGTTGCGTGAACTTTCGCCTGATCAGTTGGCTGCGCGTTTGCGCAAGCTGGACCGCAAGGTCGCCAAGGCGGTCGCCGTGCCGGAACCGGTCCGGCCCGAGCTGGCGCCGGAGCAGGCCGAGGCCGTCACCCGCATCACGGCCCAGATCGACGGCGGCGAGCGCAAGCCGCTGCTGCTGTTCGGCGTGACGGGCAGCGGCAAGACCGAGGTCTATCTGCGCGCCGCCGAAGCCGCGCTGGCGGCGGGCCGCCAGGTGCTGGTGCTGGTGCCCGAGATCAACCTGACGCCGCAACTGGAGGCCCGCTTTACCGAACGCTTCGCGGCGCTGCTGCCTCAGCCCCTGGCCATCGTGTCGCTGCACAGCGCGCTGACGCCGGCCCAGCGCCTGCAGAACTGGCTGGCCGCCCACCTCGGCCGCGCGCGGCTGGTGCTGGGCACGCGGCTGGCGGTATTCGCGTCGCTGCCCGAGCTGGGGCTGATCGTCGTCGACGAGGAACACGATCCCTCCTACAAGCAGCAGGACGGCGCCCGCTACTCGGCGCGCGACCTGGCCATCTGGCGCGCGCATGACCTCAAGGTGCCTGTCGTGCTCGGCTCGGCCACGCCGTCGCTGGAGAGCTGGCAGCACGCCGAAAGCGGCCGCTATGAGCGCCTGACGCTGGCCGCCCGCATCGGCGGCGGCGCGCTGCCCCGCGTCAGGCTCTTCGACATGAAGGCCTTGCCGCCCACCGCTGGCGTGACGACCGCGCTGACCGCGCCGCTGCTGGCCGAACTGAAGGCACGACTGGAGCGCGGCGAGCAAAGCCTCGTCTTCCTGAACCGCCGCGGCTATGCACCGGTGCTGCATTGCGGCGAATGCCAGTGGAAGAGCGACTGCCCCCACTGCAGCGCCTGGCGCGTCTTCCACAAGCGCGACCGCACGCTGCGCTGCCACCACTGCGGCTTCACCGAGCGCGTGCCAAGCGCCTGCCCCAACTGCGGCAACCACGACATCGCGCCCATTGGCCGTGGCACCGAGAAGCTGGAGGAGCAGCTCGGCGAGGCACTGCCCGGTGCGCGCGTGCTGCGCATCGACGCCGACTCGACGCGCCGCAAGGGCGAGCTGGAGGCGCAGCTGCAGGCCGTGCATGACGGCGACGTCGACATCCTCGTCGGCACGCAGATGGTCACCAAGGGGCACGACTTCCGGCGCATCCGCTTCGTCGCCGCGGTGAACCCGGATGGGGCTCTCTTCAGCAGCGACTTCCGCGCGCCGGAGCGCCTGTTCGCGTTGCTGATGCAGGCGGGCGGCCGTGCGGGTCGTGATGCATCTGGCGAGACGCCGGCCGAGATGTGGGTGCAGACCTGGCACCGCGACCATGCCCTCTACCAGGCGCTGGCACGCCACGACTATGTGCGCTTCGCCAGCGACCAACTGGCCGAGCGCCGCTCCGCCAGCCTGCCGCCGTTTGCCCACCTGGCGCTGCTGCGCGCCGAGGCGCGCACGGTGGAGGCGGCCAAGGCCTTCCTGACGGCCGCCGCGGAGCTGATGCATGACGACGGCGTGCTGGTCTACCCGCCCGTGCCGCATGCGGTGGCGCGCGTGGCCGACGTGGAGCGCATGCAGATGCTGGTGGAGGCCACGCAGCGCGCACGGCTGCAGGCCTTCCTGCGCGGCTGGGTGCCGGAGCTGATCGCGCTCAAGCGCGAGCACAAGGCCGTGCTGCGCTGGGCCGTGGACGTGGATCCTTTGGCGATCTAACCAAGCCAGAATGCGGCGATGGACACCCATCGCCGCCACCTGCTGCAGCTGTCCCTGGCCGCCGGCCTCGCGCCCGGCTTATTGCGCCATGCGCGAGCGGACGTGGCGCCGCGCTTCGCGCTGGGCATCGCATCCGGTCACCCGACGCCTGACGGCATGGTGCTGTGGACCCGGCTGACCGGCGCTGACCTGCCGGCGCGCGTCGAGGTGCGCTGGGAGGTTGCGGAGGATGAAGCCTTTCAGCGCCGCGTCGCCTCGGGCACCGAGATCGCTGAAGGCGCCTGGGCGCACAGCGTGCACGCCGAGCCCGCAGGGCTCAAGCCSGGCCGCTGGTACTGGTACCGCTTCGARGCSCTGGGCCAGCGCAGCCCGGCAGGCCGCACRCGCACCACGCCGGCCGCGGACGCGCTGGAGCCGCTGCGCTTTGCCATCGCCAGCTGCCAGCGCTGGGACCACGGCTTCTTCGCCGCCTGGCGCCACATGCTGGCCGAGGAGCTGGACCTGGTCATGTTCCTGGGCGACTACATCTATGAATACGGCGCAGCACCGGGCCGCGTGCGGGCCGTGGAAGGCGGTGCTGCCGTGACGCTGGGCCAGTACCGCGGCCGCTACGCGCAGTACAAGTCCGACCCCGCGCTGCAGGCCATGCATGCCGCCGTGCCCTGGCTGTACGTGTGGGACGACCACGAGGTCGAGAACGATTACGCCGGGCTGCGCGGCGAGAAGATCGCGCAGGACTTCCCGGCGCGCCGGGCCGCCGCCTACCAGGCCTGCTGGGAGCACCAGCCCCTGCCCAAGGCCTGGCGCCCGCGCGGTGTGGAGATGCGCATGCATGGCCGCCACACCTGGGGGCGGCTGGCCGTCATCCATGCGCTGGACGACCGCCAGTACCGCGACCCGCAGCTGTGCACCAAGGCCGGCAGATACGGCAGCAACACGCTGCCGCTGCGGGAGTGCCCGGAGCTGCTGGACCCGAAACGCACGCTGCTGGGCGCGGCCCAGGAACGCTGGCTGGCCGAGGGCTGGGACACCACGCCGGGCCGCTGGAATCTCGTCGCACAGCAGACGTTGATGGCGCGCATGAACTGGAACGCGACTGAGCCCACTTACTGGACCGACGGTTGGGATGGCTACGCGCCGGCCCGCAACCGGCTGCTGGCGACCGTGCGCGAACGCCAGGTGCCCAACGTCGTCGTGCTGGGCGGCGACGTGCATTCGCACGTCGTGGCAGACCTGAAGGCCGACTTCGACGACCCCGACTCGCCCGTCGTCGCCAGCGAGTTCTGCGGCAGTTCCATCACCAGTTGGGGTGGCAAGCAGCAGCGGTTGGACGAGGTGTTGCCGCACAACCCGCACCTGCACTACGGCCGCAGCGACCAGCGTGGCTACATGGCCTTCGTGGTCGACAAGGCGGGGCTGCGGGCGGCGGTTCGGTCGCTGGACGATGCCCTGCAGCCTGACAGCGCCATCCGGACGGTGGCACGTTTCGCCGTGCAAGACGGCCGAGCCGGCGTGCAGCCCGCCTGACGGCAGCGGCTCAGCGCGGGCGCGGCGTGGGGGCCGTCAGCGCGGCGGCCAGCGCCGTGGCGCGGCGCGCCTCGGCCTGGCGGCGCAGCGTACGCGGCAGCAGCAGGCAGCCCGCCAGCGCGGCGAAAGTCAGCGCCAGGCTGCCGGGCTCGGGGATGCGGTTCAGGTTGACGTTGTCGAGGTTGCCGCCCAGGCCGTCGCTGGTGCCCACGGATGCGAAGCTCAGCAGGTTGCGGCCGGCCTGTGCCGTCAGGCTGAACTTGACCTCGGTCCATTGATTGCCGCTGCCGCCGAGGCCGCTCAGGGTGGCGCCGAGCTGCACGCCGTTCCAGAACGCCTGCATGCCGTTGGTCGACGCGGCCTGGAGCTCGCGCGGTGCATACCAGAAGCTCAGTTCATAGCGTGCGCCAGCGCTGAGGTTGTCGAGGTATTGACCGATCAGCGTGTTGCCGTTGGTGTCGAGCTCGAGGTAGTTGCGGCCGTCCTGGGCCGTGCCGGCGACGTTGTTGCGGACTTCGAAACCGCTGCCGGGCCCGCCGAGCCAGGTCCAGCCCGGCGTGGTGACCACGTTGACCCAGTTGCCGTTGGCCACGGCCGTGCTCTCGAAGCTGCCGTTGACGAGCAGGTTCACTGGCGCGGGGGCGGCCAGTGCGGAACTGCCGAAGGCAATCAGGGCAAGCAGGGACAGGGCGCGTTTCATGGGCGGGGGCAGGCGGTGTGATGACTGGCCGCGATTCTTTAGCCAGCTCTGCCCCGCGCCGGGTGCAGAGTTCACACTCGCGAAACCACCCCCCTCAGGCCGGTGTGCCGCCTGTGAAGCAATTCACTGAAAACGGTTGTTGGGGACTGAGGTATTTCGGGCCGAGCGCTGGGCCTGCCATGGGCCAGAGGCCCATGGCCTTGCGTAGGCACAAGCAGTCCGCAGGGACTGCTTGTGTCCGACTCCAGTTCACCGAGCCGGCCCGCTTGGGCGATGTGCTTGCGGCTCGATGCCGCAAGCATCGCCGTCCCCTCGGGGGCTTCGGCCGGACACATTGCGCCCGGTGGGCGCGATGTGCCTGCCGAAGAGCTGCGGCACTGCCGCAGCGCGGTCTGCAAGACCGATCAGGCACGCCTGCGTTCAGTAGGGCGTGGCTGGGCGAGGGGCAGTTTTACCGCGGCGTGTGCGCGAGGGTGCTGGCCAGTGCCGCGGCACGGCGCTGTTGCTCCTGGCGACGCAGGGCGCGGCTCACGGGGCGCGCAACTGCCAGGGCCAGAGCACCCAGGACGATCAGCAGCGAGCCCGTGTCGACCTCGGCGGGCAGGGCGTCGAACTCGGTTTCGGCCTGGCGGTTGGCCGGCGTCCAGTGGGCGTTGCCGTTGAACGACGTCAGGCTGGCCGAGCCGAGACGGCCGGCATCGGCAATCACGGTGGCCGTCGTCGTGTCGACGATGGGTTGGCGCGCTTCGCGCGTGGCGCCGGCCGGGGTCGAGGAACTCAGGGCAGCGAGGACGGCAGCAAGGACCAGGGCTTTCATGTGCAGGCTCACCGGAAAGAAGGGCTGGATCGCATTGTTCGCAGCCTACCGTGGCGAGGTTGTGAAGACTTCACGCGCTCGGGGGGTACCCCCGCGAATGAGCGCTTCAGTCTTGACTTGCTGAAGATGCGCGAGCGGCAGCCTTGGCGGCCAGTTCCTCGCGCATGCGCTTGAGCTTTTCCCGGGGATCCTCGCGGGTGCTGCCCTCGTGCAGCTTCATCTCGGCCAGGAAGCGGCTGGGAATGCCCACGACGGTGTCGCGGCCTTTTTTGCGCCGGCGCAACGTCGACACGGCCAGCGTCGTGCGCGCCCGCGTGATGCCCACGTACATCAGCCGCCTCTCCTCCTGCAGCGCCTCGGCCGTCAGCTCGGCTTCCTCGCGCTTGAAAGGCAGCAGGCCTTCGTTGACACCAGCCAGCACGACGTGGGGCCATTCCAGGCCCTTGGATGCGTGCAGCGTGGTCAGCGTGACCTGATCCTGGTCTTCGCCGCGCTCGGCCAGCGACAGGATGACGCTGATGGTCTGCGCCACGTCCAGCACGCTCTGCTTGGGTTCGGTGAAGCTGACGCCGCCTTCCTCGCTGTGCTGGCCGCCGCAGCGCTTAGCGATCCAGTCGACGAAGTCCAGCACATTGCCCCAGCGCGCCTGCGCGACCTTCTCGTTCTCCTCGTTGTCGAGCAGGTGGGCCTCGTAGGCGATGTCCTTGAGCCACTCCGTCAGCATGGCGTGAGCCGCGGTGTGGCCTTCGGTATGTTTGGCCTTGTATTGCAGCTCGTTCACAGTGCGGCCGAACTCGTGCAGGCCGTCCAGGGCGCGCTTGGTCAGCGAAGTGGCCAGGCTCTCGGAGAAGAGGGCCTCGAACATGCTGCACTTCCACTGCGCCGAGAAGGTGCCCAGGGCGCCCAAGGTCTGGTGGCCGATGCCGCGCTTGGGCGTCGTCACGGCGCGCAGGAAGGCCGGGTCGTCGTCCTGGTTCACCAGCAGGCGCAGCCAGGCACACAGGTCCTTGATCTCGGCCTTGTCGAAGAAGCTCTGGCCGCCCGAGACCTTGTAGGGGATCTGGGCGCGGCGCAGGGCCTGCTCGAAGATGCGTGCCTGGTGGTTGGCGCGGTACAGGATCGCAAAGTCGCGGTATTGAGGTCCCTTGCCATCGGCACGCAGCTGCTGGATGCGCGCCACGGCGCGCTCGGCCTCGTGCTCCTCGCCGTCAGCCTCCAGCAGCGCGATGGGCTCGCCGTCGCCGAACTCGCTCCACAGCTTCTTCTCGAAGATCTTGGGGTTGCCGGCGATGACGTTGTTGGCCGCGCGCAGGATGCTGCCGGTGGAGCGGTAGTTCTGCTCCAGCGGGATGACCTTCAGCTTGGGGTAGTCGATCGGCAGGCGCTTCAGGTTCTCGATGGTCGCACCGCGCCAGCCATAGATGGACTGGTCATCGTCGCCCACGGCCGTGAACATGCCGCGCTCGCCCACCAGCGCCTTCAGCAGCTCGTACTGCACGGCGTTGGTGTCCTGGTATTCGTCCACCAGCACATAGCGGAGCTTGTCCTGCCATTTCGCGCGCGCTTCGGCGTGCGTCGTCAGCAGCTTCAGCGGCAGCGTGATGAGGTCGTCGAAGTCCACCGCCTGGTAGGCGGCCAAGCGCTCCTGGTAGCGCACCATGACGGCGGCGGCCGAGCGTTCATCCTCGTCCTTGGCCACCTGCGCTGCCTGGGCCGCGTCCAGCCCCTGGTTCTTCCACAGCGAGATGGTCCACTGCCAGCGCCGCGCCTGGTTCACGTCCGTCGTGCCACCGGCGTCCTTCAGCACGTTGAGCACATCGTCGCTGTCGAGGATGGAGAACTGCTCTTTCAGCCCGACCCGCGAGCCCTCCTCGCGCAGCAGGCGCACGCCCAGTGAGTGGAAGGTCGAGATCGCCAGGTCCTTGGCTGCCTTGTTGCCGACGAGTGCCTTGGCCCGCTCGCGCATTTCCTGCGCAGCCTTGTTCGTGAAGGTGATGGCGGCGATCTGGCTGGGCCGGTAGCCGGACACCAGCAGCTGCGCGATCTTGGTCGTGATGACGCGCGTCTTGCCCGAGCCCGCGCCAGCGATAACGAGGCAGGGACCGCTCAGGTGGTAGACGGCTTCGAGCTGGGCCGGATTGAGGCCAGCGGCGGGCGGGGATGACATGTCTTTGGTGGCGGCTCTGCTTGCGGGCCGAGCGACGGGCCGCTCCCAAGCCGGCCCGCGCTGGCGATGTGCTTGCGGTTCAACGCCGCAAGCATCGCCGTCCCGTAGGGGGACCGGCCAAGGTACACCTTGGACGAGGGGCGCACATCATGCCACTCGCGCTACCCCTTCCCCTGGCAAGGCCCGCAGCCCCAGCCCCAGTAGCAGCAGCGTGAAGAAAACGAAGCCGACGCGGGGCACGTCCAGCAGGCTGTCGAAAGCGCCCACGGTACCTAAGCCGATCAGCGCGGCGACGATAGCCGGCGCCAGCGGATGGTCGCGACCGCGGCCGAAGCTCAGGCGCACCAGCACCAGCAGGTAGGCCCCACCCAGCAGGGCCAGGCCCACCAGGCCCTGCTCGAACAGCACGTGCAGGGCCGCGTTCTTGATATGCCAGGGCAGGTGGTGGCGGTCGCTGGAGAAGAACCAACGTGCCATCTCGCGGTTGAAATCGCCATTGACCAGCAGCTGGCGCCCCTGGGCGTCCTGCATCGCGATGCGAGCGATGTCGACGCGCGCCGCGCGCGTGTCCAGCGCCATGGAGAAGGTCACGAAGCGCGGGGCCCACCAGTCGCCGCCCAGCGCTGGCACCGGCCCGAGCTTGAATTCGCTGGTCTGCCAGGCACCCATGCCGGCTGTTGCCGCGGCAGGCGCCGTGGCTTCGGCGCCGCCTTCCGCCGGCGCCTCGGCCCGCAGCGGCTTGAGCATCGGCTCGACGCTGTGGCAGTTGTCCGGGTAGATGAGGTTCTTCTCGCAGATCTGCAGCACCAGATTCGCGTCGGCCGCCGTGCGGTGCACCAGGGTGATGGCAACAGGCCCGGCCGCCGGTGCGGTGATGCGCTGGCTGACGCGGAACTGTTCGCCGCGGCCCAGCGCATGCTTGCCGGCGGCCAGCGCCAGATAGGACTCGGTCGGGTCGTGGCGCAGCCGGTAGTCGCCCACCTGGCTGCTGACCGGGCCCTCGTAGAAATTGCTCGGCACAAAGCGCCCCGCGCCCTTGCCCAGCAGCCACTGGCGGCCGCCGTGCAGCAGGTGCAGGCCCTCGCGCCAATGCGTCAGGCGGGTCTGGCCGTCCTCCTTCCAGGTGGCCACCCGGTCACGCAGATAGGCGCCGCCGCCCAGGGCCGCGACGATGGCCATCACCATCAGCAGGCCGGCAACCAGCAGGGCGCGCTTGCGCCAGCCCGCGGCGCCGTGGCTGTCCTTGCCCTGCAAGGGCCACAGGCGCGGCTCCACCAGCATGGCCGCCCACACGCCGGCCAGAGCCAGGCCTGCTGCCAGCGCCGTCCAGCGGCCCGTGGTGCCGCTCCAGTAGTCGGCCACGATGACCATGGTGGCCAGCAGCCAGAACCAGGCCGTCGCGACCAGCAGCACATACAGGGGCCGTGCCTGCCCCGGCTGGTCGCGCCAGCGCAGCGCGGCGCAGCACAGCAGCGCGACGACGTTGAGCACATAGGCCGCCTTCGGCACGGCCATGGACAAGGCCCAGCTCGCGCCACCGAGCAACAGGGCCAGCAGGCCGCCCATGATCAGCGCCGTCAGCCGCTGGCTCAAGGTGGGCAGCCACAGGCTGGCCGGCATGGCCAGCAGGATGACCATGACAAAGAACAGGGCCAGCAGGCCGCGGTAGCCACCGCTGCCGAATATCAGAGCGGCCGCCAGCGCGAAGGCGCCGGCCATGGCAAGCGCCCCGACCTTGGCCAGGCGCGGCAGCGGCTCGTCGACAGCGCCCAGCGTGCTGTCGATCTGGCTGCTTTCCGGGCCCGAGGCTGCGGCGCGGCGGCGCTGGGCATCGGCCAGCATGACCATGGGGACGAGAGCCAGCGGCAACGCCAGATAGACGCCGCGCGAGAAAGTGGTGAGGCAGGCATAGGCCGCCAGCAGGGCGATGACCAGGCCGATGGCAAAGCGCCAGGGCGAGCGCGTGCGCAGCAGGGCCAGCAGAGCGAAGGGCAGGGTCAGCACCAGGAAGCCGTCCAGGGCCGCGCCGCCGACATGCATCTCCCAGAAGAGGGCCGTGGTGCGGTAGTCGGTCGAGAAGTCCAGCACGCCGGGGTAGGCCAGGCGCTCCCACAGCGCGGCGGCACTGGCGCCGGCCAGGGCCAGCACCAGGCCGAGCAGCAGGCCGCGCGAGAAACCTCTTGGACGCGCGGTGGCTGCGGCCGTCCACAGCGGCAGCAGGGCCAGCGCCAGGAAGATGGCCTTGGCGTTGCGCACCGAGTTCATCGCCTCGTGATAGCCATGGAACCAGCCGAAGGTGAAGCCACCGGCGTCGGCGAAACCGCGCCTGATGCTCCAGGCCGCCGACAGCGCCAGGGCCATCATCAGCACGACGACGACCGGCGAATAGACGAGGCCGTGGCGCCAGGCCGGCGCGCGGTCGCGCGCGTTCAGCTGCAGCGCATAGGCCAGATAACCGCCGCAGCCGCAGGCGGTGACGAGCAGGTCCATCTCCTCGAAGCTGATCCAGCCGGTCCAGGGGGCCAGGCCGACCAGCGGCAGCGGCGCGAGCACAAGAACGGGCGTCTTGACCCAGAACAGCGCCGCCAGCAGCACAGCGGCGCCCCAGGCAGCCAGTGCGAGCGGCCCCGACAGCGGGTGGTGCCAGGCCAGCTCGGCGCCCACGAGGCCGAAGCCGACGCCGGCCGCGAGGGCCAGCCACTGGGTCTTGGTGGCGGGCAGCTTGAGCTGCAGTTCGCCCAGGCCCATCAGGCCCTGGGTGGCAGGGGCGGCCCCGACCGCGGCCATCAGCACGCCCGCCGGTTCAAGCCGGCAGGGATCGGGACAAAACGGGTCGCGTATGACGGCGCAAGCAGCGGGCGGGCCATGAAACCTCCGGAGAAGCGCGCATTGTTGCCGAGCCCCGAAGGCCGTGCATCGCGGGCAACCCGGGCCGGCTGAACGGGTTCAGCGCCTGCGCCGTAGCGCCGCCAGCAGCCCCAGGCCGCCCAGCAGCAGTGCCGCGTGGGTGGGCTCGGGCACGGCCGTGACCTGGATGTTGTCGATGCCGACCACTTCGGTGACGCCAGCATGGAATTCGCCCTTGATCGTCAGGCTGGTCACGTTGGCCAGCACCTGCCAGGACGGCAGCACGAAACTGTAGTGATGCCACTGACCATCGGCCGGCGGGTTGTTCGCGGCCACCATGTCGAACACCACGCCGCCGCCGGCCCCGATGATGGTCACTTCACCGAAAGGCGCCCAGTCCGGCGCATCGCCGTTGATGTTCCTGGCGTCGAAGGACAGCGTGCCGCCGGCAAAGGCCGACCAGTTGCCCAACCAGGCAGTGGGCGCGTTCAGCAGGAAGTCGTCGTCCGTGATGTCGGTGACCTGGAGCCAGCCACCGCCGTTGCCGCCGCTGGCCATCCAGACCTGGGCGCCACCGTTGCTGGTGGTCCAGCCTTCGGCATCGGTGTTGAAACCGGCGGCCATCGCAGCCGAGGTTGCCAGCGACAGCGCGACGGCGACGAAAGGCGCAAGGAGAGAACGGGCCATGGCGGTGCTCCAGCATTGGTAGGGCGCGCATGTTGGCCGAGGGGCCGCTGCGGCGACATCCCTAGCCAACGTCCGGAAAGCTCAACCCTGGGGCAGACCGCGGGTGCCGGCCGTGGGGGCAGACGGCTCCGAAACGTGGGCCGCCATGGCGAGCAGGCCCACACCGGCCGCGGCGCCGAGCCACAGCCAGCGCTTCCACCAGGCGGCTCGAGCCTTGGCTTCGACGGCGGGGCCGGGTTCGGCAGCGCCGCCGGCGCTGCGTGGGGGGGCGAGGCCCAGCCACTCGCGCAGTTCGTCGGCGAGGCCCTCGGCGCCGCGCGTGCGCAGCTCGGGCGATTCGGCCATGGTGCCGCGCAGCAGGGCATCGAGCTTGATCTGCTGCGCCGACTTCATCAGCGGCCAGGCCTCGGCCACGCTGCCACGCAGCGGCGCCAAGCCCCGGGGTGTGTCCTCCCAGCCGCAGATGAAGACGCGGGCCAGGGCGCCCAGGCCATAGATCTCGCTGGCGAGAGTGGGTGGTTCGCCGTTGCGGCGCTCGGGCGCCACGAAGGCCGGCGAAGCGCCGAGGCTCAGGCCGCGGTCGAAAGGGTCGGTCGGGTCGGGAATCTTGGTCAGGCCCAGGCCCATCAGGCGCACGCCGCCTTCGGGGCCGAGCCAGATCATGGCGGGGTCGATCTCGGCCAGCAGCCAGCCCTGCTGGTGGGCCGAGCGCAGGGCTTCGCAGAGCTGCACCAGCAACTCGACGCGCTGGCGCAGCCCCAACTGGTGCAACTGCGGCAGCACCGGCTCGCCATGCTCCCCCTCGACGATCAGATAGGGGTGGGCATCGGGTGTCACGCCGCTGTCGCTGGGCACGGCGATGTGGAGGTGCTGCAGCTTGGCGAGGTCACCGGCCTGGTCGGCGTAGCGCAGCATGACGCCGGCGCCCTGGTCGCTGCGGTCCAGCACGAGGACGGCCGCCTTCTGCTCCGTGGCCATTGCATGGTGGGCGCTGTACCACTGGCCGGCATGGGCCTGCTCGCCGTCGGCCAGCGGTTTCTCCAGCCGCCACACGCCCAGCGCCTGCCCTTCGTCCAGGGGCGCGGCGGCGGCTGGCGGTGGCAGGGAGAGATTGGGCATGCGCATGGCGCGGCATATTAGGGGTGACCCCAGGGGGCTGCCATCCCCCTTTGTTACAAAGCGGGCCGGTCCGCGCATTCGCTCACGGCCCTGGATACTCGCCCCCGGACAATGCTTGCCGTTCTCGCCACGACCTTTCCGTTCTTCGCGCTGGTGCTGTGCGGCTGGCTGGCCGCCGAGCGCGGTCTGCTGCCGGACAGCGCCATTCCCGGCCTGAATGGGTTCGTGCTTTTCTTTGCGCTGCCCTGCCTGCTGTTCCGCTTCGGGCGCGACACGCCGCTGCTGGAGCTGCTGAACCCGGCCCTGCTCGGCGTCTATCTCAGCTCGGCGCTGCTGATCGTCTTCTTCACGGTGGCAACGACGCTGTCCGAGCGAGTGGGCATGAAGGACGCGGCCTTTGGCGCCCTGGTGGCGGCCTTCCCCAACACCGGCTTCATGGGCGTGCCGCTGATCGTCGCGTTGCTGGGCAATGCCGCTGGCGGGGCTGTCGTCAGCACCATCCTGGCCGACCTCTTCGTGACGAGCTCGCTGTGCATCGCCCTGGCCCAGGCTGGCGCCAGCGGGCATGCCGGCCGGGCGGCGTTCGTGCAGGCGCTGAAGGCGGCCGCTTCCAATCCGCTGCCCTGGTCCATTGCCCTGGGTGCGGCTTTGGGCGTCAGCGGCCTGGTGTTGCCTGGGCCGCTGGCCAAGGTCATTGCCATGCTGGGGGATGCGGCCTCGCCGGTGGCGCTGTTCTCCATTGGCGCGGTGCTCAGCCGCTCGGGCCGTGCCAACCGCAAGGCCGGCCGTGTGACGCCGGCGGCGCTTTACCTGCCCGTGGCCGCCATCAAGCTGCTGCTGCATCCGGCGCTGGTCTTCGCCTTGGGTGCCGCGGCGCGCTGGCTGGGGGCGCCGCTGGCCTGGCCGCAGCTGGTTGCGCTGACGCTGGCGGCCGCGCTGCCCAGCGCCAGCAATGTGTCGCTGCTGGCCGAGCGCTACGGCGCAGACAACGGCCGCATCGCGCGCATCATCCTGGCGTCGACCGGCCTGGCCTTTTTCAGCTTCAGCGGCCTGGCGGCCCTGCTGATCTGACCTATGAAGCTTGCGGGCCGAGCGCCGGGCCTGCCATGGGCCAGAGGCCCATGGCCTTCCGTAGGCACAACCAGTCCGCAGGGACTGCTTGTGTCCGACTCCAGTTCACCTAGCCGGCCCGCCGTTGGCGATGTGCTTGCCGGTCGAGCCGGCAAGCACATCGCCGTCCCCTGGGGGGCTGAGGCCGGACACATCACGCCCAGTGGGCGTGATGTGCCTGCCGAAGCGCTGCGGCTCAAGCCGCAGCGTGGTCCCGACCGCGTACCCGCGGGCGAGGGGCTTCAGTTCAGCGGCGGCGACGCGCCACCCAGGCGATGACGCTCAGGCCCGACAGCAGCAGCGCATAGGTCTCGGGTTCGGGAATCGGCAAGCCGCCACCGGTCGCACAGGCGAGGTTCTGGCAGATCGTGCCGCTGCCATTGCCGGCGAAGCTGATGCCGTAGTCCGCCGCAGCGGCGCCAGACATCACATAGACCGTCGAGCCCTGCGGCAACTGCATGCCCGTGAACTGCACGGTGTTGGAGAAGTCCGCGGCACCGTTGCCGCTGATGCTCGTGCTCAGCTCGGACTTCAGGTATAGCGCCGTGCCATAGGTGAAGCTGTAGCTGCCGATGACATCCTCGTTGATCGTCAGCGTGCCGTTGCCATCCGTGTAGGTCCACAGGCCGTCGCTGTAGACGCTCTTGTTCCAGTGGTCCGAGCCCGCGTCGTAGGAGGCGTAGACCGACGCGACGACCTGGTTGGAGAAGGAGCGCAGCGACCAGTCGATGGACGCGCCGCCATTGCCCGTCGTGATGCCGGCGAGACTGCCGTCGATGTGGATGGTACCGGTGAAGGTGCCCGTGCCGGTGCCGCCGCCGATCTGGTAAAGCTCTTCCCAGGCCGAGCGCCCGACCGCATAGGTCAGGTTGTTGCTTTCCACGTGCATGGGCCAGCTGGTCGCGCCGACGACGAACTGGCCGTCGTAGCTCTGGCTCACCGGCGTGAAGCCGGCCAGCGAGGCGCTGGCGTGGTTGCTGCCCCAGTCCGTCATGCCGTAGGCATTGGCGGTGACGGGCGTCATGCCCTGGCTGGCGTCACCCGCCCAGACGCCACCGGCCGTCACATTGGGCAGGGGCGTGGCTTGATCGTAGGCGGCGCCGCTGCGGTAGTCGGAGCCGTAATAGACGCTGCCGTAGACGGTGTTCGGGTTGCCGCCGGCGTCCAGGCCAAAGACGGGGCTGGTTGTCTGGATGCTGTTGTAGTAGCCGCTGTAGGCCTCGGCAAAGACGCGGTATTGCGACTGCGCCTGGGCGGTGCAGGCGAGGGAAGCGAGACCCAGCAGGGTCAAGGCACGAAGAGACATGGCACGGCTCCCAAGGCAGCGAGCCGGCGGTGGCCCGCTGAAACAAGTTGTGCACTCTGTCACTAATTGCTTGTCTTGGCATCCCCATTCGACAGGACGGCGCGCCCTGGCAGCCGGATCGTCACGCGCAGCCCGCCACCGTCCCGGTTGGCCAGCGCGATATGGCCGTCGTGGGCTTCGGCAATCTCCCGTGCCAGCGCAAGCCCCAGGCCCGTACCGCCCTGGGAGCCGGGTTCGGAGCGCTTGGTGGAGTAGAAGGGCAGCAAGGCCTGGGCCAGCACCGCCTCGCTCATGCCGGGGCCGCGGTCCAGCACTTCGATGCGCAGCTCGTCGCCCTGGCTGGCCAGGCGCAGCAGGATCTCGTCGGGGTCGCTGCCCGACTCATGGGCGTTCTTGATCAGGTTGAGCAGGGCTTGTTCGATCTGGGCCGCATCGAACCAGCCGGGCTGATCGGGCGGCGCGCCCTCGACGCGGAATTCGCCCAGCGTCGCCAGCCGCGCGATAAAGGCCGACCAGTCCACCGCGGCGCGGCGCGGTGCCGGCAGCTTGGCGAAGGCCGCGTAGCCGCTCAGGAAGACATGCAGATGTGCCGCGCGCTCGCCGATGCTGGCCAGTACCTGCAGCAGGCGCTCGGTGTTGCCGCGCCGCGCCAGCTCCGCGCCGCTGTGGGCCAGCGACGAGATCGGCGCCAGCGAGTTGTTCAGCTCGTGGCTCAACACGCGGATGACGCGCTTCCACGTCGCGACTTCGGCCCGCGACAGCTCCCGCGTCATGCGCCGCAGCAGCCGCAGCCGATGCGGCTGGCCCTGCAGCCTGAATGTGCGCGTGCTGTGGTGGAAGGTTTCCTCCGATCCATCGGGGAGCGTCACCGCGAAAAGCCGGTCGCCGTCGCCGGCGAGGGCCTCGCGCAGCGCCTCCGGCAGGTGGGCGATGACGGTGGTGAAGTCCAGCCCGGTCAGGCTGCGGCCGTCGCCCAGCAACTGGCGTGCGGCCAGGTTGGCAATGGCGATGCGCTCGCTCGGCGCCGTCAGCACCAGCGCGACGGGCGTGTTCTGCACGACGGTGTCCAGCAGCAGCTCGCGCTGGGCCAGGTGCTGGCGCTGCTCGCGCAGGGCCAGGCCGAGCTCGGCGTGCAGTTGCGTCAGCTCGATCAGCTCACGCGGGCCGTCTGGCGCGAGATTGAGGCTGAAGTCGCCGTCCCGGTAACTCAGCACGGCCCCTTCGAGTGCGCGCGTGAGCCGCAGCAGCGGCGTCAGCCAGAACGCCGCCAACCAGCCGATCAGCGGCAGCATGACGATCACCGCCACGGCCAGCGCGATGCCTGCATCCAGGCCCGCTCGGCGCACGCCGAGGATGACCAGGGGCGGCACGACCGCCGCCGCGCCGAGTGCCAGCAGTGCGCGTGCGCGCAGCGACAGCGGCATCAAAGGTCTATCCCATAACGCTCCAGCCGCCGGTACAGCGCCTGGCGCGACAGACCCAACTGGCTGGCCGCGCGGCTGACCACGCCGCCTGCCGCGTTCAGCGCCGCGACGACGGCCTCGCGGCTGGGCTCGTCGAGGTTGCGCCAGGCGCCCCCGCCATTGCCATTGGCTTCCTCCAGCCCCAGCAGGGCCGGCGTGATCTCACCGCCCTGGCACAGCAGCGCCGCGCGTTCGACGGCGTTCTTCAGTTCGCGCACATTGCCGGGCCAACGGTGGGCAAGCAGGGCCTCGCGCGCGGCCTCGCTCAAACGCGCCCGGCCGGCCAGGAAGTGTTCAGCCAGCGGCAGCACATCGTCGCGGCGCTCGGCCAGGGGCGGCAGCTTCAGCTCGATGAGGTTGAGGCGGTAGAACAGGTCTTCGCGGAAGGCGCCGGTCTTGACCATGGCGCGCAGGTCGGCATTCGTCGCGCTCAGCACGCGCACCCGCACCTGGCGCGTCTTGCTCGAGCCCAGGCGCTCGAACTGGCCCGTCTCCAGCACGCGCAGCAGCTTGACCTGGCCGGCCAGCGGCAGGTTGCCGATCTCGTCGAGGAAGAGGGTGCCGCCATCGGCCGCCTCGAAGCGGCCCACGCGCGCCTTGGCCGCACCGGTGTAGGCGCCGCTGTCGCTGCCGAACAGCTCGGCCTCGATGAGGTCGGCCGGCAGGGCGCCGCAGTTCAGCGCGACGAAAGGACCGTCATGCGCGCTTGAATTGGTGTGCACGAAGGCCGCAATGCGTTCCTTGCCGGCGCCGTTCGGCCCGGTGATCAGTACCGGCACCGGTGCCGCGGCGATCTGGCCGGCCAGTTCGAGCAAATTGGCCATCGCATCGGAGCCGAACACGAGGCCGGCGAGGTCGTAGCGCCGTGCCAGCGCTGCGCGCCTGGCCGCCCGCGCCTCGCGCAGCTGCGCGATTTCGCGGTTGGCCTCGCCCAGCTCCAGCAGGTTCTCGACGGTCGCGATCAGCTTGGCGTCGTCCCAGGGTTTGGCGAGGTAGTCGGCCGCGCCGGCCTTGACGAGGGCCACGGCCGCGTCCAGCCGTGTCCAGGCCGTCAGCAGGATGACGGGGAGGTCGGGGCGGCGCGCGCGGATGGCACGAAAGAGCTGCTCGCCTTCCTCACCCGAGGTCGTGTCGGCCGTGAAGTTCATGTCCTGGATGACGAGGCCGAAGGCGCGCTTGTCCAGCAGGGCCAGGCCCTCCTCGGGGCTGGTGGCCATGCTGGCCTCGATGTCGTGCAGGGACAGCAGCAGTTCCAGCGCCTGGCCCACGCCGGGGTGGTCGTCAATGATCAATACGCGTCGCATGGCGCAGCAGGATAGCCGCCCATCCAACCGTGCCATCTGCCCGGATTTTCCGCACGACGCGCTAGGTTTTTCCCTAGATCGCCACTTCAACGGCGGACTCGTCACAAAGCAACCCGTATCCTGCGCCGCCTCGGGCGGGCTGATGGTGGTTGCGCACGAGATTCACATCAACGTCGAAGGGAACACCATGTCTTCAGTGGGATTGGATGCCGTACCCGGTCCGGGTCGGAGTGCGGGCTGGCTCGACAAGGAAAGAACCATTGCCGGCGTCGGCTTCAACCGCTGGCTGGTGCCGCCGGCGGCCCTCGCCATCCATCTGTGCATCGGCATGGCCTATGGCTTCTCGGTGTTCTGGCTGCCGCTGTCCAAGGCCCTGGGCATCAAGGAGGCGATCAAGTGCGGCGCCGACGTGGGTTTCTTCCAGGAACTCTTCGTCAGTGGCTGCGACTGGAAGGTCTCGACGCTGGGCTGGATGTACACGCTGTTCTTCGTCTTCCTGGGTTGCTCCGCGGCGATCTGGGGTGGCTGGCTCGAACGCGCCGGACCGCGCAAGGCCGGTGTCGTGTCGGCCCTGTGCTGGTGCGGCGGCATGTTGATCTCGGCGCTGGGCATTCATCTGCACCAGTTCTGGCTGATGATCCTGGGCAGCGGCGTCATCGGTGGCATCGGCCTGGGCCTGGGCTACATCAGCCCGGTCAGTACGCTGATCAAGTGGTTCCCGGACAAGCGCGGCMTGGCCACCGGCATGGCCATCATGGGCTTTGGCGGCGGCGCCATGATCGGCTCGCCGCTGGCGGCCGAACTGATGAAGACCTTCGCCACGGCCACCGACGTCGGCGTGACGCAGACCTTCATCGTCATGGCCCTCGTCTACTTCGTCTTCATGATCGGCGGCGCATTCGGCTATCGCGTGCCGCCCACGGGCTGGAAGCCGGCCGGTTGGACCGCACCGGTCGCCCAGGGCAGCAACGCCATGATCACGCAGCGCCACGTGCACGTGAAAAAGGTCTGGGGCATTCCGCAGTTCTGGCTGGTCTGGATCGTGCTGTGCATGAACGTGTCGGCCGGCATCGGCGTCATCGGCATGGCCAGCCCGATGCTGCAGGAAGTCTTCGGCGGTTCGCTGATCGGCCTGACGGCCAAGTTCGGTGAGCTGGACAAGGCGCAACTGGCCAAGATCGCCGCTGTGGCCGCCGGCTTCACGGCGCTGCTGAGCCTGTTCAACATCGGTGGCCGCTTCTTCTGGGCCAGCCTGTCGGACAAGCTCGGCCGCAAGGTCACCTATGTCGTCTTCTTCCTGCTTGGCGGGCTGATGTATGCCAGCATCCCCAGCAGCGCTGCCGCCGGCTCCAAGCTCGCCTTCGTCGGCGCGGTCTGCGTCATCCTGAGCATGTACGGCGGCGGTTTTGCGACCGTGCCGGCCTTCCTCGCCGACCTGTTCGGCACGCAGATGGTGGGTGCGATCCATGGCCGCCTGCTGACGGCCTGGGCCACGGCCGGCATCCTGGGCCCCGTCGTCGTGAACTACATGCGCGACTACCAGCTGGAGCTGGGCCTGCCGCGCGAGCAGGTCTACAACCAGACCATGTACATCCTCGTGGGCATGCTGGTCGTCGGCCTGATCGCCAACCTGATGATCCGTCCGGTGGCCGACAAGCACTTCATGACCGAGGCCGAGCTGGCCGAGGAAAAGCGTCTGGCGCACGAGCGCGCTGCGGCTGCCGAGGTGGGTTCGGGGTCGGGCGCCAGTGCCGCGACTTCGCCCGCGGTGGTGGCGCTGGCCTGGGCCGCGGTGGGCATCCCACTGGCCTGGGGCGTGTACAAGACCCTGATCAACGTGGGCAAGTTCTTCAACTGATCTGGTCCTGCTAGGCTGACAAGCCCCGCTGCCTGTGCAAGGCGCGGGGCCTTTTTCTTGGTGTATGACCTTACAGCCCCCACGTTCGCGCTGCTCACTGCCCCCCGAGGGGGTGCGTCAGCGGCTTCGGGCGGCCGGGCACCACTGACATGAGCGAACAAAAGATCGAGCTGTACGACGGCCCCGCCGGCGGTTGGGGCGCGCTGAAGAGCGTGGCCAAGCACCTGAACGAGCAGGGCGTGGCCGTGAAGGGCGCCAAGACGCTGCTGCATGCCAACCAGACCGACGGCTTCGACTGCCCCGGCTGCGCCTGGCCCGACCGCGACCACCGCTCCACCTTCGAGTTCTGCGAGAACGGCGCCAAGGCCGTCGCCGCCGAAGCCACCGCGCGGCGCGCAACGCCCGAGGTCATAGCCGCGAAGACGCTGAAGGAATGGGCCGAGGCGTCGGACTACGACCTGGAAGCCACCGGCCGCCTGACCGAGCCCATGGTCTATGACGCCGAGACCGACCGCTACCAGCGCACCAGCTGGGACGCCGCCTTCGCGCTGATCGCCCGCGAGCTGCAGGCGCTGCCTGATCCCAACGAAGCCATCTTCTACACGTCGGGCCGCACCAGCAACGAGGCCGCCTTCCTCTACCAGCTGTTCGTGCGCGAGTACGGCACCAACAATTTCCCCGACTGCTCCAACATGTGCCACGAGCCCAGCGGCTCCGGCATGCGGCCGACCATCGGCGTCGGCAAGGGCACGGTCACGCTGCACGACTTCGAGCAGGCCGACGCCATCTTCGTGTTCGGCCAGAACCCGGGCACCAACCACCCGCGCATGCTGGGCGAGCTGCGCGCGGCGCGCAAGCGCGGCGCGCGCATCGTCAGCTTCAACCCGCTGCGCGAGCGCGGCCTGGAGCGTTTCGCCGACCCGCAGAACGCCATCGAGATGGCGACGCTGGGCGACTCGCCGATCAGCAGCCACTACTTCCAGCTCCAGGTCGGCGGCGACTTCGCGCTGCTCAAGGGCATGTGCAAGCGCGTCGTCGAACTGGACGATGCCGCGCTGGCGGCCGGTAAGCCGCGCGTGCTGGACGTGGCCTTCATCGCCGAGCACACCCAAGGCTTCGAGACCTTCATCGCCGAGCTGCGCGAGCAGCCCTGGGAGCCGCTGGTCGCGGCATCGGGCCTGACACGCGAGCAGATCGTGCAGGCCGCCGACATCTACGCGACGAGCGAGCGCGTCGTCGCCTGCTGGGGCATGGGCATCACCCAGCACCGCCACTCGGTCAAGACCATCCAGATGATCGTCAACCTGCTGCTGCTGCGCGGCAACCTGGGCCGCCCCGGTGCGGGCGCCTGCCCGGTGCGCGGCCACAGCAATGTGCAGGGTGACCGCACCATGGGCATCTACGAGAAGCCCGCGCCGGCCTTTCTGGACAAGCTGGGCCAGGTGTTCGGCTTCGAGCCGCCGCGCGAGCACGGGTATGACACCGTGGGTGCCATCCAGGCCATGCTTGACGGCCAGGGCAAGGTCTTCATCGCCATGGGCGGCAACTTCGCCGCCGCCACGCCCGACACGGCCGCCACCTGGCGCGCGCTGCGCCAGTGCGAGCTGACGGTGCACATCACCACCAAGTTCAACCGCAGCCATGTCGTGCACGGTCGCAAGGCCCTGGTGCTGCCGGTGCTGGGCCGTACCGAGATCGACGTGCAGGCCAGCGGCCCGCAGGGCGTCACGGTGGAAGACTCGATGAGCATGGTGCACCTGTCGGCCGGCATGAATGCGCCGGCTTCGGAGCACCTGATCTCCGAGCCCATGCTGGTCGCACGCATGGCCGCTGCCACGCTGACGAAGAGCCGCACGCCCTGGCTGGCCCTGGCCAGCAACTACGCCGCCATCCGCGACAAGATCGAGGCCGTGCTGCCCGACTTCGCCGGCTTCAACGAGAAGATCAAGGCGCCCGGCGGCTTTCGCCTGCGCAACACCGCCAGCGAACGCATCTGGGCCACGGCGAGCGGCAAGGCCGAGTTCAGCACGCATGCGATGCCCACCGATCTGGCCGTGCAGCGCATTGCCGAGCGCCAGCGCGACGTTCGCGTCTTCACGCTGACGACGCTGCGCTCCCACGACCAGTACAACACGACCATCTACGGCCATGACGACCGCTACCGCGGCGTCTACGGTCATCGGCGCGTCGTCTTCATCAACGCCGATGACATCAAGGATCTCGGCATGAGGGCCGGCGACTGGGTGGACATCACCAGCCTCTACATCGATGAGGCCGGCGGCGACGTGCAACAACGCCACGCCGAGCGTTTCCTGCTCGTCGAATACGACATCCCGCGCGGCTGCCTGGCCAGCTACTACCCCGAGACCAACCCGCTGGTGCCGCTGCAGAGCTTCTCCGTCACCGCGCGCACGCCGACGTCCAAGTCCATCCCGGTCGTGCTGAGTGCGCACGCCGCCTGACCTGCTGCGCGAGCTGGGCGATGGCGCCCAGGCCGTGCCGCTGACGCGCCTGGCCAAGCGCCTGGACGCCCGCGTCAGCGAGTTGCTGCGCGAGTTCACGGCCCTGAGTGACGCCCGGCTCGGTGGCGTGGCCGGGCCTGGTTGGGTCAGCCTGCATTGCGACGACGCGGGCCGCTGGACGGTGACCCTGACCGAGGCGGGCCGCGCGCAGCAGTCGGCGACACAGGGCTAGCTAGCCGCCGTGTGGCCGCAGGCAGATCCCGTGCCTATCCGGAGGCACGGCCGAGGCACGGAGTGCAGCTTGCAGCGCCTCAAGATCCCTGTCATGCTGGCTCTGCAGGGCAGCCCAGCAGCGGCGCCCTTCAGCGAGCGCCGCCCAAGGCGCAGCGCGGTGCAGGCGGACAACGGCGTCCTGCCGACCGACTTCCGGCTGAGTCGACGATGTCGCCAGCCGCTCGACTCCTTCGACGAGGTCAAGCCATGAACTTCAATGCTTTCAAGGTTTCCACCCGATTGGCCCTGGGTTTCGGCTCGGCGGTGCTGCTCGGCCTTGTGATCGCCGTCTTCGGCATGCTGCGGATGGGCTCGCTGGCCGCCAAGGTCGACGAGCTGGCCCTTGATCGCATGCCCAAGATGGACAAGTTCGCCGACATCAAGGACAACCTCAACACGAGCGCTCGCGCGGTGCGCAATGTGCTGCTGACGACCGATGCGACCGTCCGTGCTGCCGAGGTGAAGCGCATCGGCGAGATGCGTGCGGCCACCGACGAGTCGCTCGCCATGCTGGACAAGGCGCTCGCGCAGCCCAGGAGCCGGGCGCTGCTCAAGCTCATCACCGACAACACGCCCGCCTACCGGCACGGGCTGGACCAGGTATTGGCGCTGGCGAGCGAGGGCAAGACAGCCGAGGGCGCTGCGATGCTGACCGGCGAGGTGCGTGCCCGGCAGAGCACGATCTTCAAGGCCGTCGATGACTCCATCGAGTTGCAGAGCCAAGTCGCCAACCAGCTCGCCAAGGATGCCGGCCAAGTCGCCGCCAGCAGCGGCATGGAGATGCTGGGCGGCGCGGTCGCGATGGCCTTGCTGGGCGGTCTCGTGGGCTGGGCACTGTCGCGCAGCCTGAGCCGCGCACTTGGTGCCGAGCCGGGCGAACTCAGCGATGCCGTGCAGCGCGTGGCCGATGGAGACCTGGCCCAGCCGGTACCGGTGCGGTCAGGAGACACGACGAGTACCGTGGCTGCTGTGGCGCGCATGCAGGAGGCGCTGGCCCTCATCGTGAGCACCGTACGCGCCAACTCCGACAGCGTGGCCATCGCCAGCGCCCAGATCGCGCAGGGCAACCAGGACCTGTCCAGCCGCACCGAAGAGCAGGCCAGCGCCCTGGAGCAGACGGCGGCGTCGATGGAGCAGCTGGGCTCGGCCGTGCAGCAGAACGCCGACAACGCCCGTCAGGCCAACCAGCTGGCACAAGGCGCCAGCGAGGTGGCCGTGCGGGGTGGCGCCGTCGTCAACGAAGTGGTGGCGACGATGAGAGACATCCAGCAGAGCTCGCAGCGCATCTCCGACATCATCGGCACCATCGACGGCATCGCCTTCCAGACCAACATCCTTGCGCTGAATGCGGCGGTGGAGGCCGCGCGAGCCGGCGAGCAGGGCCGCGGCTTCGCGGTCGTGGCCGGCGAGGTGCGCCTGCTGGCCCAGCGCAGCGCCCAGGCGGCCAAGGAGATCAAGTTGCTGATCATGGCCAGCGTCGAGCGTGTCGAGCGCGGCACAGTGCTGGTGGACCAGGCCGGCTCGACCATGACCGAAGTGGTCGACGCGATCCGCCGCGTCACCGACCTGATGGGCGAGATCAGCAGCGCCAGCGGCGAGCAGAGTAGCGGCGTGGCCCAGGTCGGCGAAGCGGTCATGCAGATGGACCAGACCACGCAGCAGAACGCCGCACTCGTCGAACAAGGCGCCGCCGCCGCCGAGAGCCTCAAGGAGCAGGCCCGCCAGCTCGTGGCGGCGGTGGCGGTCTTCCGGCTCGCGCACGAGGCTCATGCGGTCGTGCCGGCGCCCCGGCCACGCAAGCCCTCGCCACCCGTGAGCCGGCCGTCGACGCGACCGGCGGTCAAGGCCGTCGTGCGCAGACAGGCACCCGTCGAGCCGCGCGTGCCCTCCAGGCCTGCCGCCGGCCCGGCCGTCGTCAAGCCCCCGGCGGCGGCCGATGGTGAATGGGCCGACTTCTGAACCGACACTGCAGGCTCCGTTGACTCGCCCGCATCTCCCATGCCTGCTCTCCGTCTCCTCGGCCGCCTCACCTCCATCAACGTCCGCAAGGTCATGTGGACCGCCGCGCAGCTCGATCTCGAGCTCGACCGCGAGGACTGGGGGGCGGGTTTTCGCTCGCCGCAGGAGCCGGGCTATCTGGCGATGAACCCCAACGGCCTGATACCCGTGCTCATCGATGGTGACTTCGTGCTGTGGGAGAGCAATGCCATCTGCCGCTATCTCGCCACCAAGCTCTACGCAACCACGCTGCTGCCGACCGAGCCGCAGGCGCGCGCCAGGGTCGAGCAATGGATGGACTGGCAGGCCGGCGAGCTGAACAACAGCTGGCGCGTCGCCTTCATGGCGCTGGTGCGCGGCCAGCCGGCCACGCCCGAGGCCATCACTGCAGGCGTGGCGAACTGGAACAAGCACATGGGCATGCTGGAAGTGCAGCTCGCCAAGACGGGCGCCTTCGTGACCGGGCCTGAGTTCACGCTGGCCGACGTCGTGCTCGGCCTGTCGGCCCAGCGCTGGAAGAACGCGCCGATCGAGCGCGTGGAACTGCCGGCGGTGGAGGCCTGGCTGCAGCGCTTGAGCGCGCGGCCGGGGTTTGCCGACTACGTGGACAACGGCATGCCTTGAGCGACCTCAGAGCTTGCCGCCAGCAGGCCGGCGCGCAAGGATCTGCTGCGCAGCCTCCCTGGCCGTGGCTATCTGCTGCGGCGTGGGCGGCGCTGCCAGGTGAAGCGCACCCCGCTCCAGCAGCGACTTGGCCGCGCCCTTCGCCTCAGGGTGATCGGGCAGTTCGGCGTAGGCCATCAGAAAGCTCAAACGCTCGGCATCGCTCAGTCCCCACGCGGGGTTCGACGTCGCCGCATTGAAGAGGCTGAGCCCGTCACCGGCGAGCGCGTCACGCCGCATCGCTTCGGCCACCTGCTGGCGCTGCGCAGCGGTCAGGTCGCCGGGGAAGGTCGCGGCGGCAAAGGCCGAGGCCGCCTCGGCCACGCCGGCCCGCACCGCCCGTGAGGCCAGTTCCGGCAGCATCACGCGGTGCTGGGCGGTCACGGTCTGGCAGCGCCTCGACTCGGCATCGGCCTCCATCATCATCTGGGTCATCATTTCCGGCGATATCCCCTGGTTGCGGACGGTCTCGAAGCTGTTGCGCCGCGTCTCGTTCGACGCGCAAAGCCGCAGCCAGCGCACCGCCTCCCAGGCGGCCGCCGCATCGTCGCCGGCCATCGCACGATCGATGTGCGGGCCGTACCCTTCCGAGCCGATGCGCGGTGCGGCCGGCCTTGCGGAGGTGGGTGTCGGCGAAGCCGTTGCGGAGGCGGCGCGCGCCACCGCGCGGATGGTTGTCGAGGCTGCTGAAGCCGCCAGGGGCGGCGTGGCGGGCAGGGCGGCCACGGTTGTGGGCTGGGAGGGCAAGGCCGGGTTGGCTGGCGGCTCGCTCAGGCCCAGCCATAGGGCGGCGGCAGCTGCCGCGCCAACCGCGATGAGGATGAGAACCCAGCGAATGGCGTCCATGGCGGCTCAGCTCGCGAAGTTGTAGCGCACGACGGCGACCGTCAGCGCGAACAGATAGCCGTAGGCGAAGCGGTCAATGCGCAGCACGGGGTCACCACGGCGCGATCGCCACAGGCCCATCAGCGTCATTGCGAAACCGGCGATCACGGGCGTGACGACGAGGTTGGCCAGGCGGGGCCAGCCATCGCGCGTCAGGTGCTGGGGCATCAGCCACAGGCTCAGCGCGCCGACGATGCCGCCCAGCAGCACATAGCCGAGCACGGCCACCCAGACGCTGGGCTGCTTGCGAAAAGGCTCGGCCACGGCATGCAGGCCGAGTTCGACGAGCAGTTCGCCGAAGACCTGGAAGACGAGTTCGAGCAGCAGTTCAAGCAAGATCTCCAGGGCGGTCTCCGCAGTCGGTGAGATGACACGCAGCCTAGCGCAACCGGCCGGCCGGCAGGCGGCCGCGTGAGTTTTCACCGGCTGGAGCTCTGATGAGAAAGGGCCCGCGGCAGGGCGCTGCGGGCCAGGTACGGGGTGGCGCCTGCCGCCTTGCTGTCGAGATGTTTCAGCCGATCCGCACCGGCACGAAGATCTCTGTCCGTCCTGGCCGACGAGCAGGGCTACCTGCTTCGTTATGTCGGCAACGGCCTGCTCTGAGCGCCTCAGGACGGCTTGCCGGCGCGCACGCGGTCGACGAGCTGCTGCGCCGCCTGCCTGGCCGCCGCCAATTGCTCCTGGGTGGGTGGTGTTGCCAGCTCGAGGGCGTTCGAAGTCAGCAAGCGATCGACCACGATCTCTCCCGCATACGGGTCCAACATGCCATAGGCCAGCAGGAAACTCAGCCGCTCGGCATCGCTCAGCCCCCAGGCGGCATTGGACGTCGCCGCGTTGACCAGGCTCATCTCGTCACCCGCGCGGGCGTCGCGCCGCATCGCCTCGGCCACTTCCTGCCGTTGCTGGGCGGAGAGGTCGGCCGCAGAGGCCGCGTGCGCATAGGCCGAGGCGGCCTCGGGCACGCCCCCACGCATCGCCTGCGCGGCAAGCTCGGCCAGCAGCGCCTGGTGCTGGGCATTGACGGTCTGGCAGCGCCGCGCATCGGCATCGGCCGCGATCATCCTCTGCGTCATCCTCTCCTGCGCCACGCCCTGGTCGCGCATGGCTTCGAGGTGGCTGCGCCACTGCACGTTCGACGCACATAGCTTCAGCCACTGCACCGCTTTCCAAGCCTTTGCCGCGTCATTGCCCGCCAACGCGCGCTCGATGTGCGGGCCATAGCCCTCGGAGCCCACGCGCGGCGAGGCAGGCGCCGGGGCCGCGGCCTGCTGCGGCGCCGCCGGGCGAGGCG